>NZ_JBSJZH010000009.1:0-107746 GCF_054798215.1 Microbacterium sp. GXF6406 | reverse complement strand
CGCCTTCGCGATCACCTTCGAAGGCCGAATCAACTAAGAATGCGCCAGGCCAGATCCACCGTTAACCTGACAGACCCCGTTGCCGGATGCATCCTGTACGCAGATAGAGGCAGTCAGTTTCGCAGCAGAGCCATGGCCAGCGAGCTGCGCCGCCACGACATGGTCGGATCGATGGGCCGGGTCGGCGCGGCCGGAGACAACGCCGCCATGGAGAGCTTCTGGTCACTCCTCCAGACGAACGTGCTGAATCAGCAGCGGTGGGCGAGCCGGCAGGACCTGCGCCTCGCGATCGTCGTCTGGATCGAGCGGAAGTACCACCGCCAACGAGCGCAGGACACACTCGGCGGCTTGACGCCTATCGCGTTCGACGCCAAGCTAGCCGAGCCGCTCACACTCGCGGCCTAAACCGAACCTGTCACCAGTCCGTTCCTCACGCCCAAACGGTGCGGAAGTGACCTGGCTCGGGGATTGCGCTGGAGCTTGAGCCAGCGCGCCGGAACTGCTGGTGGTCAGGATCGTGAAAGTGAGTGCGAGTGTGATCGTTGTCACGGCGATGAAGCGAATCGAGCTTCGAACGAAGGCCGGTGCTGCCGTGGGGGTGTGCAGCGGCTTAGACATCAGATGTCTGATACTTCCATGAAGTTCGGGGCGTGTCCATGCGGTTGTGCGCAGGTGCTTCGGAAGGGGGCGGGGTCACACGAACCCGCCGATGCGGAGGCGCCCTTCGTTCCAGTTGCTGTCCGTGCGGCGGGGGATCCATGTTCGGGTGCCGCTGTTGTAGGTCATGTCGTTGGTGACCAGGTCGGTCCAGCCGGTGAGCAGCTCGGCCATGCTCGGGGCGAGAACACGGAACCTGTCGTGGTCCCAGTGCCCTTGTGCGAGCACCCTGCCGCTCCTGAGATCGAGCAGGATCGAACGCTGGGATTCGGAGGCGATCGGCGCCAGCGAACCTCGCGGTGCAGAGTCCAGAACCTGCTCGTTCCAGGGGGTGGGGAGGCCATTCTCATCGGAATAGAGGCGATCGAAAGCGTCTTGCAGGAGCGCGGAATTCTCATGGTCGAGCTTGCGGAAGCTCCCGAAAACGGGCGTGTAGCTCCCACTCTTTGCGGGTGCTGGCCCTCCCCAGTCGAGCCACTGCTGAAGTTCATGGCGGATGCTTCGAGCGTGCGCATCCCGTGGATCCCGGCGGATATTCGCTGCGCCGGGGGCCTGCATGGGCACCCCGGCCACGATGAGAGCGGCTTCGAACGCCGCGAGGGCCAGGGTGTAATCGGTCATCCGGCTCATTCGTCGAGTGCGGGGGCGGCGCCGATCGTGAGCCCGGGCTTTCTCGCGTGCACGGAGAAGTAGCGCAGGCCCGATGCTCCGGCGATGAAGCGGCGCTCGGAGTGCGGCGGGAGCCATGCCAGTGCGCCCGGCGTCAGGTCGATGGGCTCGCCGGCCGTCTCGAGCACTCCGCCGCCATCGAGCACGAGGATCAGCACGTCGAGCGCGGGGCCGTCGTGACGGGCGATCTCATCGCCCGCGGGCAGGTCGATGATGTTGGCGTCGAGACCGCGTTCGGCGGGCTGCAGCGACCAGACCGCGCCGGCGATCTCTGCGCGCACGGCGGCGTCGCCCACCAGGCGCGGTGACGGTGCGGGCATGGCGTGCTCCGTTTCTGGATCGATGCCGAAAAGTCTATTGCGGTCGGCTCATCGTCCTCGCTATGGTGTTGAGAAATCTGACGTCTGACGTCTGGTTTCTCTTGCACGAGCAGAAAGGCCTGTCCATGCACCACCCCCCGAAGGTCCCCTGCGCGACTGTCTGCGCAGCCGCGGAGCCAAGTTCGGTCTCGTCGGCGCTCTCGCGCTCGCCCTCGTCGTCCCGACGACCGGCGCCTATGCCGCGACCGCCCCCGAGTACCTCACCGACCCGACCGCGGCACCCGGCACGTACAGCATGCAGAACATCGCAGCCGATCGCACCGCCGAGAACTTCTTCTATCGCATCCCGGCGCTCGCGCACCTGGGCGACGGCGTCATCGTCGCGTCGTGGGACGCCCGCCCCGGCAGCGCCGCGGACTCCCCGAACCCGAACTCGATCATCATGCGCCGTTCGGTCGACAACGGCCAGACCTGGGGCCCGCTGCAGTTCATCGCGGAGGGCAAGGTCGGCGCCGGCCAGTACGGCTACTCCGACCCGAGCTTCGTGCACGACGTCGAGACCGGCAGCCTCTTCGCGTTCTTCGTGTACTCCAAGGACCAGGGCTTCCACGGCAGCGCCTGGGGCAACGACGACGATGACCGTCAGGTGACGAGCACGGTGGTCGTGCGCTCCGACGACGGAGGTGTCACCTGGAGTGAACCCCGCCCCATCACGAACGTCACCAAGCCCGCGAACGGCGAGACCGTCAACGGCGTCTACCAGGTCGTCCCCGGTGACGTGAAGGGCATGTTCGCCACCTCCGGTGAGGGCATCCAGCTGCGTTATGGCGAATACGCCGGGCGTCTCATCCAGCAGTACGCCGGCGTCGTCCGCCAGGCGAATGGATCCGACGTTATCCAGGCCTACTCGGTCTACTCCGATGATCACGGCGAGACCTGGCAGCGCGGCGAATTCGTCGGCACTTCGATGGACGAGAACAAGACCGTCGAACTCAGCGACGGCCGCGTCATGCTCAATTCGCGCGACAGCGCCAACGGCCGCATGCGAAAGGTCGCGATCTCCGAGGACGGCGGCGTCACCTACGGACCCGTCACGAGCGACCCCGAGCTTCCCGATCCCACGAACAACGGCTCTATCGTGCGTCTGCACCCCGATGCCCCCGAGGGCAGCGCCGACGCGAAGAAGCTCCTGTTCACCAACGCGAACAACGGCGCGAACGCGAACCGCGTCAACGGCGGCGTGCGCCTCTCCTGCGACGACGGCGACACCTGGCCGGGCCTGCGCACGATCGAGACCGGCAGCTTCGGCTACTCGACCGTCACCTCGATCGATGACGGCCGCATCGGCGTGCTGTGGGAGTCGAATTACACCAACGACACCCGCTTCTCCTCGTTCGACGAGGAGTGGCTCAACGCCGCCTGCGCCCCGCTGTCGGTCCCCGAGATGACTCTCGAGCCCGAGGTCGCGACCACTGTTCCGGTCACCGTCACCAACCAGGAGGACACGGCCCTCAGCGGCACGGTGTCGTTCCTCGTCGGCGCCGGCTGGACGGCATCCGACGCCTCCGTCACCGATCTCGCCCCGGGCGAGAGCGTCACGGTCGACGTCGAGCTGACCGCCCCCGCGGGAGCCTCGAACACGCAGAAGCTGCAGGCCGCGTTCACGGCTGCCGACGGCCGCCTGAGCCAGACGACCGCGACGATGATCCTGCCGCGCGAGTCGATCCTCGGCGCGACCCTCACCGTCACGAACACCACGGCCGCCCGCGACATCGCCGCGAACCCGTACCAGGCCGGCGATGTGCTCAGCTTCCAGACGCGCGTGGTCAGCACATCGAACGAAGAGACCGTGGTCGTCCCGGCAGCGAACAACTTCACGAGCGGCTTCGCGCCCACCGCCTGCCAGTGGCAGAAGCTGCCCGCCTACGACGCGTACAACTGCAGCACCCCGCGCGTCACGCTGACGCAGGAGGACATCGACCGCGGAACCTTCACGCCCGAGTTCTCGTTCACGATCGCACCGACCGATGGCGCCGTCGACCCGGTCACCGTGACGCACACCGGCGCGACGGTCGTGCTGCGCGATGGCGCTCTGGATGCCACGATCACCGGTTCGCGCGATGACGCGGGCCGCGACCTGGCCACCGACCCGTATGCGGTGGGCGATGCGGTTCCCTACGCGTTCCGCGTCGACAACACCGGACCGCTGACGGCCACGGTCGTCCCGACCGCCGGGGCCCTCGCACCGTTCCTGCCCGAGCACGGCGCCGGCAACTGCCGCTACCGCGACCTGGCGCCCGCCGCCGGGTACACCTGCGGGACCCCGCGCTACACCGTCACCCAGGACGACCTCGACCGCGGATTCTTCGAGATCGACACCGAATGGCGCATGGAGGCCGTCGGCCAGAGCGCGAAGGAGTTCTCCGTCGCCAGCGGCGAGGTCGACGTGATCGAGCGCGCCCCGGCCCTCGCGGTCGCCACGACCGGCGTCTGGAACGACGCGAACGGCAACGGGTTCGCCGACACCGCCGACTCCGTCGAATGGACGACGACCGTCACCAACACCGGCAACGTGCGCCTGGACGGCGTCACCGCCGGCGACATCGAGATCGGTGCGCTCGCCGCGGGCGAGAGCGCCGCGCTCGATGCCGTCACGGTCGCCCTCACGGGCGCCGACATCGACGCGGGTCGCGTGGTCGCAGCATCCGTCGCCGCCAGCGGCACCAACGGCTCGCTGACCGCGGACACCGTCGCCGACGAGGTCGCGATCGAGCTGCCGGCCGCGCCGGAGGAGCCCGGAGCCGCCGCGTGGAACCCGCGCGCCATCTACGGCGCCGGCGACGTCGTCACCCACAAGGGCAGCACCTGGAAGGCCGCCTGGTGGTCGTGGAACGAGACGCCCGGCAAGAGCCCGTACGGCGCCTGGCAGGAGATCTCGACGGATGCCGACGGCAACGCCGTCTGGACCGCATCGCGCATCTTCACCGCCGGTGAGAAGGTCGTCCACAAGGGTGAGGAATATCAGGCGCGCTGGTGGACCCGTAACCAGGCCCCCGGCAGCGGCTGGTGGATCTTCAGCCCCTGGAAGGCCCTGTAAACCACCGGTTCCCCCGCCGGTGACCGAGGCCCCTCCCGCGCCATCCCCCCTGGCGCGGGAGGGGCCTCGTGCCGTGGCGGATCCGATGGGCGCGGGATGCGTCAGACTGGAAGCACGAGAAGGAGTGTTTTCATGACTGATACCGGAACCATCACCCGCACACCCGGCACCGAGACCGCCGTGCTCGCCGGCGGCTGCTTCTGGGGCATGGAAGACCTCATCCGCCGCCAGCCCGGCGTGCTCGACACCCGTGTCGGCTACACCGGCGGCGAGAATGCGAACGCCACCTACCGCAACCACCCCGGGCACGCCGAGGCCGTGGAGATCGTGTTCGATCCAGCCGCGACCACCTACCGCGACATCCTGGCGTTCTTCTTCCAGATTCACGACCCCTCGACGCTCGACCGCCAGGGCAACGACATCGGCTCGAGCTACCGCTCGGCGATCTTCCCGCTGAGCGAGGAGCAGGAGCGCGTCGCCCGCGAGACGATCGCCGACGTCGACGCCTCGGGCCTGTGGCCGGGCAAGGCCGTCACCAAGATCGAGGCCGAGGGCCCCTTCTGGGAGGCCGAGCCCGAGCACCAGGACTATCTGCAGCGCATCCCCAACGGCTACACGTGCCACTTCCCGCGTGCAGGCTGGGTGCTGCCGCGCCGCGAGGCCTGACGCGTCAGCCGCGGTCGGCTGCGAAGGGAAGGAGTGCGGGGCGGCCATACCCCGCACTCCTTTCACGTCAGACCCCGGCCAGCTCGCCCTTCTGCGACGGATCAGCCGGCGGGATGATGTCGAGCGGCATCGTGCTCGTGTCGATGAGCGGGTTCTCGTCCTGACCGGCGACGAGCTCGACGGCCTCGGCCTTCGTCTCGACGGTCGGCAGCGAGCCCAGAAGCGGGCGCCGGGCGGACTCGGGCATCGTGAATGCCGCGACGCCGCCGATGACCGCGAACAGCATGATGTAGAACGCCGGCATGAACGTGTTGCCGGTCAGCTGGATAAGGCCCTCGCTGAACAGGGGTGTGGTTCCGCCGAACAGCGACACCGACACGTTGTAGGCGATCGCCATCGCCCCGAAACGGGATGCCGTGGGGAACAGTGCCGGCAGCGCCGAGGCGGACGGCCCGATCCACAGCGCGAGCGGCAGCGCCACCATCACGAGCGCGAGCATGATCGCCCACATCTGACCCGTCTGCATGATCGCGAAACCGGGGACCGTGAGGACCAGCGTCGCGATAGAGGCGGCCAGGTAGATCGGGCGACGTCCGACCCGATCGGACAGGCGCCCGACGAGCGGGATGCACAGGGCGAGGGCGATGAGCACCGGAACCGTCGACATCGCGGCCACGAGGTTCGAGACGCCGACCGCGTTCTCGAGATAGGTGGGCATGTAGCTCGTCAGCGCATAGCTGACGGTGTTCGTCGCGGCGACGATCGCCATGCAGATGAGCACCGCGCGCCAGTGGTGGCGGAGGATTCCGAGGATGCCGTGGCGGGCGAGCGGGTCGGCATCATCGATCTCAGTCTCGCCGGCCTCTTCCGCGACCTCGTATGCCGGAGTCTCGGGGATGCGCAGGCGGAACCAGATGGCCACGACGCCCAGCGGAAGGGCGATGAGGAACGGGATGCGCCAGCCGTAGTCGAGCATGGCGCCGGGGCCCGACACCGTCTCGGTGATGACCGTGACCAGGGCGACGGTCGATGCTCCGGCGGCGAAGCCGAGGTACGACCCGACATCCAGCAGCGACGACCAGTAGCCGCGGCGGCGGTCGGAGGAGAACTCGGCGACGTAGGTCGCCGCACCGGCGTACTCGCCGCCGGTCGAGAAGCCCTGCACCATCTTCAGCAGGTACAGCGGCACGATCGCCCACAGGCCGATCTGGGCGGCGGTGGGCAGGACGCCGATGAGGGCGGTGGATGCCGCCATGATCGCCATCGTGAAGAACAGCACCCTCTGGCGGCCGATCTTGTCGCCGAGCGGGCCGAGCACGAGTCCGCCGAGCGGGCGGACGAGGAAGGACACGGCGAAGCCGAGCAGCGTGACGAGGATTCCCGCCTCGCGGGGCAGTCCCTCGGTGAAGACCGCGGCCATCGTGATGGCCAGGTAGCCGTAGATGCCGAAGTCGAACCACTCCATGAAGTTTCCGACGACGGTGCCGGAGATGGCGGTTCGGATGCGGGATTTTTTCACCACCAGCACATCGTCTACGCGGAGACGCCGACGCCTGTGCGCCTGCTTCTTCCGACCTTTCGAGCTCGACATATTGCTGGAATGGTTCACGACCATCACCCGTTTCGTATATTCATCTCGCGTTGCGTAACGCCCCCGTCATGCGGGAGCCGAAGTGGTCGAGAATAGCGAAAGCTGAGCGATAGGGGAAACCGACCCCGTCTGATCAGGGCTTTTTCTGCGGCGCGCCGGGCGGATCCGACGCGCCGCAGCGATCACGCGATCGTCGTCGTGTCGATCACGAAGCGGTAGCGCACGTCGGCGGCGAGCACCCGCTCCCAAGCCTCGTTGACGTCCTGAGCGGAGGTGACCTCGACCTCGGGGGCGATGCCATGCTCGGCGCAGAAGTCGAGCATCTCCTGCGTCTCGGCGATGCCGCCGATGTTGGACCCTGCGAACGAACGACGGCCGCGGATCAGACGGTTGACGCTGACCGGCAGTGCCTCGGGCGGCAGACCGACGTTCACGAGCGCGCCGCCCATGGCGAGCAGGTCGAGGTGCGCGTCGATGTCGATCGGCGCCGAGACCGTGTTGATCATCAGGTCGAAGGTGTTGCGCAGCGCCGTGAAGGTCTCGGGGTCCTCGGTGGGGAAGTAGTGGTCGGCGCCGAGCTTCAGGGCGTCGTCCTTCTTGGCCAGCGAGCGGGAGAGCACGGTGACCTCGGCGCCCATGGCGTGTGCGATCTTGACGGCCATGTGGCCGAGTCCGCCCAGGCCGATGACGGCGACCTTCGTGCCGGGGCCCGCGTTCCAGTGGCGCAGCGGCGAGTAGGTGGTGATGCCGGCGCAGAGCAGGGGAGCGGCGGCCTCGTAGGGGATCGTCTCGGGAACGTGCAGCACGAAGTCCTCGGCGACGACCACCTCGGTCGAGTAGCCGCCCTGGGTCACCGAGCCGTCGAAGTCGATCGCGCCGTAGGTGCCGATCATGCCCTTCTCGCAGTGCTGCTCGTCGCCGGAGACGCAGTTCGCGCACTCGCGGCACGAACCGACCATGCATCCGACTCCGACGCGGTCGCCGACGACGAACTCGGTGACGTCCGCGCCGATCTCGGCGACGGTGCCGACGATCTCGTGGCCGACCGCAAGCGGGTAGCGCTGCGGGCCCCAGTCGCCGTTTACGGTGTGGATGTCGGAGTGGCAGATGCCCGCCCAGCGGATGGCGATGCGCACATCGTTCGCGCGCACATCGCGCCGTTCGATGGTTCCGGGGGCGAGCGGGTCGGTGGCGTTCGTGGCGATGATGGCGGGGATTGCAGAGGGCATGAACCGATCGTAGAACGGATGCCGCGGCTCAGGATGCCCCGGACAGCGCTCCTTCGGCGAGGAACTGCTGCGCAGCATCCTTGAACGCGCGCGAACCCGGTGCATTGAAATGGTTGCGTCCCGGGATCTCGAAGAACCGGCTGTCGGGCGCGGCGTCCGCCAGCGCCCGCGAACCGGCGATCACGCCATCCTTCTCGCCCGTCGCGAACAGGACCGGCCGCACCGGGGCGCTCGCCGGATCCGGGTCGATCGTGCGGGTCGCGCGCATGCCCTCGGCGAGGGCGAGCAGCGAGTTCAGATCGTTGCCGGGCACCCGCTGGGTGAGGGTGATGTAGCTCTTCGTCGCCGGGTCGGTGACGGGCTCGCCGGTCGCGATGAACGTGCGCACCTGGTCGAGGTCGAGCCGCTCGAGAGGGATGCCGTCGGGCACGCCCCCGAGCACGGCGCGGTCGATGCGGTGGGGGAGGTCGCGCACGACCTCCCAGCCGACGCGGGCGCCGAGCGAATAGCCGATGTAATAGGCCTCCTCGACGAGATAGGTGTCCATGACCGTCTCGACATCCGTCGCGAGAGTGCGGATCGCGTAGGCACCGGGATCGTGCGGCTTGTCGCTCTTGCCGTGACCGCGCTGATCCAGCGCCAGCACGCGGTACCCGGCATCCGTCAGCTCGCGCGCCCAGCCGGTCAGCACCCATGTGTCGCGGGCGTTCGACGCGAAGCCGTGGACGATCACGACGGTCGGAGCATCCAGCTCGCCCCAGCTGTAGGTCGCGAGCTGCACGCCGTCGGAGGCGTACACGAGCTGCGGGTCCGGCATCCGGGTCAGGTCAGAAAGAGGAACGGCCACCTCTCCATCATCCTCCCGTTTCCATAACGTCATCCTCTCGATGGATGCGAATGTCCGAAGCCCTGCGTACATTTATGGGTACGGAGGCTGACCGGGGGGTCAAAATGTCAACAATTGGTGTGTTTCGTGATCTGGCGGCGTTCTTCCTGCCGTTCGGGATCATCGGCGCTGTCATCGCGGTCGCATGCGCGATCGTCGTGCTGCTCGCCGTCGCAAGGTCCGCGGCGGGCGTGGTCGGCGGCGCCACGGGAGTCTGGATCGTCGGGGCGGTCATGAGCCTCGCATCCGGGTTCTCGGGTCAGTGGATCCCGGCGATCGTCGCGGGGAGCGCGCTCATCGTCGCGCTTGTCGCCGGACTCGGCCTGCGCGTCGCGGTCCGGGCGATCGAGGCGCGTCCCGCGCCCGCGATCGTGGCCGTCGTCGAGGAATCCGCAGCGGCCGTCGAACAACCGGCCGTCGCACCGGTCCGTGAGCCGCGCATCGCGCGTCCGCGGGTGGCCGAGCGGCTCGGCGGCGAACTCGTCACCAGCAAGGGCTGAACGCCCTCCTCGGAGAACGGTCGCCGATTCAGCGGCCCGCCGGCGGCGTCGTGCCGACGGTGGATGCCCGGATGAGAAGCGTCGTCGAGTAGGCGACGAACCGTTCGTCATCGACGGCGCAGGCCCGGTGCAGACGCTTTTCCGCGTGGTCTTCCCGATGCTGCGGCCCGTCACCGCGACCGTCGTGATCCTCACGAGCGTCGCGATCTGGAACGAGTTCGCGCTGAGCGTCTTCATCCTGCGCCAGCCCGAGATGCGCACGATCGCGCCGACGATCAGCACCTTCGTCTCCAGCCAGGGCGGGAATCTGGGGGCTGCCGCCGCGGAGAAATGACCGCGCTCAGACCGTGAGGAATCCGAGGACGGCGCTCGCGACCGCGAGCAGTGTGAGACCGAGTGCGGGTGCGGCGGGCTCGTGGCGGCGCAGGTGCACCACGGTGGCGCCGACCATGATGATGGCGAGGCCGACGGCGGCGATGGGGGCGAGGATCGTCGCGATCCCGGTGAGCAGCGGCAGGATGAGGCCCAGTGCGCCGATGACCTCGAGCGCGGCGATGGCCTTGATGGACAGCGACGAGAAGTCCTCCGTCCAGGGCATGCCGCGCTCGGCGAGCGTGGCCTTCGGGGTGACGAGCTTCATGCCGCCGCCGCCGAGCATGGCGAGCGCGAGGAGGGCGTTGACGATCCAGAGGGCGATGAGCATTCGGTGTCCTGTTCTGCGGGGTTCGATTGTTACGATCAGTAACCAAGAATGGGGGAGAGGGATGACGCGTACAAAAGGCACATCGGTGTTACCGGCGGTCGCGGCCCGCGATGAGGGTTTCGGCTATGAGAACACCTGCTCCTTCGACGAATCCGCCGGGCGAATGGTCCGGGAGATGCTCGACCGGGTCGGGGACAAGTGGTCGCTGCTGCTCGTCGCCACGCTGCAGTGCGACCGGATGCGCTTCACCGAGCTGCTCCAGCGCATCCCCGGCATCTCCCAGCGCATGCTCACCCGAACGCTGCGGCAGCTCGAGCGTGATGGGCTCGTCGAGCGCACGGCGCACGCCGAGGTGCCGCCGCGGGTCGAGTACGAGCTGACCCCGCTCGGCGCGACGCTCGTGCCGATCGCGGTCACGATCGGGACCTGGGCCCTCGCGCACCAGCCCGAGGTCGAGGCGGCGCGGGCTCGCTACGACTCGCGGTGATCCGGCGGCATCCGCCCATCTTTCGTCAAGGTTGAGATCGAAACGATTCGATACACTGACTCCTCGCCGTAACGCGGCATGCACATCACCCGTATCGTCCCGGAAGCCCCTGTCGCATGGCCACCTCTCTCACCACCGGACGCCCGTGGCGCGTCATCCTCGCCTTCTCCGTGCCGCTGCTCATCGGCAACATTGTGCAGCAGCTCTACCAGGTCGTCGATACGATCGTCGTCGGACGCGAGCTCGGGGTGAACTCTCTGGCGGCGGTGGGCGCGACGGGCTCACTCCTGTTCCTGCTGCTCGGATTCGCGTGGGGCATGACGAGCGGTTTCGCGATCCCGACCGCGCAGGCCTTCGGCGCGAAGGACTTCGCCGCCGTGCGCCGATCGGTCGCCACGGGCACCGTGCTCGCCGCGGTCGCGAGCATTCTCATCACGGTGGGCGGGCCGCTGCTGGCCGAACCCGTGCTCGTGCTCATGCAGACACCGCCCGAACTGCTCGCCGAGGCGACGCTGTTCACGCAGATCAGCTTCCTCGGCGGCGGGGCGACGATGTTCTTCAACTACCTGTCGGCGATCATCCGCTCGATCGGAGACTCCAAGACGCCGCTCATCTTCCTCACGATCGCCTGCGTCCTCAACGTCGTCCTCGTGATCGTGCTCGTGGGTCCCGTCGGCTGGGGCGTCGCCGGGGCCGCACTCGCGACGGTCGTCTCGCAGGCCGTCTCGGTTCTCCTGTGCCTCGTATTCGTGCGGCGGCGGATGCCGGTGCTGCACGTGCGCCGCGCCGACTGGCGGATCACCCGCGCCGACATCGCCGACCACCTGCGCCTCGGGCTCCCGATGGGCTTCCAGGCCTCGATCATCGCGATCGGCACCCTCGTCGTGCAGGTGGCCCTCAACCTGCTCGGATCCGAGGCGGTCGCCGCCTACACCGCGGCATCGCGCGTCGACAGCCTCGCCACCGCACTGCTGCAATCCCTCGGTCTCGCCGTGTCGATGTACGTCGCGCAGAACTTCGGCGGGCGCCGCCCCGACCGCATCCGATCCGGCGTCGTCCAGGCGACGTGGATGGCGATCGCGGCATCCCTCGTCCTCGGTGCCGTCCTCATCGCCTTCGGCACGCACCTCGTGCGCCTGTTCGTCGGAGAGGGCTCCGATGAGGTCGTCGAACTCGCCCACCTCATGCTCATCATCAACGGCGCCAGCTACGCGCTGCTCGGTGTGCTGTTCGTGCTGCGCGGAGCGCTTCAGGGACTCGGCCAGGCGCTGATTCCCACCGTGACCGGAGTCATCGAGCTGTTCATGCGCGTGGGCGCCGCCGTCGCGCTCGGCGCCGTGCTCGGCTTCGGCGGCGTCGCGCTGAGCAACCCGCTCGCGTGGCTCGGCGCCGTCGTCATCCTCGTGCCCGCCTATGTGCGGGCGCACCGCGCGCTGGCGAAGATGCCCGTCACGCCCGATGAGATGACCCTGACCACGCCGATCGCGATCATCGGCCCCGACAACAGCTCGCTCACCGTCGATGCCGTCGTCACCCAACCGGTTCCGATCGTCGTGCAGAAGCGGTGGAAGAAGCTGCTGCGCCGCTGAGAGGTCAGACGCCGGGGAGGCGGATCGTGTCGGTCGCGGCGTGCTCGCGCGGCATCCGGTCCCGGTCGTAGGTGATCGAGTCGTAGCCGTGCGGGGCGGGGCGCCCGTCGTCGCCGAGGTTCACGAACACGATCTTCTCGATCGTCAGGATGCGCTTGCGGGTGATCATGTTGCGCACCACGGCGCGCATCGTCAGCGACGTGCGGCCGAACTCGGTCGCGGTGAGTCCCATCTCGATCAGGTCGCCCTGCAGTGCGGATGCCTCGAAGTTGATCTCCGAGATGAGCTTGGTGACCACGCGGTAGTTGCCCAGCTGCACGATCGCGTAGATCGCGGCTTCCTCGTCGATCCACTTCAGCAGGCTCCCGCCGAACAGCGAGCCGTTCGCGTTGAGGTCCTCGGGCCGGACCCACTTGCGGGTGTGGAAGTTGATGCCGTCGTCGTGCGCGCGCCAGGGTGTTGCCATGCATCCAGGCTACGGAAGCCATGTGACCGGCGCGTTACGGGCCCGGTCCTGTCGCATCGCGGCCCCGCTCGATAGCCTCGGATCGTCGGGACCGGACCCGGCCCGACCAACCCACACGCTCAAGGAGGCAGCATGCGCGCCGTCGTATTCGAGAACTGGAAGACCAAGCCGGCTCTGACCGAGGTCGACAAGCCCACGCCGGGCCCCGGGGAGGTGCTGCTGAAGGTCGCCGGCGCCGGCGCCTGCCACTCCGATGTCGCCGTGTACGCCGACTACGACGCGAGCATGGGCATGACCCAGCTCGAGCCGAAGTACATCCTCGGCCACGAGAGCTCCGGCTGGGTCGAAGAGGTCGGCGAGGGCGTCACGGGCCTGAACAAGGGCGACGCCTATCTCGTCTACGGGCCCATCGGCTGCGGACACTGCGCACCGTGCTCGCGCGGCCAGGACACCTACTGCGACAACGTCGCCGACATGCCCTACATGGCCTCCGGCCTCGGCCGTGACGGCGGCATGGCCGAGTACATGACGGTGCCCGCCCGCAACCTCGTGCCCCTCGGCGACGCCGACCCCTACGCCGCCGCCCCGCTGGCGGATGCCGGGCTCACCCCGTACCACGCCATCAAGCTGTCGCTGCCGAAGCTGGCGGGCGGCGGCAAGACCGCCCTCGTGATCGGCCTCGGCGGCCTCGGCCTCGTGGCCGTGCAGATCCTCACCGCGATCACGGGCGCCACCGTCATCGCGACCGACATGAAGCCCGAGGCCATGGCTCGTGCCGAGGAGTTCGGCGCCATCACGGTCCCCGGCGGCGAGGGCCAGGCCGAGCGCATCCGCGAGCTCACCGGCGGCAAGGGCGTCAACGCCGTGTTCGACTTCGTGGGCGTCGCGCCGACCATCGCGCTCGCCGCATCCGTCGTCGCCCGTCAGGGCCGCCTCACGGTCGTCGGCATCGCCGGCGGCGAGTTCGCATGGAACTTCTTCAAGGTCCCCTACGAGGTCGACTTCACCAGCACCTACTGGGGCACCATCGAGGAGCTCCACGAGGTCGCGGCCCTCTACCGCGCGGGCAAGATCGTCCCCGACGTCGAGTACTTCGCGATGGACGACGCGCTCGAGGCCTATCGCCGGCTCGAGGCCGGCGAGCTCTCGGGTCGCGCGGTCGTTACCCCGAACGGACGCTGACCCCGGCGCGGGCGGTGCTGAGCCGCCGCCCGCGCACCCGTCTCCCGATCACGCCCTGACGCGGCGAGAACAGGTAGACGAGAGCGAAGACGACGCCCTGCACGACGACGACGAGACCCCCGGATGCTGCGTCCAACCAGTAGCTGAGATAGATGCCCACGACGCTGCACAGCGCCGAGAGGACGGGCGCGATCACCAGCATCCGCCCGAAACGATCCGTCAACAGGTAGGCGGTGGCGCCCGGGATGATGAGCATCGCGACGACGAGCACCACCCCGACCACCTGCAGGGCGACGACCGAGGTGAGCGCGAGTACGCCCAGGAGCAGGGCGCTGAGCAGCCGCGGCGACAGGCCGATCGCGAAGGCATGCGTCGGGTCGAACGCGAACAGCGTCAGATCGCGGCGCTTGACGATCAGCACGGTGAAAGCGACGACCGCGAGGATCGCGATCTGCGCGAGGTCCGCCCGGGAGACGCCGAGGATGTTGCCGAAGATGATGTGGTTCAGATCGATGTGGCTCGGGGTGACCGAGATCATCACGAGCCCCAGCGCGAACAGGGTGGTGAAGACGATGCCGATCGCGGCGTCCTCCTTCACCCGGCTGGTATCGCGGATGAGCCCGATGAGCCCGACCGCGAGGAAGCCGAAGACCAGCGCGCCGATCGCGAACGGCGCCCCGAAGATGTAGGCCAGCACCACCCCGGGCAGCACCGCGTGCGAGACCGCATCGCCCATGAGCGACCAGCCCACCAGCACCAGCCAGCACGATAGCACGGCGCACAGCACCGCCGCGATCACGGTCGTCGCGAGGGTGCGCACCATGAACTCGTACTGCAGGGGTTCGAGAATCCAGTCCCAGATCATGACGCCTCCAGTCCGAAGGCGCGCGACAGGTTCTGCGGAGCCAGCGCCTCCTCGACCGAACCGTGGAACAGGACCCGACTCCGCAGCAGCACGGCGTCATCGGCGAGCTCGGGCAGCGCGTGCAGGTCGTGGGAGGAGACGAGCACCGTGCTGCCGGACGCCGCGAGCTCGCGAAGCAGGCGCACGATCGTCGCCTCGCTGCGCTTGTCGACGCCGGCGAACGGCTCATCCAGCAGCAGGATCCCGGCGCCCTGAGCGATCCCGCGGGCGACGAAGGCGCGCTTGCGTTGGCCCCCGGAGAGCTGCCCGATCTGCCGGTCGGCGAGATCGGCCAGCTCGACGCGGTCGAGGGCCTCGGCGACGGCATCCCTGTCGGACTGCCGCGCTCGCCGCAGCATGCCCTGCCGGCCGTAACGCCCCATCATGACGACGTCGCGCACCGAGACGGGGAACGCCCAGTCGACGTCCTCGTTCTGGGGCACGTAACCGATGAGCCCGCGCCGGCGCGCGCCCGCGGGGTCGCTCCCGTGGATCGTGACGGATCCGGATGCCGGGCGGACGAGCCCGAGGATGCTCTTGAGCAGTGTCGACTTGCCGGACCCGTTCATGCCGACCAGGCCGGTGATCCGGCCGGCGGCGAGGGAGATCGACACGTCGTCGAGGGCGAGCACGTCGCCGTAGCGGACGGTCGCGGAACGCACATCGACCGGATTCATGGGGCGTCTCCCGTCAGCCCGGCGACGATCGTGTCGACGTCGTGGCGCAGCAGGTCGAGGTAGGTGGGCACCGGCCCGTCGGCGGCCGACAGCGAATCGACGTAGAGGACGCCGCCGAACACGGCATCCGTGGACTGCACGATCTGCTGCATCGCCCGATCGGAGACGGTCGATTCGCAGAAAACCGCGGGCACATCGCGCTCGCGGATGGTGTCGATCGTCGCGGCCATGCGTCGTGGCGTCGCCTGCTGGTCGGCATTGACGGGCCAGATGTACGCCTCGTCGAGTCCGGCGTCGCGGGCGAGGTAGCTGAACGCGCCCTCGCAGGTGACGAGGATGCGGCGCTCGACGGGAACATCGCTCAGGCCGTCGAGCATCTCGTCGTGGATCTGCTGAAGCTCCGCGTTGTAGGCGGCGCCGCGGGCGGCGAAGTCCTCGGCGTGGGCGGGATCGAGGTCGCTGAAGGCCGCGACCATGTTGTCGACGTAGAGCTGCGTGTTGAGCGGGCTCATCCAGGCGTGGGGGTTGGGGGCGCCGGATGCTTCGCCGAGGGCGACCGGGATCGGCTCGACGCCGTCCGAGGCGACGGCGTGCGGAGCATCCGCCGAGGCGACGAACTGTGCGAACCAGGCCTCGAGGTCCAGTCCGTTGTCGAGGATGAGCGCGGCGTCGGAGGCCCGGCGGATGTCACCGGGTGTGGGCTCGTATCCGTGGATCTCGGCGCCCGGAGTGGTGATCGAGAGGATCTGTAGGTGCTCGCCGCCGACGTTTCGGGCGATGTCGGCGAGCACGGTGAAGGTCGTCAGCACGACCGGACGGCCATCGGATGCGGCATCCGCCGTCGAGGGCATCGGTGCGGCGCAGGCCGGCAGCGCGAAAGCCACAGTGAGCATCGCGGCCCACGCGGCGCACGAACGACCATTTTTCGGCATGCCGAAAAGCTATCTTTTCGCCGCGCCGAAAACAAGTGCTCGGCGCAGCGCGGGTGGAAACTCCCGGTTCCCCATCCACAGGCGGCTCGATTAGGCTAGAAGGGATCCTCATCACTGCTCTTCCCCACTCTTTTGTGGATCGCATTCTCCCCCCACCCTGTGAACCCGGATTCGGGTTCCTCCAGCGATCCACAACACCCAGAAAGGTCCCTCTGTGAACGACTCCCGCGAGAACACCCACGACGACGCGCAGGGGGCTGACTTCTTCGATCAGCTCGTGCAGGGGCAGAACCAGGCGCAGGGGCAGAGTCAGCCCCGCGAGCAGCAGGGCGCCTTCACGGTCGGCTTCCGCGGTTACGATCGCGGCGAGGTCGACGCGGCGATCGCCGGACTGCGCATGCAGCTGCATCGTGCCGAGGGCGAGCTCGCCGAGGCCCGCGAAGGTGTGAACCGCGACATCGAGTCGGTGCGCGCCGAGGTCGAGGCCGCCCGTGCCGAGGGCGACGAGCGCGCCGCCGCCAGCGCCGCCCGCCTCGAGGAGCTCCAGGAGCAGCAGGACGCCCGCATCGCCGAGGCCCAGGCCGAGAACGAAGCGCGCATCGCCGCGCTCGAGGCCGACCTCGTCGCCGCGCGGGCACAGGCCGAAGAGGCCGAGAACCACGTCTCGACGCTCACGAACGAGCTCGTCGACGCGCCCAAGAGCGACGGCGACACCGAGGGCTCGCGCATGCAGTTCGAGGCGGTCCTGCGGGTCGCCGAGGAGCAGGCCACCGTGCTCATCCAGAACGCTGCGGTGCAGGCGGAGCGCCTGCTCGAGGCCGCGCGCGGCGAGGCCGATGCCCGCCGCATGGAGCTCGCGGCCGAGGTCGAGCGCATCACCGCCCAGGCCCAGCACGACGCCGACCAGGTGCGCCTGCGCATCGACACCGAGTTCACCGCGCACGAGGCGCGCATCAACCGCGAGGCCGCGCACGCCGCCGAGAAGGTCAACCAGGCCGAGCAGGAGGCCGCGACCGTCCGCACCGAGGCCGAGAAGGGCGCCGCGGCGCTGCGCTCGATGGTCACGCGCGAGACGACGCAGCAGCGCGCGGATGCCGAGCGCGAGGTGCGCGAGATGAACGCCCGCGTCCTCGAGTTCGAAGAGACCCTCACCCGTCGTCAGGACGAGGCGCAGCAGGAGTTCCTGCTGCTGCACAACCAGGCCGTCGCGCACGCGGAGCGCATCACCACCGACGCCAACGAGCAGGTCGCCTCGTCGCTCGAGCACGCCAAGCGCATCTCCGCGAAGGCCGATGACTACGAGCGTCTGATGCGCTCGCAGGCGCAGGCCATCGAGGCCGACGCCCAGGTCCGCTCCCGCGAGACCCTCGAGCGCGCCCGTGCGAAGGCGCAGAAGATCGTCGCCACCGTCACCGGCCACGCGACCGATGTGCTGCGCGACGCCGAGGACCGTACGCGTCAGCTGCGCTGGCAGCAGCAGCAGATGAACAGCTTCATGGCCGAGGTTCGGGAGCTCATCCGTCCGGATGGTGTTCTCGGCAGCGAAGACCTCGAAGACGAGACCGTCGCCGCGGTTGCGGATGAGACGGTCGTCGAGGACGCCCCGGTCGAGGACGCCCCGGTCGAGGACGCCCCGGTCGAGGATGCTTCCGCCGATGAGGCCGTCGCCGATGAGGCATCCGAGGAGGACGCATCCGACGAGGACTCCGTCGAGGCCGGCGACGAGGACGAGTCGGACGACGACAACTGATCCCACCCGCGTGATGAAGGGCACCGCAGCGTTCGCGCCGCGGTGCCCTTCATCGTCCTGCCCGCGTAGCCTGTGGGTATGTCTCATCTCGTGGATGTCGCCCAGCTCGCCGACCTGATGCGCACCGGGGTGCGCATCATCGATGTGCGGTGGCGGCTGAGCATGCCCGGTGCAGGACCCTCCGACGGTCGTGAGGACTACCTCGCCGGACACATCCCGGGCGCGGTCTACGCAGACCTCGAGACCGAGCTCACCGCGCACGGCACACCGCAGGACGGGCGCCACCCCTTCCCGACCACGCAGCAGGTGCAGGACGCCGTGCGCCGGTGGGGCATCAACGACGGCGATACGGTCGTCGCCTATGACAACGCCGGCGGACTCGCCGCCGCACGCGCCTGGTGGCTGCTGTGTCAGGGCGGCGTCGACATCCGGGTGCTCGACGGCGGATGGCGCGCCTGGACGGAGGCCGGGGGCGAGGTCGAAGCCGGATCCGTGGAGTACACGCTCGGCAATGCGACGCTCGACGACGTCACCCGCGACAGCATCACGATCGATGAGGCGGCCGAATTCCCGCAGCACGGCGTGCTGCTGGACGTGCGCGCCTCGGAGCGCTTCCGCGGCGACATCGAACCGCTCGACCCGATCGCCGGTCACATCCCCGGCGCCGTCAACCTGCCGACGACGAAGCACGTCGGCGATGACGGCACCCTCAACGACGTCGACACGCTGCGCGAGAGCTTCGCCGCCGTCGGCGTCACCGCGGGTGCCCCTGTCGCGCTCTACTGCGGCTCCGGGATCACGGCCGCCCACAGCGCACTCGTGCTCGCGGAGGCGGGCATCGACGCGAAGATCTACCCCGGCTCGTGGAGCCAGTGGTCGAACACCCCGGGGCGCCCGGTGGCGACCGGCGCCTAGGAGGCGGAGTCGTCCCCGCCCTGCGCCTCGTAGATGAGCAGCTGGGCGCGGATGTCGTCGAGCAGCTGGTCGACCGCGTCGATCGCATAGCCCGGCCGCAGGCGGACGCTGCGCAACAGCGTGCCCGAAGCGCTGTGCTCGTGATCGAGCAGCTCCTCGCAGCGCAGATCGGTGGCGGGATCACCCCGCTCCCATGAGTCGAGGGCGGATGTCGCACGGTCCAGAAGATCGTCGACATCATCGGCGTCATAACCGGTTCGCAGGCTGGTTGCGGGCAGCCGAACACGGAGCAGGTCAGAACTCCTCATGTCGGGAGCATACCTCCGGCGTTCTCCCGGGTGGTAACCCTAGCCGTGCAGGGGTGCACCTGGATACGCTCGGCTCAGGAGGACTCACCATGAGCAATCGCATCGTCGCCGGCGTCGAACCCACGTCCGCCGGAACCCGTGTCATCGCGTGGAGCGCGCAGCGCGCCCGGGAAAGGGAGCTGCCGCTGCTGCTCGCCTCGGTGATCGGCGGGCCCATCGGCGTCGTCGGAGAGGGCGAGCTGCTCGCCGAGACGTCGCAGCAGGTGCGCGACTGGCTCGAGGGCGAAGCGGAGAAGCTGCGCGCCGACGGGCTGAGCGTCGAGACGATCCTGCTGCAGGGGGACCCGGTGGCACAGCTCACCCAGACGGCGGCCGGCGAGAACATGCTCGTCATCGGCAGTGACTACCGCGGTCCGGAATCGGGGCCCGTGCGCGGCATCCGAGGCATCCGCATCGTCGCGGCATCCGCCATTCCCGTCGTCGTCATCCCCGATCATGATCTCGACGACCGCAACGGCGTCATCGTCGGTGTGGACGGTTCACCGGTATCGAGCGCCGCGATCGCCTTCGCCGCCGCTGAGGCCGACCGGTTGCGCGAGCCGCTCATCGCCGTCTCCGTATGGACGCCGCTGACCGCACGGCCCCGCAACTCGCTGGTCTACCCCGACGACTACATGCAGGCGCTCGAGCGCACGGCGGAGGAGACGCTCGCCCTCTCGCTCGCCGGTCTCCGCCAGGATTATCCTGACCTCGAGATCCAGACCCGCGCGCTGCCCGGCTACCCCTCCGCGGTCATCAACGAACTCGCCGCGACCGCGACGCTGGCCGTGGTCGGCTCGCACGGCCGCGGGGCGATCGCACGGTTCCTCCTCGGCTCCATCAGCCACGAGGTGCTCACACGACTGAGCACGGCGACCGCGGTGGTGCGCTGAGCCCGGCTCAGGGCCGCGGGCCGTATCCCCAGCGCAGCGCGAGCATCCCCGGTCCCCAGTTCTGACGCACCTGGTGGACGGAAGTCGCGCCATCGAGGTGAAGCGGCGTGACGGTCGTGCCATCCGGGCATTCCTCGATCTCGTCGATCCAGTCAGGGAGCGCGTCGGGGTGGAAGCGGGTCCAGAGCACGAGCTCGCGGGCCCGTCGGGCGATCCCGTGCCCCGTCTCGTGCGGAAGGGGGAAGCCGTCGGGCAGCGTCAGAGACCACTCGAGCATCGTCGTCTGGGCGGGGCCCAGGGGACGTTCCAGCTCGAACATCGCGCCGTGCACCTCGCCTCCGGGGTGCGAGTACACGTCGGAGATGCGGCCGCCGGCGATCACCGAGTAGATCGGCGCCGGTGATCGAACCCCGGCCGTGATCTCGAGGTAGGGGACGCTCGTGATGGTCCCCGATGTCGACTGCAGCAGGGTGCGGGTGGTGCGCGAGATCACTGCGCCATCGGCGCCGACCTCCGTCACCGACGTCGTCGACACATCGCGCGCCGGGTCGATCGCGGGGGCGCCCAGCGCGGCGAACGTTTCCGAGACGGTCTTCTCCAGGCGCGCGGCCTCCAGGGGGTACTGCGCGCTCGGCAGCGGTCCGACCCGCTGGCTGCGGCCGATGCGCGAGACCAGCGTGCCCGCCTCCAGGCGCAGGAGCTGTTCGATCTGCTCGATCGCCGCGATCGACTGCGCGCCTTCCGGGCGCCGCGCCCCCGACCGCCAATAGCTGAGCGTCGCCGCGGAGACGGGGTTGCCGCTGTCGGCCAGATGCTCGCGCAGCCAGGTCAGAGTCACTCCACGCCGACGTATCGCGTCGCGGAGGGCCTCAGCGAAATCTTCTTGCTCGACCATCACAGACATCCCCAGGTATGTGAAAACGTACTCAGTATTCTCGAGCATAAGTCCACGCACGATCGCCCGGGCCGCCGGGTTTCAGGTGTGGGTGACACGACGGGCTTCGCGACTGGGCGCAGTGGCCATGGTTCGTCTGTGGCGCAGTGTCCCCCCGCTGCGTGCTTTCTGCGGGGCCCGGCAGTCGTTCTGGGGACGAGTGCCGGCCCCGCATTCTTCCTGGGCCTGGGCGCTCCTGCCCGCGCGTAGACTGGAAGCATCACCCCGGAAGACCGAGGAAGAGCCATGTCTGCCACCGCCCGCACCTTCACCGTGCGTCACGTCCAACTTCTGCGCGCCTTTTTCGCCGCGCTGTCGGCGGTCATGGTCACGTTCTCCGCCGATCACTCGGCCGAAGTCGGCTTCTCCGTCTTCGGCGGATTCGTGGCGGCGAGCGGACTCGTGCTCCTCATCGCCGCCTGGGTCGTACCGCGTCCCGACGGACGCGCGCCCTACATCCTGCTCGGCATCGTCGACCTCCTCGCGGCTGCCGTCAGCGGAGTTCCGGCCCTGCGCACCGAGGGCGCGTTCTTCCTCGTCCTCATCATCTGGGCCGCGGCGACCGGCCTCATCGAACTCATCGCGGGCCTGCGCGCCCGCAACATCGACAGCACCGCCAAGGACTCGATCACGATCGGTGTGCTCGGACTCCTTCTCGCGGTCATCCTCCTCGTGATCCCGGTCGGCTATTCGCTCGACTACACGGTCGAGGGGGCGGGAGCATTGACGCTCACCGGAATCATCCTGGCCGTCGGCATGCTCGGCGGATATACGGCTATCGTCGCGGTCTTCCTCGCGATCGCCGGGTTCTCGCCGCGTCGCGCCGAGGAGAAGAAGGATGCCGCGACCGGCACCGCCACGAGCGAGCCGGTCGAGACGGGAGGACAGTCGTGAGTGAGAAGAAGGTCGAGCGCCGGGAGCTTCTGCGCCCCCTGCACCTGTTGGGGATCGCCCTGGCGTGCGGAGTGTTCGCCGCCGCGGTGACACTCGTGTCGACGGGAGCCTTCACCTCGCGGGTGAACGCCATGATCGCCAACGGGACGTACGAGGGGCTGACCCCGGTGGGTCTCGGTCTGGTGGTCGGCGGCGGTGCGTTCATCGTGACGCTGCTGATCATGTCGATGCTGATCCTCGCCGTCGACCCCCGCCAGTACGACGAGGCGACCGTCGAGCGCCCCGTGCTCTACGACGAAGACCCCGAGGACAAGCCCGCCGGCGACTGATCGCCGGGACAACGCAGAAGCCCCGAGCCACTGGCTCGGGGCTTCTGCGTTGAACGGCTACTTCGCCAGGCGCTCGGCGATACCCGTGTAGGTCGCGGGGGTGAGAGCCAGCAGACGCTGCTTCGCGGCATCCCCGATCTCCAGGCCCGAGACGAACTCGGCGAGCTCCGCGGCTCCCACGCGGTGCCCGCGCGTGAGCTCCTTCAGCAGTGCGTAGGGGTCGCTGATCGTCGAACGACCGGCGACGACCTCGGCGCGGATCACGGTCTGGATGGCCTCGGCGAGCACCTCCCAGTTCGTGTCGAGATCGCCGAGGAGCACCTCGCGGGCGAGGGAGATCTCGCCCAGGCCGCGGCGCAGGTTGTCGAGTGCGAGCAGCGAATGGCCGAAGGCGACGCCGATGTTGCGCTGGGTCGTCGAGTCGGTGAGGTCGCGCTGCAGGCGGCTGGTGACCAGCGTCTGGGAGAGCGATCCGAGCAGCGCGGCCGACAGCTCGAGGTTCGCCTCGGCGTTCTCGAAGCGGATCGGGTTGATCTTGTGCGGCATCGTCGAGGATCCGGTGGCGCCGGCCACAGGGATCTGCGTGAAGTAGCCGATCGAGATGTAGGTCCAGATGTCGGTGGCGAGGTTGTGCAGGATGCCGCCGGCGTGACGCATGCGGTCGTAGAGCTCGACCTGCCAGTCGTGCGACTCGATCTGGGTGGTCAGTACGTTGAAGCCCAGGCCGAGGCCCTCGACGTATTCGCGGGCGATGGTCGGCCAGTCGGCGTCGGGGTCGGCCGACAGGTGCGCCGACCAGGTGCCGGTCGCTCCCGAGAACTTGGCGAGGAAATCGGATGCAGCGATCTGGGCGCGCACGCGCTCCAGACGCCAGGCGAACACCGCGAGCTCCTTGCCCATTGTCGAGGGGGTGGCGGGCTGGCCGTGCGTGCGGGAGAGCATCGCGGCATCCGCGTGCTCGACGCCGAGGGCGCGCAGCTTCTCGATCACGGCATCCAGTGCGGGCAGCCAGACATTCTCGACCGCGCGCTTGACGGTCAGCGCGTAGGAGACCGAGTTGATGTCCTCGCTGGTGCAGGCGAAGTGGGTGAGCTCGGCGATCGCGTCGAGGCCGAGGGTCGAGAGCCGGTCGCGCACGAGGTACTCGACGGCCTTCACATCGTGACGGGTGACGGCCTCCTTCTCGGCGAGCCAGTCGATCTCGTTCTGCCCGAAGTCGCGGTAGAGGCCGCGCAGGCGCTCCTTGTCGGAATCTGAGAGGGGCGAGGTCTCGAACAGCGAGCGGTCGGTGAGGGCGATGAGCCACTCGACCTCGACCTCGACGCGGGCGCGGTTCAGGCCCGACTCGGAGAGATAGTCGCCCAGCGGCGCGACGGCCGGACGATAGCGGCCGTCGAGAGGGCTCAGCGGCTGGACGGGGAAGGTGTTCGGCGTAGTCAGGGGAGTCCTCCTGATCGGGCCCCTCACCTCAGATGCGGGGCGTCGTGCGGCTGGGTCGCAACGCGGGTTCGAGCTGACGGAACAGGCCCCTGGTCGCGGTCTCAATCATAGTCAGCACCGAATCGAACATCCCGTCGTCGGCGTAGTAGGGGTCGGGCACGTCCAGGCCGTGAGCGTCGCGGTCGAACGACAGCAGGAGCAGCACTTTGCCCTCCTGGTCCTCGTCGCGGGCCCACTCGCGCAGGATGCGCTCGTGGGTGCGGTCGAGGGCGATGACGAGGTCGTTCTCGGCGAAGGATGCCGCGGTGAACTGCTTGGCACGATGCATCGAGCCGTCGTAGCCCCGGCGGTCGAGCGCGTCGATCGTGCGGGAATCGGCGCGCTCTCCGACGTGCCATTCGCCGGTGCCGGCGCTCGTGGAGACGAGAATCGGCCCGAGGCCCTGATGCTCCGCGAGCTCGCGGAAGACCACCTCCGCCATGGGGGAGCGGCAGATGTTGCCCGTGCACACGAAGATGACGCGGAAGGGGTCCGACAGTGTCACAACTCCCATTGTGCAGGTCGGTGATTCTTCTGCCCAGCAGTCACGCTCTCTTTCTGCACATCCGATGGCCCGGGCGATCGGCGCACGGATCCCGCCTGCGCGATCGGCGGGCGCTCCGGCCCCGTCACAGGCTGGGGGCATGCTGAACACGATCGCCGCCGATGGCGGAACCCCCGAGAAGATCTGGCACGCGTATGCGGCGCGCCGCGCTCTGAACGATGCGGTCTGCGCACTCGAGGGCGCAGGCGCGGCCCTCGCCTCGCTCGTCGAGCAAACGATGTGGCAGGCGCAGGGGGTGCGCGAGCTCAATCTGCGGGTGACGGACGCAGCTGAGCGCACCGCGTTCGAGCTGAGCGAACTGGCGGTGCGGATCGGCGAGATCGACCGGGTGGTGGGGGCATGAGCGGTCAGATCGAGATCACGCACGGCGGGGCGATCGCCGTCGATCCCGAGGCGCTCCGACAGGTCGCGGACTCCCTCTTCGCGCTTTCGCTGGGATTCGCGGATGCCGCGGCCGCCGTGAGCACGGCGCTCGGCCATCTGAGCTCGGGCGCCGGATTCTTCGGGGGCGGAACCGGACAGCTCGCGGCGGCGACCGAGCGGTGCGAGGCCCTGCAGGCCGAGTGCGTCAGCGGGGCGCGGAGCACGCTTCTCATGGCGGATGTGTACGAATTGGTCGAGCTGCGCGCCGAGCTCGCGGCGCGGACGATCCGCGACGACGCGGCGGCGACGCTTCTGCTGCAGGCGCGCATCGCGGCGCTCACCGCATCGGATCCGAAGATCCTCGAGATCGAGGAGCAGATGATGGCCCAGTGGGAGCAGAAGCGCTTCGAGGGGCTCGACCGTCAATTCGACACGAGCATCTTCGGCCCGATGCGGATCGATCTGGCGGGCCTGATCTTCGCCGCGGCGGCCAAGGTCGGGGCGGGTGTCGGCCCGCTCGCCCCCGGCGCGACCCTGCAGGGCAGCGGCGGCCCGGTACGGGTGAGCGCGGGGCAGACGCAGTACGGCATCCGGCCCCCGACGAGTCTCGCCGAGGCGTTCGGCCGCTTCCCGCAGAAGGGGTCGGATGCGCAGCTCAAGGTCGAGAAGTACACGATGCCCGATGGGCGCAACCGCTTCATCCTCTACGCCCACGGCACATCGTCCGCGGGCATCGGCGGTAAGAACCCGCTCGATCTGAAATCCAACCTCGAGCTCTACACCGGCAAGGAGTCGGCCTCTTACGCCGCCACGGTGCGCGCTCTCGAAGAGGCCGGCGCCGAGGCCGGAGACCGCGTCGATGTGTGGGCCCACTCGCAGGCGGCGATGAACTCCGCCTACCTCGCCACCCAGAGCCACTTCGACGTCGGGCTGCAGGTGACGGCGGGCAGCCCCGTGCATCCGACCCTCGAACCCGGTCAGCAGATCATCGAGCTGCGCCATACCGACGACATGGTCAGCGCGCTCGCCGGCGGCGGTTCCCCCGGCGGCAGCGGCTCAGCGGACAGCATGGTCGTCACGCGCGTCGGCGATCCACTGCCCGGGGTGCAGGATCTCGCGCTGAAGACGCACTGGCTCGGCGACTACATCGATACGGCAGCGCTCCTGGATGCCTCGGATGATCCGCGCATGGCGAGCATGGAGCAGTACTGGAAGGAGCTGGCCGAGGCCGAGAGCGTCGTCTCGACCGAGTACGTGGCCGAGCGCGGATGAGGTCAGCGGCGGCGCTTCTTCTTCTGCGGGCGCAGGATCGCGCCGAAGACGGCGTTGATGATCGCGATGATGATCGCGGCGACGACACCCCACCAGAAGTCGCCGACGCTCAGTCCCCAGCCCAGTCCCGAGGTGATCCACGCGGTCAGCCACAGCAGGAACCCGTTCACGATGAGCGAGATGAGCCCGAAGGTCAGCAGGTACAGGGGGAAGGCGACGATCTTGATGACCGTGCCGATGATCGAGTTCACCAGGGCGAAGATCGCGGCGACGGCGAGATAGGTCAGCAGGAGCTGCAGGTCACCGGCGGGGTCGAAGGCGGTCATGCCCACCTGCAGCATCGGGATCAGCGTCACCACCCAGAGGGCGAAGGCGTTGACGACGACTTTGATGATGAAGCGCATGGTCCGTTCAGTCTCGCACGCTCCACCGGTCAGCGATTCGGCGAACTCGATCGCCCTCTCTGTCGGTGGCTCCGTCAACCGTGAAGTCATGATGGCTGAATCGGCGACTCACGTAGAGCTCTACACTGCTCCCGATGGTGCGACGATCCTGGAGATCCGCGCGGATGCGGAAACGGTATGGCTGACCAGGCAGCAGCTCGCCGCAGTCATCGGTGCGATCTATCAGGGGCTCGCTGGTGCAGACCTGTATCCGACCGCAGAAGAGAAGGCCGCGAATCTGCTGTATCTGATCGTCAAAGATCACCCTCTCTCAGACGGTAACAAACGCAGTGCGGCAGCGTTGTTCGTCACATTCCTCAGCAAGAACGGTCTGCTTGATGGCGGGCGTGGCATCGCCATCAACAACAGCGCGCTCGCCGCGATCACGCTCCTGGTGGCGATGAGCGATCCGAAGGAGAAAGAGCTGATGATCGCGTTGGACAGCAGGATGATCTCTGAACCACTGATCTGACCGTCGAGAGGACCCGCTCGTAGACTGACCATCGTGACTGAGCCGATTCTTCCCCGTATGCGTCCCGAGATCATGGCGCTCGCGCCGTACCGTCAGGGAAAGCAGGCGGGCGCCGATGCCTTCAAGCTGTCCAGCAACGAGAATCCCTTCGATCCGCTGCCCGCGGTGCTCGCGGCGCTGGAGAAGACGACGCCGGTCAACCGGTACCCGGATGCGACGGCCGGCCGCCTGCGCGATGCTCTCGGCGCGCGCTACGGCGTCACCGCCGACCAGGTGCACGTCGCCAGCGGCAGTGTCGCGATCCTCTACCAGCTGGTGCAGGCCGCGGCATCCGTCGGCGATGAGGTGGTCTACGCCTGGCGCTCCTTCGAGGCCTACCCCGGACTTGTGCTGGTCGCCGGGGCGACCGGCGTGCAGGTGCCGCTGACGGCGGAGGGCGGTCACGACCTCGACGCGATGGCGGATGCCGTCACCGATCGCACCCGCGCGATCATCGTCTGCACGCCCAACAACCCCACGGGGCCGATCATCACCTCGACCGACTTCGCCGCGTTCCTCGCACGGGTCCCCGCCGATGTGCTCGTCATCCTCGATGAGGCCTACGCCGAGTTCGTGACCGACGGAGACGCCGTGGACGGGCTCGCGGAGCGCATCTACGAGAGCCACCCGAACGTCGTCGTTCTGCGCACCTTCTCGAAGGCGTACGGTTTGGCGGGGCTGCGGGTCGGTTACGCGATCGGTCAGGAGAAGGTGCTCGACGCGGCCCGGGCGACCGGCATCCCGCTGTCGGTGACATCCGCGGCGGAGGTCGCGGCCATCGCGAGCCTCGACGACGCCGCCGAGGCCGAGCTGCGCCAGCGCGTCGCCGTCATCGTCGAGCGTCGGAACACGCTCGTCAGCGCCCTGCGCGCTCAGGGCTGGGACATCCCCGAGAGCCAGTCGAACTTCGTGTGGCTGGCCACGGGCCAGCGCACCGACGAGGTCGCCGCCGCCTTCTCCGCCGCTGATGTGATCGTCCGGCCGTTCTCGGGCGATGGGATCCGTATATCCGTCGGAGAGCATGAATCGGTAGAGAAGGTACTGCAGATCGCGGAATCCGTTGTCGAGCCTCTCCAGTGATCATGACCGCGGCTCGGATAGCGTAGAACGGTGACCTCCTCAGAGACCGATATCGTCCGCGTCCTGGAGGCGGACGGCCGCTTCGCGCCCAGCCCTGCCGCCGAGCAGTACCTGTCGCTGATCGATGCGATCAGCGACAGCGAGCTCGAGCAGTTCTACCGCGACATGGTCGAGATCCGTGCGATCGACAACCAGGCCACCAACCTGCAGCGCCAGGGCCAGCTCGCGCTCTGGCCGCCGAGCCGCGGCCAGGAGGCCGCGCAGGTCGGCTCGGCCCGCGCCGCCCGCGCCCAGGACACGCTGTTCCCCTCGTACCGTGAGCACGCGGTCACCCGCATCCGCGGCGTCGACCCCGTCGACATCATCAAGCTCATGCGCGGTGTCTCGCACGGTGGCTGGGACCCGACCGACCCGAAGAACGGCAACACGCGCCTCTACACGCTGGTGCTCGGCTCGCAGACCCTGCACGCCGCCGGATACGCCATGGGCCTGACCTTCGACGGCCGCACCGGCACCGGCGACCCCGATCGCGATGAGGCCGTCGTCGTCTACTACGGCGACGGGGCATCCAGCCAGGGCGATGTGCACGAGGCCATGGTCTTCGCCGCCAGCTACCAGGCGCCGACCGTCTTCTTCCTGCAGAACAACCAGTGGGCGATCTCCGTGCCCGTCTCGACGCAGACGCGCGTGCCCTTCGCTCAGCGCAGCGCCGGCTACGGCATCCCGAGCGTCCGCGTCGATGGCAATGACGTGCTCGCCAGCTATGCCGTCTCGCGTCTCGCGCTCGAAGAGGCGCGCGCCGGGGGCGGCCCGCGCGCCATCGAGGCCGAGACCTACCGGCTCGGCGCACACACTACGAGCGATGACCCGACCAAGTACCGCACCTCCGACGAGGAGGCCGCCTGGGCGCAGCGCGATCCGATCGCGCGCATGCGCGCGTTCCTCGAGGGCAAGGGTGCTGCGGCATCCTTCTTCGACGACGTGGACGCCTCGGCCGCCGCCGCCGCGGAAGACCTGCGCGTGCGGACACTCGCGCTGACCCCGCCGTCGGCCGACAAGATCTTCGACCACGTCTACAGCGAACCGCACCCGCTGATCGAGGAGCAGCGCGCCTGGCGCGCCCAGTACGAGGCCTCGTTCGACGAGCCGACCGACGGAGGAGCACGCTGATGGCACTCGAGACGATGCCCTTCAGCCGCGCGCTGAACGCCGGTCTTCGCCGGGCGATGGAAGACGACGCGAAGGTCCTGCTCATGGGCGAGGACATCGGCAAGCTCGGCGGAGTGTTCCGCATCACCGAGCACCTGCAGCGCGATTTCGGCGAGCATCGCGTGCTCGATACGCCCCTGGCCGAGTCCGGGATCGTCGGCACGGCGATCGGCCTCGCGATGGCGGGCTTCCGCCCGGTGATCGAGATCCAGTTCGACGGTTTCGTGTTCCCGGCGTTCGATCAGATCACCACGCAGCTCGCGAAGCTGACGAACCGGCACGAGGGCGCACTGTCGCTGCCGATCGTCATCCGCATCCCCTACGGCGGGCACATCGGTGCCGTCGAGCACCATCAGGAGAGCCCCGAGGCGTACTTCACGCACACCCCGGGCCTGCGCGTGGTGTCCCCGTCGACGCCGAACGATGCCTACTGGATGATCCAGGAGGCGATCCGCTCGAATGACCCCGTTATCTTCATGGAGCCGAAGAGCCGCTACTGGCCCAAGGGAGAGGTCGACCTCGAGAAATCGGCGCTGCCGCTGCACGCCTCGCGCGTGGTGCGCCAGGGCACCGACGTCACGCTCGTCGGTCACGGCGCCATGGTCACGACGCTGCTGCAGGCGGCGGCGCTCGCCGAGGGCGAGGGCACGAGCTGCGAGGTCGTCGATGTGCGCTCGCTGTCTCCGGTCGATTACGGCCCCATCCTCGATTCGGCGCGCAAGACCGGCCGCATGGTCTACGCGCAGGAGGCCTCGGGCTTCACGAGTCTGGGCAGTGAGATCGCGGCCACCGTCATGGAGCGGGCGTTCTACGCGCTCGAAGCCCCGGTGCTGCGCGTCTCGGGCTATGACACCCCGTTCCCGCCCGCGAACCTCGAGGGCGCATTCCTGCCGGACGCCGATCGAATCCTCGATGCGGTCGACCGATCGATGGCCTACTGACCGATTCCGGTCGTTGCGCGAGCGCAGCGAGTCGAAATGAAGGGCACCCCATGAGCACCCAGAACTTCCCCCTCCCCGACGTCGGCGAGGGTCTCACCGAGGCCGAGATCGTCGCGTGGAAGGTCGCCCCCGGCGACACCGTGGCGATCAACGACGTCATCTGCGAGATCGAGACGGCCAAGTCGCTCGTCGAGCTGCCCTCGCCGTACGCCGGTGTGGTGGGCGAGGTGCTCGTCAACGAGGGCGCGACGGTCGAGGTCGGCACGCCGATCATCACCTTCGTCTCGGATGCTGCGCCCGCGGCCCCTGTCGAGGCGCCGGCGGCTCCTGCTGCCGATGCCGGTGAAGGATCCGGTTCGGTGCTCGTCGGCTACGGCTCGGGCGCGGGGGCGAGCTCGCGTCGCCGCCGCCCCGCGGTGCGCCCGGTGCGCTCATCGGTCGGCGTGATCGCCAAGCCCCCGATCCGCAAGCTCGCCCGCGATCTGGGTGTGGATCTGGCATCCGTCACCCCTACCGGGACCGACGGCGAGGTGACCCGCGATGACGTCGTCAAGCACGCCTCGCAGGCCAGCGTCTTCCGCAACATCGAGACGCCCGAGTGGGGGAGCGTCCGCGAGGAGACCGTCCCCGCCCCGCAGAATCCGGCGATCGGGCTCGCCCGCGGCATCGCCGTCGACCAGAGCTCGTCCGCTTCGGTGAACGAGGCCGGCAGTGAGGCGATCCCCGTCAAGGGCGTGCGCAAGGCCAGCGCCTCGGCGATGGTGCGCAGCGCCTACACGGCACCGCACGTCACGGTGTGGAAGGAGGTCGACGCGACCCGCACGATGGAGCTCGTCAAGCGCTTGAAGGCCTCGCCCGACTACGCCGACATCAAGGTGTCGCCGCTGCTCATCGTCGCGCGCGCCGTGATCTGGGCCGTGCGCCGCAACCCCATGGTCAACGCCGCCTGGGTCGAGACCGAGGACGGCGCCGAGATCGCCGTGCGCCACTACGTGAACCTCGGCATCGCCGCGGCGACCCCGCGCGGGTTGCTGGTGCCGAACATCAAGGACGCGCAGGACCTCAGCATGCGCGACCTCGCCCGCGCACTGAACCGTCTGACGCTGACCGCCCGCGACGGCAAGACGCCGCCGGCCGACCAGCAGGGCGGCACCATCACGATCACGAACATCGGCGTGTTCGGGATGGACGCCGGCACGCCGATCATTAACCCCGGTGAGGCCGGGATCCTCGCGATGGGCACGATCAGCCAGAAGCCGTGGGTCGTCGACGGCGAGGTGCGTCCGCGCTACGTGACCACGGTCGCCGGATCCTTCGACCACCGCGTGATCGACGGCGACGGCATGAGCCGCTTCATCGCCGACGTCGCATCCATCCTCGAGGAGCCGGCGCTGCTGGTCGACTGATCCGCCGGCCGACGGTGCTCAGTCCCGCGAGCTCGCGTTCACGCTGCCGGAGCGCTCCTGGCCGCTGAGCGCGGCGATCGCCGCCATCATCCGTTCGGTGATCTCGCGGCGGGCCTTGCCGCCCGGCAACCCGTCGAGGTCGTCGAGATCCAGAGGGGTGCCGAAGCGCACCTCGAGGCGCGGTGCTCCGCGGCGCAGGTATCCGAAGGGCGTGGCGGTCGCAGTGGCGATCAGGCCGACGGGAACGATCGTCGCCCCGGTCTCGTGGGCCATCCATGCGGCTCCGCCGTGTCCGTCGTGCAGCCTGCCGTCGCGGGAGCGCGTCCCCTCGGGGAAGACGGCGAACACGCTGCCGGCGCGCAGGATGCTCACGCCCGCGTCGAGTGCGGCGCGGGCGTCGCGTCCGGTCGTGCGGTGCACGGGGACGCCGCCGATCGATGTGAAGAACCAGCGCTTCGCGCCTCCGAGGGGGCCGGAGTCGGTGAAGAACGACGACTTGATGAGGAACTGCACGGGCCGCGACGCCGCCGTCGGGATGACGAGGGTGTCGAGGGCTGACAGGTGGTTGCTGACGAGCAGCACCGGCCCTCCGGCGGGGATGCTCTTCTGCCCGCTGTATCGAGGCCGGTAGATCAGTCCGAAAAGCGGTCGCAGCAGCGCCCGCCCGATGAAGTAGACGGCCCCTGGTCGCGATGCGACGGCGGGGGCCGCCGGGTCAGATGCGGTCACCCGATCACACTATCCGGCACTCATCGCCCATCCGTGTTGAGAATGGTTATCATTAGCGTGTAGTGTCGAAGCATGCACAAGCCCCGCTCCCTCGTTCTGCTGGCCGCCTCCGCCCTCGTTCTGGCGGGATGCTCATCGACGACGGAGCCCGGTGCGGGCGATGGCGTGGCAATCGCCGTCGTCGCGACGACCAACATCTACGGTTCCCTGGTCGAACAGATCGGCGGCGACCGCGTGGACGTGACCTCGATCATCACCTCCGCCTCGCAGGACCCGCACTCCTACGAGGCGTCCGCCCGGGACCGGCTCACGGTCCAGGGCGCCGACCTCGTGATCGAGAACGGCGGCGGTTACGACTCCTTCATGGATGCCCTGCTCGAAGGGTCGGACGCCCATGTCCTCTCGGCCGTCGAGTTCTCGCATGACTTCCCCGGGAACGAGGGGCATGGAGATGAGCATGAGGGCGAGGATGCCGCGGAGCACGATCACGCGGAACACGACGAGCTCGACCACGACGACCATGAGGGCCACGATCACATCGACGGCTTCAATGAGCACGTCTGGTTCGACCCGCACACCATGATCCACGTCGTCGCGGGGCTCGCCGAGGAGCTCGGCGAGCTCGACCCCGATGGCGCGGCCGGGTTCACGGCATCCGCCGATCAGATCATCTCCGAGCTCGAGGGCTTCGAGGGCGATCTCGAGGAGCTCGCCGCCTCGGCCGAAGGCACCGGAGTCTTCATCACCGAACCGCTGCCCGGCTACATCGCCGCGGCGGCAGGTCTCACGGATCTCGCCCCGGACGGATTCGCCTCGGCCGTCGAGGAGGGCAGCGATGTCGCACCGGCAACGCTTCTGCGGGCCCTCGACGCCATCGATTCCGGCGAGGTCGTGGTCGTGCTGACCAACGCGCAGACCGGAGGGGCCGAGACCGAGCGCATCGAGCAGGCGGCCGAGGCCGCCGGCATCCCGATCGTGGCGTTCACGGAGCTTCTGGAGGGTGAGGCGTCGTACGCTGAATGGATGCACGACGCGATCCAGAACCTCGCCGACGCGCTCCGTTCGTGAGCGCGACTCCCGGCGACGCGTCGGATGCCGCCCGCACCCCGGTCCTCGAGATCCGGGGCGCGGGTCTGCGCCGCGGGGACCGCGAGCTGTGGTCCGGCCTCGACCTGACCGTGGAGCCCGGTGAGTTCATCGCCGTCCTCGGCCCCTCCGGCTCGGGAAAGACCACCCTCATGCGGGCGATCCTCGGCCTGCAGCCGCTGAGCGAGGGCGCCATCCGCGTCGCCGGGGGACCGGTGCGCAGCGGCAATCCGCGCATCGGGTACATCCCCCAGCAGAGGCCGCTCCCTCCCGAGACGAGCATGCGCGCCCGCGACGTCGTCGCTCTCGGCGTCAACGGCACCCGCTTCGGGCTGCCGATCCCGCGCCGCGGCGACCGCGAGCGCGTCGACCGGCTGCTCGCAGACGTCGGCGCCACGGCCTTCGCCGACAGGCGCGTGGGACTCCTCTCCGGTGGCGAGCAGCAGCGGCTGCGCGTCGGTCAGGCCCTCGCCGACGCTCCGGACCTGCTTCTGTGCGACGAGCCCCTCTCGAACCTCGACCTGGCGAACCAACTCGGCGTCACCGAGATCATCGACCGGCAGCGCAAGGAGCGCGACGCCGCAGTGATGTTCGTCACGCACGACATCAACCCGATCCTCGGCCGGGTCGACCGCATCCTCTACATCGCCGGCGGACGCTTCGTTCTGGGCACCCCCGATGAAGTCCTGCAGAGCCGCGTGCTCACCGACCTCTACGGAACACCCGTCTTCGTGCTGCGCGCCGGAGACCGGCTCGTGGTCGTCGGCGTCCCCGATGCCGAACCCCATCACCACGACGACGAGGACGACGCATGATCCGGCCGCTCATCGACTGGTCCGACGTCTTCTCGTTCCAGGACTACGGAGCCCTCGTCGCACTGCTGACGAACTCGATCATCGCCGGCGCCGTGCTCGGGATCGTGGGCGGTCTCGTCGGCGTCTTCGTGATGCAGCGCGATCTGGCCTTCGCGGTGCACGGCGTCAGCGAGCTGTCCTTCGCGGGCGCTGCGGCCGCGCTCCTGTTCGGCGGCAGCGTGGTGGCCGGCTCCCTCGGCGGCGCACTCGTCGCGGCGATCATCATCGGCGTCCTCGGCTCGAAGGCCCGTGACCGCAACTCCGTCGTCGGTGTGCTCATGCCGTTCGGCCTCGGCCTCGGCATCCTGTTCCTCTCGCTCTACGACGGCCGCAGCGCCAACCGCTTCAGCCTGCTGACCGGTCAGATCGTGTCGGTCTCCAGCCCCGACCTGGGTTGGCTCATCGGCATCAGCGCCTTCGTCCTGGTAGGCCTGCTGCTCATGTGGAACCCCCTGCGCTTCGACTCGCTCGACCCGGTCGCCGCCTCCGCCCGCGGCATCCCCACCCGCGTCATCAGCCTCGCGTTCATGGTGCTGCTCGGGCTCATCGTCGCCGTCAGCGTGCACATCATCGGTGCGCTACTCGTCATGGCGCTGCTGGTGACCCCCGCGGCGGCCGCGATGCGCGTCGCCGCCGGCCCCCTCAGCGTGCCGCTGCTGGCGGCGCTGTTCGGCTTCGTCTCCGCCGTCGGCGGCATCCTGCTGGCGCTGGCCGGCACCCTGCCGGTGAGCCCCTACATCACGACGATCTCCTTCCTCATCTACGCCGGATGCTGGGTGGTGCAGCGCTCTCGCGAACGGGTCAAGCGCGCCCAGCCCCGGTCCATCGCCGCGGCCTAGACTCGAGGCATGGCTCAGCGGAACACGTGGCAGCGCGAACGCGTGCGCGAAGCGCTCTCCGATGCGCGCGGATTCGTCAGCGCGCAGGCGCTGCACGCGACCCTGCGGGAGGAGAACACCGGAATCGGTCTCGCGACCGTCTACCGCGCCCTCTCCGGCCTCGCCGCCTCCGGCGACGCGGATTCCTTGCAGAGCCCCGAGGGTGAGGCGCTGTACCGCGCCTGCTCGACCGAGGGCCATCATCACCATCTGATCTGCCGCTCGTGCGGCCTCACCGTCGAGATCGAGGCGAAGGACGTCGAGGCCTGGGCGCAGCGAACCGCCACGCTGCACGGCTTTACCGCCGCCGAGCACGTCGTCGACATCTTCGGCCTGTGCACCCCGTGCGCCAATCAGCGCGCGAAGAAGGACGAGGGCGCATGAGCGCCGTCTCGACGCACCGCCACCGTTCGACTGCGGGCGGGCACCGTCATCCGCAGCGTCCGCGGCGTTCGCCCTGGATCGGCGTGCTCCTGGGCGCCGTCGTCGTCGCGGCGCTGTTCGCGATCGACCGGTTCCTCCCGGCGCTCTTCCCCCAATCCCTGCCCACCCGCGCGCAGGACGGGCTGACGCTCGCCCTCAGCGTGCTGATCGAAGCGTTGCCCTTCGTCGTGCTCGGCGTCGTGCTGTCGATCGTCGTGCAGGTCTGGCTGCCCGCCGACGCCATCCAACGCTGGCTGCCGCGGGCCGGTTGGGCCCGCCGCGCCGCGCTGTCGCTGCTCGGGATGCTGATCCCCGTCTGCGAGTGCGGCAACGTGCCGTTCGCCCGCGGCCTCATGATGCGCGGGCTCGCGCCGGCCGAGGCGATGACCTTCCTCATCGCCGCACCGATCGTGAACCCCATCGTCATCATCACGACGCACGCCGCATTCGGCTGGGACGGCGGCATCCTCATCGCCCGCCTGGTCGGCGGGTACCTGATCGCGAATCTCATCGGCTGGATCTACAGCCGCCACCCCTCGCCCGACGCACTGCTCACCCAGCAGTTCACCGCGACCTGTGAGCGCGTCACCCACGAGCACGGCACGCCCACGCGGCGCAGCCTCACCCAGTTCCTCATCGAACTGCGCGCGGTGATGCCCGCCCTCGTGATCGGCTCGGCGCTCGCCGGGGCCGTGCAGGTGCTCATCCCGCGCGATGTGCTCCTGGCGATCGGGTCGAACCCCGTGCTGTCGATCGTGGCGATGATGGCGCTGGCGATGACGGTCGCGATCTGCTCGAACGTCGACGCGTTCTTCGCGCTGTCGTTCGCCTCGACGTTCTCGTCGGGGGCGCTCATCGCCTTCCTGCTGGTCGGCCCGCTCGTCGACGTCAAGATGCTCGCACTGCTGCGCACCACGTTCACGACCCGCACGCTCATCGGCGTGGTCGTCGTGGTGCTGCTCAGCGCCTTCGCGATCGGAATCGGGGTGAACGTCCTTGGCTGAATCACGTTCTCGCCTTCGCGGCATCGCGTCCCGTTGGCTCGGGCTCGGGCTCGCCGTCGTGATCTCGATCGTCACCCTGGGGCTCGCGATCGCCGGGCGGCTGACCCTTTACATCAGCCCCGGATCCATCTGGTTCGCCTGCGCGGGCGCCGTCGCGGTGCTGATCGGCGCGATCTGGTCGTTCACGCTCGCCCCCGGCGAGGAGGACGACCACGGGCATGATCACGGTTCAGCGCAGGAGGGGCCGGATGCTTCGGCCGCGGGCTCTGCGAAACGCGCTCTCGGACTCATCGGAACCGTGACGGCGGGCGTCGCCGCCAGCGGCGTGGTCATCGCGGCCCTCGTGCTGCCCCCGGCATCCCTCTCGGTCGAGCTCGCCATGTCGCGCGCCGATACCGGCGGGGTCCTCTTCGCGGGCGCCGATACCCCCACGCTCGGCGTCGCCGACACGACGACGTTCGGCATCGGCGAATGGTCGACCGTCTTCGCCACAGCGTCGCGCCCCGAATCCTATGACGGCTCGACCGTCACGCTCACGGGTTTCGTCACCCCCGGACAGGACGCGGATGCCGTGAACCTGACCCGTCTGGTCATCACGCACTGCGTGATCGACGCCCAGCCCGCCGCTGTTCCGGTGTCTCTGGAGGCCTCCAGCTATGGAACCGGGCAGTGGATCGAGGTCACCGGAACGGTCGCCGCCGATGAGAACGGCGGGCTGCGGGTCATCCCCGAGAGCGTCGTCGAGATCGATGAGCCGGGGGATCCCTATGAGTACTGAGGGTCAGCCCGCGCCCCGTACCCGCGCCGAGGCGCGCGCGGCGCGGGAAGCGGCGGAGGTCGCCGAGGCGGCGGCTGCGGCAACGTCTGGGGCGGAAGCCGTCGACTCACCGGCGCCGGCCGCCCCCGTCTACCGCTCGGCGGAGCGCGTCGAAAGCGTCCCCGCGATCCCGCTCGCCCCCGAGCCGGTCTTCGCGGCCGTCCCGCCCCTCGTGGAAGAGCCGCCCGCCGCCCCTCGACCGCCGCGCGATCGCCGCTTCCTGGCCTCGCTGCTCGCCGTCGTCGGTGTTCTCGCGGTCGTGGCCACCGGCCTCGGCGCAGTGAGCCTGTTCCAGGGGCCGCGCATCAGCGATGTTCAGGTCGATGCGGACGAGGCCATGCAGGTCTCGGGCAGCCGCGTCATCCTCACCCTGAACCAGGCCGTCGAACCGATCGCCGCTGAACAGGTGACGGTCGAACCGGCGGTGCCGTTCACGGTGGATGCCACGGGCCGCAGCATCGGCATCCGCTTCACCGTTCCACTCGACGATGAGACCGACTACACCGTCACGGTCGCGGACGCGACCGGCGTCGGGGGAGGCCCGGCAGCCGATCTGCGCACCTCGTTCACGACCCCGGCCTCCGAGGTCTTCCTCCTCAACCGCACGGATGAAGACGACCAGATCTTCCGCACCGACCTCGCCGGCGAGGCGCAGCCCGTGTTCACGCATCCGCGCATCAACGACTACCGGGCGACGTCCACGCACCTGATCGTCGCGGTGGAGGACGAAGACGGATCGCGCATCCTCGTCATGAACCTCTCCGGCGAGGATGAGCGCGAGCTCGTCCTGCCCGGCGACGGGTACGTCAGCGCAGTGCAGGTCTCCGAACGCGGCGGGCTCGTCGGCTACACCTACTCCGACCGCGAGATCAGCGAGGAGAGCGGGCGCGCGAGCGTGCTGGTCACCCAGTCGATCTCCGGCGGGGACGAACCGCGCATCATCGAGGTCGGTGACACGGAGGCCAGCATCGCGGAGTGGCAGTTCGTGCCCGACTCGACGGCCGTGCTGTTCATCGACTTCGACGGCACGCTGTCGCTCGACGACCGCTCCGGCGACGCCGGTGCGCAGCCCCTCGGACTCGCCATGCGCCTGCTGGGGGTTTCCCGCGGCACGTACACCGCGATCGTCGAGCGCATCGACGGCAGCGTCGTGGAGCTGAACCTCGCCGATGGCTCGGAGGTCCCGCTCGCGGCATCCGAGCCCGACTACGGCGCCGCGACGACCATCACGCCGTTCCCCGGTGGGACCCTGCGGCACGTCGTGGCCCGCGACGAGGTGGGCCTTCCCACCGGGCAGGCGATCATCCGCGTCGATGACGAGGGGCAGGCGACGCCGCTGCTCGAAGTCGGAGCCGGGAACGCGATCCTGCAGGCGTGCGCCTCGCCGAGCGGGCAGTACGCCGCCGTGACGGTGGCCCCCGACCTGGCGGGCAACACCTACGACGACATGCTCGTGCCGCTGCCCAAGCGGCTCGAGACGCACCTGCTCGACCTGCGCTCGGGGGAGGAGCTCGTCGCGCTCACGGGCTTCGACGTCTCCTGGTGCGCCATGGCCCCGGCGTTCTGACATGCGCCGTGCGACGCGGGACGACCTCGGGCCGCTGCCCGTGGAGGTCGCGCCGCGGCTGCTCGGGGCCCAGCTGCGCACGGTCGTCGACGGCGCTGCGGTGCACCTGCGGATCACCGAGGTCGAGGCCTATCACGGGCTCGGCACCGGACCGGTGCCCGACCCCGGATCCCATGCGCGCAGCGGGCGCACGGCGCGCAACGACACGATGTGGGGAGAGCCCGGGCATCTGTACGTGTACCTCAGTCACGGCATCCACTCGTGCGTCAACGTCGTGTGCGGCCCCGACGGCTCGGCCGGCGGGGTGCTGCTGCGCGCGGCCGAGGTGATTCAGGGCGCGGATGCCGCGGCATCCCGATCCGGACGATCCGGGCGCGACCTGGCCCGCGGTCCGGGGCGCCTCGGGCAGGTCTCGGGTCTGCGGCACGCACTGCACGACGGGATCGACGCGATCGGCGACGATCGGCGCGGCGGCGCGTCGGCCGAACTGTGGTGGGGCGAGCCGGTCGCGGCGATCGCGACGGGGCCGCGCGTCGGCGTCGCCGGGATCGCCGGGACGGCGGCATTCCCGTGGCGGTTCTGGATCGACGGCGACCCGACGGTGTCGGCTTTCCGCTGGGGGCGCGGTGCCGCTGAGGCGGCCGGCGGCTGATCAGCACCGGGAGGTGGAGGAGATCGATGATCTTTCTGCCGCTTGTTGACGTAAATAATCGTCCTCTCTACTGTCGGGGCCATCGCGGCATCGAAGCACGATGCCGTCTCCCCACAGAGAGGTGTCGGAATGCGGCAGCGCGCGTTGAACCAGATGCGGGGTGCCGCACGCACCCTCCTCATCGGCGGTCTCGTCACGGCCATGCTCGCCACGGGCGCCGGGGGTGCTCTCGCGGCCGCGCAGGCGCCGACGACCGAGGTGGGGGCGGCAGCGGGCATCGGCACGACGGTGTTCCCCGGCAACGACGGCGCAGCGCATGAGATCACCTGGGACGAGCACTCGTTCAGCGTCGACGGCGAGCGGCTGAACATCTGGTCGGGCGAATTCCATTACTGGCGGCTTCCCGACCCCGAGCAGTGGCGCGATCTGCTGCAGAAGATCCGCAGCGCCGGCTTCAACGCGGTCTCTCTCTACTTCTTCTGGGGCCTTCACCAGGACGAGGCCGGCGGAGAGTTCGACTTCACCGGGATCCGGGACGTCGATCTGCTGCTGACGATGGCCGAGCAGGAGGGCCTCTACGTCATCGCCCGTCCCGGCCCCTATGTGAACGCCGAGATCTCGATGGGCGGGCTGCCCGCGTATCTCGTGAACACCGATTCGCCGCTGCGCGGATCAGCCGATCCCGAGGTGCTCGCCGCCTCGCTGTCCTGGTTGAGCGCGGTGAACGAGATCATCGGGAAGCACCAGGTCACGGACGGCGGCGGGTCGGTGCTCATGTACCAGGTCGAGAACGAGCTCATCGACGACGCCCCCGCGCGCAAGAAGTTCCTCACCGACCTCACGGCCGGCGTCAAGGCCGACGGGATCACGGTTCCGGTGTTCCACAACGACTGGGGCATGGGCGGTCGGTTCCGCGATACCGAGACGTACGGGCTCGACTTCTATGCGTACGACAACTATCCGCTCGGGTTCAACTGCTCGGCCGGCCGAAACCGGATCGGCGAGTCGGAGGGCGCCTTCCGCGCGATCGCTCCGGACACCCCGCAGTTCATCACCGAGTCGCAGGGCGGCGCGTTCACGCCGTGGGGCGCATCCTTCGGGACGGACGCCTGCTACGACTTCACCGACGAGGGCTTCACCCGGCAGTGGGGGACCCGCAACGTCGGCAACGGCGTCACCGCCTACAACTCGTACATGACCTTCGGCGGTACGAACTGGGGTTGGACGGGGTCGCCGTCCTCGGGCTTCACGAGCTACGACTACGGCGCCGCCCTCACCGAGGACCGCACGATCACCGGCAAGCTCGCCGCGCAGAAGGAGATCGGCGAGTTCCTGCAGGCGGTTCCCGACCTCGCCGCGATGGATCCGGCGGCGGCCCCGACTGTCGAGGTGCTCTCCGGCAGTGCCGTCAAGGCCTATCAGCGCATCGCGGTCGACGAGGCCGCGGCCTCGGCCACCGAGGGCGGCGCGACGCGCTTCCTCGGTTTCCGCTTGGCCGACTCGAACGACACCGCCGAGACGGAATTCACCTTCCCGCTGGTGATCGGAGCGGCGGATGCCGCGCAGGAGGATGCCGTCGCCATCACCGACGACGCGGACGACGCGATCGTCTACGAGGGCGAGTGGGTGACGGGCGATGACGGGGGCGCCTACGGAGGCGCCGTGACATCGTCGACGGATGCCGGAGCCACGGCGACCTTCTCGTTCACCGGTACGCGCGTGCAGCTGATGACCTCGACCGGCATCGACCACGGGATGGCGCGGGTTCTCATCGACGGCGTCGACCAGGGAGAGTTCACCTCCTACGTCGACACCGAGCAGAACAAGCCGGTGCAGCAGATCAGCTTCGAGATCGGTGGGTTGACGCCGGGCGAGCACACGATCGTCGTGGAGAACCTCGGAAGGGCGGCTGCGGGCGGAACCGGGACGGTCGTCGCCGTCGACGCGTTCCTCGTGCCGAGCACGGCGCGCACGCAGCTGAACGATGACAGCGACCGGATCACGTTCACCGGGGCGTGGGAGTACGCGACCGGCAAGAACTGGACCGCGGGGGACATCGGCGGCGACGAGACGTTCTCGGATACCGCCGGGGACTCCTACGAGTTCTCGTTCACCGGGGCGGGATTCGAGCTGATCGGCCCGTACTCGCAGAACCACGGACCGGCCGAGGTGTTCATCGACGGCGAGCTCGCCGGACGAACGAGCGAGACCGTCACGGGTTCGGCCGAGCCGCAGAAGGTGCTCTTCTCCCAGCGCGACCTCGACTACGGCGAGCACGATGTGCGGGTCGTCGTCACCGGCGAGCGGTTCGCCGGATCGAGCGGATCCTTCCACGCGCTCGACGCCGTCATGATCTACGAGAGCGCCGAGACGGAGGGCGCCCTGCCGGAGGGTGCTGTCGGCTGGGAGCGCGTGCCGCAGCAGGAGGGCACGGCGCTCACCCTGCACGGCCGTGACGCGCTCATGCTGACCGCCGACACCCGCATCGGCGGTCACGCGCTGTACTACACGACCAGCCAGCTCTTCGGTGCAGCGCTCGAGCGCCGCGGCGGAACCGTGCAGTACGCGATCGGCTACTCCGGCGATGCCGGCGAGAGCGTGCTGCACTACGACCGCGAGCCCGCCGTCTCGACGCCCGACGGCGTCACGAGCCTCTGGGACGCCGAGACCGGGCAGCTGCGGCTGAACTACACCCACGGCGCCCCGATCGACGTCACGGTCGATGACGGCGCAGCGCCGTTGACGCTGCGCATCATGGATCGCGAGAGCGCGGAGCGGGTCTGGTTCGTCGACGGGTCGACGGGCGGCGGCATCGCCCGCGCCGCGACGGGAGCGACGGCGACGGTCGCCGTCGAAGGCGCCTACCTCGCCCGCACCGTCGCCTTCGACGGCGCGGATGCGGCGCTGACCGGTTCGATGGATGCCGCCGGCGAGCTGCGTCTCGACCTGCCGGACGGCATCGATCGCGTCACATGGAACGGAGCGGACGCCACGGTCTCCGACGGCATAGCCGCCATCGCAGCGCCCGGCCCCGTCGAGGTGGCCGCCCCCGAGCTCGACTGGATGACGGCATCCGATGACGCCGAGTCGAGCGCATCCTTCGACGACTCCGATTGGCTGGTCGCCGACTCCACCGCCGGCACGCGCTGGCAGGGCCCCGGGGCGAACCAGAGGATCGTGCTCGACTCCAACCACTACGGCTTCTTCGAGGGCTCGGTCTGGTACCGCGCCCACTACACGGCCGTGCAGGACGGCGGCACGATCCGTTTGCAGGGCAACGGCGGTACGGGACAGCCGGGGCACGGCAAGGCGCCGGCGTTCATGCAGGTGTGGGTGAACGGCCAGTACGCCGGATCGCCGGCCGCGGCCGGCGCGTGGCAGAACGTCACGATCCCGGAGGGCGCGGTCGCCGCGGGCGACGAGGTCGTCGTCTCGGTGCTCGTGCACAACCTCGGCCAGAACCTCGACTGGTCGGACGACGGGCTCTCGCGCCAGAACCGCGGACTCTACGACGCGCAGCTCACGAACGGCGACGGCGCGGTGGAGTGGCGCCTGCGCGGCGCGACCGCGGCGGACGCCGACCCGGAGCGCACGATCTACAACAACGGCGGCCTCGCCGGCGAAGCCGCCGGCTGGCATCTGGCAGGCTTCGACGACACCGCCTGGGACTCCGCATCCGACCTCGTCTCCGACGCCGCCGGCGTCGACTGGTACCGCAGCTCCTTCGATCTGGATGTTCCTGCCGGCCAGGACACCGCCTTCCGCCTCATGATCGACTCGTCGAAGTTCGATGCCGGACGTACCGATGGATCGCAGGCGACGCTGTTCGTGAACGGCTGGAACATCGGCGTCTACATCGGCGATATCGGCCCGCAGGACGAGTTCACGGTGCCGAGCGGACTGCTGAACATGCAGGGCGGGAACGAGATCGCGATCGCCGTCGCTGCGAAGGGAGCAGGCATGGGCCCCGAGGCCGTGCGCATCGAGGCCGTGCACGCGACCACCGGGGGCGTGGCGGCTGCCGCGACGGACGGCGGGGGCGATGGCGGCGATGGTGATGGCGGCGGGATCGAGCCCGGCGATGGCGGGACCGGTGCTCCGGGGTCGGGGGCCGATGCGGATGCCGATCCCGCCGCGGGCGCCGCGCCCGCGGGCCAGGGCGCGGCGCTGGCGATGACCGGTGCTGCGGTGCCGCTGCTGCTCGTGCTGGGCGGGCTCGTGGCCGCGCTCGGCGGGCTGCTGCTGCGGGTCGTTCGCAGGCGCTCCTCCGTGCTAAACTGACTCCTTGTCTGTGCACACTCCTGTGCGCAGTTCGTGTGCTTCTCCTTTCCTACGGCCTTCCGATCCCTTCATCCGGATCAGGAATCTCCTGCCGAAGGGTGGCGCGCAGACAAGGGATCTTGGGTGAAGCCGTCCGGCTTCACGGTAATGAAGGAGTAATCACATGGCAGCAGTGTGCCAGGTGACAGGAGCTGTTCCCGGCTTCGGTCACAACATCTCGCACTCGCACCGTCGGACGAAGCGCCGCTTCGACCCGAACGTGCAGAAGAAGACCTATTTCGTGCCGTCGCTCGGCCGTAAGATCACGCTGAACGTGTCCGCCAAGGGCATCAAGGTGATCGACGTGCGTGGCATCGAGAACGTCGTCAAGGACCTCCAGGCGAAGGGTGTGAAGCTCTAATGGCTAAGAAGGCTCAGGACGTCCGTCCGATCATCAAGCTGCGTTCGACGGCAGGCACCGGTTACACGTACGTGACCAAGAAGAACCGTCGCAACACCCCCGACCGCATCGTGCTCAAGAAGTACGACCCGGTCGTCCGCAAGCACGTCGAATTCCGAGAGGAGCGTTGATCCATGGCTAAGAAGAGCAAGATCGCTCGCAACGAGCAGCGCAAGGTCATCGTCGAGCGCTACGCAGAGCGCCGCGCTGAGCTGAAGAAGACCCTGGTCGACCCCAACGCCACCGACGAGGCCCGCGAGGCCGCACGCGTCGGCCTGCAGAAGCTGCCCCGCAACGCTTCGCCGGTCCGCGTCCGTTCGCGCGACGCCATCGACGGCCGCCCCCGTGGCATGCTCACGAAGTTCGGCATCTCGCGTGTCCGCTTCCGTGACATGGCTCACCGCGGCGAGCTTCCCGGCATCACCAAGTCGAGCTGGTAAGCGATAGCTTCCTGATCGGGGCGAGGTTCTTCGGAGCTTCGCCCCTTTCTCATCTCTGAAAGACAGCAGCAACCATTTCCCGGGGGGGAACCGCCGACCATGGCGAACATCATCACCGATAGAACATTCATCAACCGGGCTGCGCGCGGCAGCATCGGGCTCGTCGTCGTCCTGATCCTCTTCGCCGCCGGCTTCAGCGCTCTCGGATACGCCAACGTGACGGGGCTGGCGAAGGACGTCAGCGCGACCTATGCGGCGACGACCGGAGACGTGATCTCGGAGGGCACGACGAAGGTGCGAGAGGGCGGACGTCGCTCGCGCCACTGGGTCGAGTACCGCACCGTCACGATCGAGTACGACGTGGCGGGCCTCGCCCGCACCTCGGACTCGATCCGCGACGAGGAGCTGCAGATCGGTGACCGCATCGACATCTGGGTCGAGACCCGTGACGGCGACGTGTTCCTCGAGAAGCCTGGCGCCCCGGGATTCTGGAACTGGACGTGGGCGATCGTCGTTCCCCTCATCGCGCTCGGGCTGCTGCTGTCCATCGTGCTCACCGTGCGCAGCAGCATCCGTCTGAAGAACTTCGACCCCGCCGGCCGCGAACCCGACTTCGTCTTCGCCATCGACAGCGTCGATGCGCAGCAGGCGAGCCGCCGTTCGAAGAAGCGCATCTTCACGCTCCAGGGCGCGACCGAGGCGAACTCGATCGCATCGCGGATCGGCGCCACGGGCAAGCTGGTCGTCGGAGAGAAGAACCTCCCGCCGGTGACGAACTTCCCCGCACGCCTGACCGGGTACTACCTCACCCCGGGAGCGGAGAGCACGGATGTGGTTCTGCACACCCCTGAACTCGGCGACTCCTGGTGGTCCGCGGTGCTCTCGTTCGAGCTGGTGCTCGATCAGCAGAAACCCGCCCCGTGAGCCACATTCGTCACATCTGCACCGCGACACGCGCATAAAAAGCCCAAAACCCGCGAAATGACGCGGAATTCTCGGCTGAGATTGATACATTCGAGGCGGTCACACGACCAGGGGCACTCGCTCCGACAACAACGACAACGCGACGGTCTCTCGTCGCTGGAGGATGACATGGCTGACAAGTCCATCACCAAGACCGAGCTCGTCGCGAGCATCGCTTCCGCCACCGGCCAGAGCCAGGCCACTGTCTCGGGCGTCCTCGACTCCCTCTTCGCGACCGTCTCCGACGCCGTCGCCAAGGGCAGCAAGGTCTCTATCCCGGGCTGGATCGCGTTCGAGCAGGTTGACACCGCCGCTCGCACCGGCCGCAACCCGCAGACCGGCGCCGAGATCAAGATCCCGGCCGGCAAGCGCGTCAAGGTCACCGCTGGCTCCAAGCTCAAGGCAGCCGTCAAGTAAGACCGCTTCCCTCACGAAGGCCGCACCTCCCTCCGGAGGCGCGGCCTTCGTGCATCCATCGGGGCTTTCCCTAGGTGGGCGAGCATAGGCTGGAGGGGTGAGTTCCCCGAGCCCCCGTTCCGCGCGCCCTTCGGCGTACCGTGCGGGCGGACTGCTGATCCTCGTGATCGCCACCGCGGTCGCCCTCGTCGCCGCACTCCTCTACGGCGGGGGTGCGGCACCGCTCGTCATCGCCGATCCCGGCGAGTTCGTGCGCTGGGGCCTGCCGGTGGCGCGCACGATCAACAACCTCGCCGCGGCCGCCATGATCGGTCCGATGGTGCTCGCGCTGTTCGCTCTGCGCGCGGGGGAGAAGCCCTTCGAGATCGCCCTGGACACGGCATCCCTCGGCGCCGCCGTCTTCACCCTCTCCTCGGCCGCCACGGCATTCCTGACGTTCCAGTCGGCCTTCAACGCCCAGGTCACCCTCGACAACCAGTTCGGTGAGCAGCTCGGCCGGTTCCTCCTCGACCTGCCCCTCGGGCGCGCCTGGCTGATCACGACGATCATGGGCGCGCTCATCACGATCCTCGTCTTCGCCTGGCGAACGTGGACCCCGGTTCTGCTGACGGCGATTCTCGCCGTCGCATCCCTTCTGCCCATGGCGACCCAGGGGCACTCCGGCGAGCTCTCCGGTCACGTCATCGCCGTCAACTCGATCCTGCTGCACACGGTCGGAGCAGCAGTCTGGCTCGGTGGACTGCTCCTGCTCGTCGTGCTGCGCGATACCCCGGGCGTCGACCGGGCGGCCCTGGTGCGCCGCTACTCGAGCCTGGCGATCACCGCGTTCTTCGTCGTCGCGGTCTCGGGCGTCGTCCGTTCGACCGTCGGCCTGGGCGGCTGGGACGCCCTCTGGACGCCCTACGGCATGATCATCGTCGCGAAGGTGGTTCTGCTCGGCGGCATGGGCTTGCTCGGGGCCTGGTACCGCCTGCGCCTGATCCCGCGCCTGGCGGGAGAGCACGCGTCGCGCTGGTTCTGGATGCTCGTGCTCTGCGAGGTCGCCCTCATGGGGCTCGCGTCGGGGGCCGCCGCAGCCCTCGCCCGTACGCCTCCGCCCACGGGCGAGACGGTGCCCGTCCAGCAGACCCCGGCCGAGATCCTCACCCGCGAACCGCTGCCTCCGGAGTTCACCCTCGACATGTGGCTGTTCGGCTGGGACTGGGACATCCTCTGGGCGCTGGCCGCAGCCCTCGGCGCCTTCTTCTACGCCGCGGGCGTCTGGCGCCTGCACCGCCGAGGGGACCGCTGGCCGATCCACCGGACGATCATCTGGATGTTCGGCCTGCTGCTGCTCGTCTGGGTCACCTGCGGGCCCCTGAACCTGTACCAGGACTACCTCTTCAGCGTGCACATGCTCGGACACATGATGCTGTCGATGGCGATCCCGCTCGCGCTCGTCGCCGGAGCCCCGATCACTCTCGCCCTGCGTGCGATCGAGAAGCGCGACGACGGCACCCGCGGCGGCCGCGAGTGGATCATGTGGGCCGTGCACTCGCCGTTCTCGCGCGTCGTCACCCACCCGATCGTCGCCGCAGCGATCTTCATCCTCTCGTTGTGGGCGTTCTACTTCACCGACATCGTCCGCTGGGCGATGTACGAGCACCTGGGCCACGAGTGGATGATCATCCACTTCCTCATCTCCGGCTACCTGTTCGTCATGAGCCTCGTCGGCGTCGACCCCGTCCCGTACCGCCTGCCCTACCCGGGTCGGCTCATCACCCTCATCGCCGTCATGGCCATGCACGCCTTCTTTGGCATGGCGATCATGATGCAGGAGGGGCTCATGGTGGCCGAGTGGTTCGGCTCGATGGGCCGCACCTGGGGCCCCACCCCGATGGAGGATCAGTACATCGGCGGCGGCATCGCCTGGTCGGTCGGCGAGATCCCCACGCTCATCGTCGCGATCACCGTCGCGATCCAGTGGAGCCGAGACGACACGAAGGTGCAGCGGCGCCAGGACCGTCACGCCGATCGCACGGGCGACGCCGAGCTCGAGGAGTACAACGCGCGCCTTTCGGCTCTGGCAGAGAAGGACCAGCAGCGCGCGAACCGCTGATCAGCTGCTGGGAGAGCCGACCCGGATCGACGCCGACCCGTCGGGCAGGATCGAGATGGTGCCGTTGACCTGGAACGGGACGTCCTGCGAGACCTGCTCGACCGAGCCGTCGAAGAGCGAACGGATCTCGACCTCGATGTGGGCGACGGCATCCGTCGTCGGGATCACCCACTGGCCGCCGTCGGGCGTAACGCTCACCTGCGGCTGCGTGGCGATCGACCACGAGGGCAGGCCCTCGATGCGGTTGCGCACCTCGAGCCCGAAGGGGCACGCGGTGGGCTGGAGCACCTCCTGCGTGGTGCACGCGGTGAGGAACTCCTCGACACGGTTCTGCACGACCTCGAGGAACTCGGCGGTCGGTTCGGTCTGGACCTCGACGGCGGTGTTCGTCAGCGGGGAGTCGGCGAGGATGCTGACGCCCGGCGACGTCGAGATCGGGGTGTCGACGGTGACGGAGTAGACGCCCGGGGTGAAGACCAGCAGGGGGAGCGCATCGGTCGCGACGGCGTCGAGTCCGTCGCCGGAGACCTGCCGCCGGTCGATCTTGAAGCCGTTGACGGCGAACTGATCGGCGCCGAGGACGGTGAGGGAGATCGCCGCGAGCGGGGTCTGCACGAAACGCCAGTTCGGCGTCACGCCCACCCAGCCGTCCTGCTCGATCTGGAACGAGCTGGTTCCGGGGTATCCGCCGGCGATGTAGGAGGCCGTGACGGTCGTGATCCTGTCAGCCGTCTCCTCGGAGACGATCTCGATCCCGGAGAGCGGGGCGAGAGTGGCCTGCCGAAGCAGCGCCTCCGAAGCGGCGGCATCGATTCCCGCTTCCTCGAGGGTGTCGCGGTCGATCGCGACACCGGGCACGCGCAGCGCATCGGCCGCACGCCCGGTCGAGAGCAGATCGAGGTAGCGCGAGACGAACGCGGAAGGGCCGTAGTACTGCTGGTACAGCGCGGCTCCGCCGGCGCCGAGGGCGGCGAGCAGCAGAACGCCGATCAGCGCGAGCAGTGAGAGATCTGCCACGAGTCGGCGACGCACCGGCGTCGACGTCTTCGGCTGATCCATGGCGCCAGTCTAGGAGCGCGGGCTGTGACAGTGCCGAGCATGACGCACGTACCATGAAAGGCGTGTCCTTCCCCGAACTCTCCGCCGAGCAGCAGGAGCTGTATCGCCTCATCGAGGACACCCGCGAGCACGTGTTCATCACGGGCCGCGCCGGAACGGGCAAGTCGACGCTCCTGCAGTACTTCGCCTGGAACACGCAGAAGCAGATCGCGATCTGCGCGCCCACGGGCGTCGCGGCCCTCAACGTCGAGGGGCAGACGATCCACTCACTGTTCCGTCTTCCGATCGGGTTGATCGCCGAGAGCGAGATCGAGCAGAACGACGCCACCCGACGCATCCTCAACGCCATCGACACCCTCGTGATCGACGAGGTCTCGATGGTCAACGCCGACCTGATGGACGGCATGGACCGGGCTCTCCGTCAGGCGCGGGGCCGCCGGGCCGAGCCCTTCGGCGGGGTGCAGATCATCATGTTCGGCGACCCCTACCAGCTCGCCCCGGTGCCGCCGCGCGGTGATGAGGCGCGCTATGTGAAGGACCATTACCGCTCGTTCTGGTTCTTCGACGCGAAGGTGTGGGCGGGCGCCACGATGGGGGATGCCGGTGCACTCCTGGATCTCGGGCGCCACGGCGCTCCGCTGCACGTGCGCGAGCTCGTGCAGATCCACCGTCAGTCCGACGACGGCTTCAAGTCCATGCTCAACGCCGTCCGTTACGGGCGGGTGACCGCCGACATCGCCGAGGTGCTCAACCGGCAGGGCGCGCGCACGCCCCCCGAGCCCGAGCCCGGCGAGATCCCCATGATCACCCTCGCGACGCGCAACGACATCGTCAACAGCATCAACGCCCGTCATCTCACCGCCCTCGCCGGCAAGGAGCAGACGGCTCGCGCGGAGATCAACGGAGACTTCGGCCGCGGTGAGGGGAACTATCCGGCGGATGCCGAGCTCAAGCTCAAGGTCGGTGCGCAGGTGATGTTCCTGCGCAACGACGTCTCCATGACGGGCGACCCGCCCCGCTGGGTCAACGGCACGATCGGCACCGTGAAGCGCATCCTCGGCGGTGCCGTGCGCGTCGAGATCGATGGCGAGGACGTCGACGTCGAACCCGCCGTCTGGGAGCGGTTCCGCTACTCCTACGATGCGAGCACCAAGACGCTCAGCCGGGACGTGATCGCGGAGTTCATGCAGTTCCCGCTGCGGCTGGCGTGGGCGGTGACGATCCACAAGTCCCAGGGGCAGACCTACGATCGGGCCGTGATCGACCTCGGCAACGGTGCCTTCGCGCCCGGCCAGACCTACGTCGCGCTCTCGCGACTGACTTCGCTCGACGGGCTGTACCTCTCACGCCCGCTTCGCCCCCGCGACATCCGGGTCGATGAGGACGTGCGCCGCTTCATGCGTGAGGCGTGGGAGGCCCGCCGGTCATCGACTCCGGAGATCAGCGAAGCCACGTCCTGAAGCAGATGCTCCGGGACGTGGCTTCGACGAGGGATCAGGCCGCGACGCGTGCCCGATCGAGGTCGAGGAACAGCTCGGTGTTGAACTGGTAGGCCAGCAGCACTTCGTCGATGACGCGCTCGCGCTCGGCGTCATCCCACGGCACAGCATCCAACTGCTCACGGTAGACGTCCTTGAACGCGTTGGGGTCGGCGATGTCGTCGAACAGGTAGAAGCCGACGCCGTTCGTCTCGAAGCCGAAGCGGCGCTGCATGACCCGGCCGATGAAGATGCCGCCGGACAGGTCGCCGAGGTAGCGCGTGTAGTGGTGGGCGACGAATCCACCGGCCCAGGTCGCGCCGACTTCGTTGATGCGATGGACGTATCGCTGAGTGGTGGGCAGTGGAGCGATGGTCTCGCGCCAGTCGGGGCCGATGAGGAACGCCAGATCGGATTCGAGCGCGGGCAGACGCGTCAGCTTGTCGCTGATGAAGGCCGCCGCGACCGGATCGCGGCGCATGCGCTCGGCCGCCGACTCGAGCGCCTCGTAGATGAAGTAGTGCTGAGCGACGAGCGCGATGTAGTCCTCGCGGGAGCCCTCGCCCTTGAGCAGGTCGGACATGAAGCCGGCGTGCTCGCTGCGCGAGTGGGAGCTCGAGGAGCGCTCGCGAAGCGCGGCGGAGAAGGAGAGGAGTTCAGTCATGCGACTAGTGTAAGGTTATCCTAACCCTCTTGGGAACCACCCGGGTCGCTCGCGGTCAGTCGTGCGGTCGGGGTTCCTCGCCGAGGGCGTCGCAGGCGTCGTCGTACAGGGCGACGATCTCGCGGCGCACCTCGCGGCGCTCGGTGATCGATCCGCTCGGCCACGCGACGCGCAGCTCCTCCGGCAGGCCCGCGCGCGTGATCTGCCACACGCCGCCGTCGCCATCGAGATCGGTCATCACCGCGGCCGTGATCGGAAGATCGGAGGGCGATGCGAACGCGCGGGCGATGAGCATGTTGTCCGCAGCGTGGTCGTCGTTCATGTGGTGGAGGATCGCTGCGACCACGTCGCTTTCGAAGATGTGAGACACGTGATTACTGTACGTCTCCCGGGAGGAGGGCGTCAGGATCAGGGGTTGAACGGATGCGCGTTCTAGACTCTGTGCATGCACCTTCTCTCGTCGCGCCGCTGGCGTGCTGCCGCCGCTGGCGCCGCCGCCCTCGCGCTCGTCCTGACCGGATGCTCGTCGGAGGAGCCCTTCTCGTACACCCCGCCCGCCCAGGTCGACCAGTCGTTCTCCGAGGAGACCACGGCCCAGATGCAGGCGGCGGTCGAGAACGCGATGGCGAAGACCGGCAGCCCCGGGGCGATCGTCGGCGTCTGGGTGCCCTGGGCCGGCACCTGGGTGAGCGCGCTCGGCACGCAGTCGGTCGAGGATCAGACCGAGGTCACGACCGAGATGTCGTTCCGCATCGCCGACACGACGCGCATGATGACCTGCGATGTTCTTTACCAGCTCGCCGATGAGGGCGTGCTCGAGCTCGACGCCCCGGTTCCCGACTACGTCTCCGGCGTCGCGCACCTCGCCGATGTCACGCTGCTCGACCTGTGCAACGGCACGAGCGGCGCCGGGTCGTCCGAGTCGGCGGTCAAGGGCATGTGGCTGAACACCCCCGAGCGCGTCTGGTCGCCGCTGGAGCTCGCATCCTTCGGCCTCGGCCTCGACCCCGTCGCGCCGCAGACCTACCGCGACTCCGACTCCGCCTACCTGCTCCTCGGGCTGGCACTGGAGCGCGCGACCGGCAAGAGCGCGTCCACGCTGATCGCCGAGTACGTGGCCGAGCCGCTGGAGCTCCCCGGCACCTCGCTGCCGAGCGCGACGGCCGCCAAGCCAGGCACGAACCCGATGAGCGGCAATTACCTGCCGAGCATCGAGGGCGGGTACAACTGCACCGCCCCCATCGACATCACGACGATCTCCTCGAGCATCGGTTTCACGGATTCCGGTGCGGTCTCCACGATCGACGATCTCGGACGCTACGTGCAGGCCAGCGCCCGGGAGGCGCTTCGGGCCGAGGATGCCGCCCCCGCGCGCTTCGCGAACCCGCTCCCCGTCTCCGAGAAGGCGGACTCCTGGTACCAGGTCACCGGAGGAGCGTTCCTCGTCGGCCCGCTCATCGGCCAGCACGGATGGACCCCCGGCTACGCGACCTCCGCCTACTCCGACCCGGAGACCGGTTTCACGGTGGCGGTCGTGCTGAACAGCTCCTCGGCGGGCTCCGCGCCTGCGGCATATCTCGCCTGGGAGCTGGCGGCCATCGCCTCGAAGGCCCCGGCCGCCGAGGGCGAGACGGCGCCCGAGTTCGGCCTGCCGTTCACGGCCGAGAAGTACCACGAAGCGATCTCGAACCTCACGGTCTGCGCCACGCCGCCCGCTGCGGAGTAATCCCCGGGGTCGCCCCTCTACGGTGGGGGCATGTCCTCGACGGAGAAGTCAGACCGGGTGCGCCGGATCGTCGTCCTCGTGACGGTGGCGGGCGCGGTGATCGCCGCGCTGTTCGGATCGGGGCTGCTCGGCGGAACCCCGATGCCGGAAGTCGCCGGCGGCGCCTTCGCCTCGGATGCGACGGTGCTCGCACCGGCGGGCATCGCATTCTCTATCTGGTCGGTGATCTATCTGGGGCTCCTCGGCTATGCGATCTGGCAGTCCGTGCCGGCGCAGGCCGCGAAGCCGCGCCATCGGGCGATCGGCTACGGGGTCGCGGCATCCGCCCTGCTCAACGCGGTCTGGATCCTGTGCGTTCAGGCCTGGAGGATCGCCGAGTCGTTCGTGATCATCGTCATCCTCGTGGGCGTGCTGCTGATGACCTTCGTGCGCATCTGCCGGCGCCCGCGCCGGGGAACCGTCGCGGAGATCGTCCTCATCGACGGGACGGTGGGCCTGTACCTCGGGTGGGTGACGGTCGCCGCGGCGGCGAACTTCGCGGCCTGGCTGGCCTCGATCGGCCTGGATGCCTGGGCTCAGGCGCCCGGGACGGGCGGCGTCATCGCGCTGAGCGTCGCGGGGCTCATCGCACTGTTCACCGCCTGGCGGGGCGGACGCTGGGCACCGGCCCTCGCGACGGCGTGGGGCCTGGTCTGGATCTCCGTCGCTCGCTGGACCGATCGTCCCGAGGCCCCGGCCGTGGCATCCGCCGCCGTCGTCATCGCCGTCATCGCGCTCGCCGTCACGGCCTGGCGCTACCGGGCCCGGCTCGCCCCGGCGCCGGCAGCGGGCTGATCCTCAGTCGAACGGCCAGCCGGTGTACGCCTCGGCGAGGTAGGTGCGGCCCGCCTCGGAGTCGGTGACGGAGCGCAGCTCGCCGAGCTGGCGGCGGCGGTCGAACTCGTTGTGCTCGGGCAGGGAGTGCAGCATGGTCGTCATCCACCAGGAGAAGTTCTGCGCCTTCCAGATGCGCTGGAGCGCCTTCTCGGCGTAGCCGTCGATGAGGCGGGGGTCGTTCTCCAGAAGCAGGGCGTTGAGCGCCCGGGCAAGCAGCACCACATCGGCGATCGCGAGGTTCATGCCCTTCGCCCCGGTCGGCGGCACCGTGTGCGCGGCATCGCCCACGAGCGCCGCGCGGCCGCGATGCAGCGAGGACGCCACGAAGCTGCGGAAGCGCAGCACATCGCGCTGGAAGATGCGCCCCTCCTGAAGCGTGGTGCCGGGCACCCGCGCCTGCAGGGTCTCCCAGATCTCGGCCTCGCTCAGGGCATTCGGGTCGGCATCGGGATCGCACTGGAAGTACATGCGCTGCACATCGGGGCTGCGCTGGCTGATGAGGGCGAAACCGCTGTCGGAGTTCGAGTAGATCAGCTCTTCGGCGCTCGCCGGAGCCTCGCAGAGTATGCCGAACCAGGCGAACGGATACTCGCGGAAGTAGCCATCGCGCGATGAGCCGGTGATCGCCGGTCGCACGACGGAGCGGGAGCCGTCGGCGCCGACGACGAAGTCGGCTTCGACCGTGAACTCGGCGCCCTCGGCATCCGTCGCGATGACCCGGGGGCGATCTCCGTCGACATCCTCGACGCGGGACGCCGTGACTCCGAAGCGCAGGTCCTGGCCCGCTCCCAGACGCAGGGCCAGCATGTCCTTCAGCACCTCGTGCTGCGGGTAGAGCCAGACGCTGCGTCCGACGAGGGAGGGGAAGTCGATGCGCCGGCCCTCGCCCTGGAACCGCAGCTCGATGCCTTCATGGCGGTCGCCGACCGTGTGCACGCGGCTGTTCGGATCGATCGCGGTGAGCAGATCGACCGTCCCCTGCTCGAGGATCCCGGCGCGGATCGTGGATTCGATCTCCGCGCGCGAGCGCTGATCGACCACGACGGATTCGATGCCGGCGTCGGCGAGCAGGTGCGAGAGGACGAGGCCGGCCGGGCCGGCACCGACGATGGCGACGCGGGTGCGGATGGTCGCGGTGGAGGATGCTGCGGTGCTCATGTCGTCTCCTTCGACGGGTGGATGCTGTGCACCAGTGTGCATCTCCGCGGGCGCTGCGCCTGCAAGATTCCCATTGAATGGAATCAGGGTGCGGAGCGCAGGTCCTGCTCGATCGCGCCGGCAGCGCTCGTCAGGGCGTTGACCGCGGGAGTCGTGGCCGCCGCGCGGGGGAGCACGACCGAGAGGGCGGCGATCACCTGGCCGTGGTCGCGCACCGGCACCGCGACCCCCGTGGAGACCGCCTCGATCGAGCCCGGCGCGATGACGTGCCCCCGCCGCCGGATCGATGCGAGCAGGGCCCGGAGGGTCTCGGCATCCGTCACCGTCTCGGGGGAGACGGCTTCCAGGTGGCCGTGGAGGATGCGCTCGCGGATCTCCGGGTCGGCATGCGCGAGCAGCACGAGGCCCGAGGAAGAGGCATTGAGCGGGAGGCGGCCCGCGATGCGCGTGATGTTCGCGCCGGCCTCGGGGTGCGAGAGGCGCTCGAGGAAGAGCGCCTCCTCATGCTCGAGGACCGCGAGCTGCGTGTGCTCGCGGATCTGCGCCTGCACGCGCTCCATGTGGGGGAGCGCGGCCTGACGCAGGCGGAGTGCGCGCGAACCGCGCAGCGCCAGCTCCCACAGACGCATGCCGAGGCGCACCCGGCCCTGCTCATCGCGCTCGAGGAGGCCGGCCGCGACGAGGTCGCCGACGATCCGGTGCGCAGTGGAGGAGGGCAGACCCGTGCGGCGGGCGATATCGGTGGAGGTCTGCACCGTGCGGTCGTCGCCGAAGGAGTCGAGCACGCGCACGATGCGTTCGGTCATCGATTCTCCGGATCGGGAGTTCGCCATGGGGCTAGCATCGCACGCAGCATCCATGTATTATCGTTGGCACCCCAACGATTCCGATTCCTCGGAAGACTTCTCCGGCCCGGCCGGAACGATCGAAGGAGATCTGATGCAGTTCTACCGCGACGGCTACCGCCCCGGAGACCCCGACATCCAGCTCGCGGCACCCCAGGTCGCCGAACGCGGAGACGCGTTCCCCGACGAGGTCGACGTTCTCATCGTCGGCACCGGGCCCGCCGGCACCGTGCTCGCCGCCCAGCTGGCGCAGTTCCCCAACATCACCACCCGCATCATCGAACGCCGCGAAGAGCCCCTGCAGGTCGGCCACGCCGACGGCGTCGCCTGCCGCACCGTCGAGATGTTCCAGGCCTTCGGCCTCGCCGATGCACTCGTGCGCGAGGCCTATTGGGTCAACGAAGTGCGCTTCTGGGGTCCGTCCGACGACGACCGTCAGAAGATCACCCGCACCGGCTGGGTCGAGGACACCCCCGAAGGCCTCAGCGAGTTCCCGCACGTCATCGTCAACCAGGCCCGCATGCAGCAGTACCTCCTCGAGCACGCCGCGAACTCGCCCAGCCGCCTCGAGGCCGACTACGGCATCGAATTCGTCGGCTACGAGATGAACGACACCGACCACCCCGTCACCGCGACGCTGCGCCGCGCCGACGGCAGCGAATTCACCGTGCGCGCGCAGTACGTCATCGGCTGCGACGGCGCACGCAGCAACGTGCGCCGCGCCCTCGGCATCCGTCTCGAGGGCGACGCCGCCAACCACGCCTGGGGCGTCATGGACGTGCTCGGCGTCACCGACTTCCCCGACTGGCGAACCAAGAACGTCGTGCAGTCCGCCGGCAAGGGCAGCCTGCTGATGATCCCCCGCGAGGGCGGCAACATGGTGCGCTGCTACGTCGACCTCGGCGAGGTCCCCGCCGGAGACAGCGACATCCGCAAGAAGACCGCCGAGGAGCTGCGTCTCGTCGCGAACGAGATCCTCCACCCGTACTCGATCGACGTGAAGCAGGTCGCCTGGTCGAGCGTCTACGAGGTGGGACAGCGCGTCGCCGATCGTTTCGACGATCTCGCCCCGGATGCGCCGGCGGATGCCGTGCCGCACATCTTCGTCGCCGGCGACGCGTGCCACACGCACAGCGCGAAGGCCGGCCAGGGCATGAACGTGTCGATGCAGGACGCCTTCAACCTCGGGTGGAAGCTCGCCGCCGTTCTCGAGGGACGATCGGACGCCACTCTGCTGCGCACCTACTCCGAAGAGCGCCAGGCCATCGCCGTCGACCTCATCGAGTTCGACAAGTACTGGTCGGCCTACATCGCCCAGCCGGCGCTCGACCCCGAGCACCCCGAGCGCGGCGGCGTCTCGCCGGCCGACATGCAGGCCGAGTTCGCCCGCCAGGGCCGCTACACCGCCGGTCTCGCGACGAAGTACGCCCCCTCGACACTCACCGGGACCGACGTCCACCAGCAGCTGGCGACCGGTTTCGAGGTCGGCACCCGGTTCCACTCCGCGCCCGTGCGCCGCGTCGCCGACGCCCGCCCGCTGCAGCTCGGCCACTCCCACACCGCCGACGGCCGCTGGCGCATCTACGCCTTCGGCGACGAATCCGGAGTCGCCGTGCGTGAGCTCGCGGCCTGGCTCGGCGACGACGAGAACTCGCCCGTGCGCGCCCTCACCGCAGCCGGCGCCGACATCGACAGCCTGATCGATGTGCACGCGATCTTCCGCGGATCGCACCACGATATCGACGTCACCGCGCTGCCGGAGATCCTGCTTCCCATGTCGGGCCCGCTCGGGCTGCAGGACTGGGAGAAGGTCTGGGCCGCCGATCCGAAGGACGACATCTTCGCGGCGCGCGGCATCGCCGCAGAGGGCGCGATCGTGATCGTGCGCCCCGACCAGTACGTCGCGAACGTGCTGCCCCTGTCGGCGCGCGACGAGCTCCGCGACTTCTTCCAGGGGGCCCTGCGGCCCGTGGCGGCGACCGCCGCGGTCTGAGCGTCGGCGCCGGCCGTGCGCCGGCGCCGACAACGCTTGAGAGGATGGATGCCGTGATGACCATGGCCGATCTCCCCGAACCGCAGCGCCACGTCGGAAACCTGATCCGACGGGCGCAGCAGCTGCACCTGTCGACCTGGTCGCGGGTGGCGTCGAACGAGATCACGAGCGCGCAGTACAGCATCCTCGCCGTGCTGGACCGTCTCGGCGAGGCGAGCCAGCGCGAGCTGTGCGACGAGGTAGACCTCGACCGCTCCACCGTCACCGACCTCGTGCGGCGCATGGAGAAGGCGGGTCTCATCGCCCGCCGCCGCGCCGACGGCGACGCCCGCCGCAACGTCGTGACGCTCACCGCGCACGGCGATGCCGAGCGCGCGCGGCTCGTTCCGCTCGTGCACGAGGTGCAGCGCGAGCTCACCGCGAACCTCGGCGACGCCGAGACGGCCGCGCTGTTCCGCGGGCTGTGGGCGATGCTCGAGGCTTAGGCGGCGCCGTCCGCTGCCTCCGTCTCGCGCTTCGTGCCGCCCTCGCCGTCGCTGCCCGGCACAACTCCGGAGATTCTGCGCAGATGCGCGTGATCCGGGCGACACAGGCCTGGTGGGGGACGAATCTCCTGAGTTGTGCGAGGGGGCGGGCGCTCAGCGCGTGAGGCGTCGGCCGATGATCTCCTTCATGATCTCGGTCGTGCCGCCGAAGATGGTGGCGACGCGCGAATCCAGGTAGTCGCGTGCCACCGGGTACTCCCGCATGTACCCGTAGCCGCCGTGCAGCTGGAGCGCGCGCTGGATGACCCGCTGATGCAGCTCGGTCGTCCACCACTTCGCCATCGCGGCCGTCACCTCGTCGAGCGCGTGCTCGGAGGCATCCAGGATGCATCGGTCGATGAACGTCTGCGTCACCTCGATCTCGGTCGCGAGCTCGGCCAGGTAGAAGCGGTTGGCCTGGAAGTCGGCGACCCGCTGTCCGAAGGCTTCGCGCTCGGTGGCGTAGGCGAGGGCCTGCTCGAACGTGGCGCGCATGCGCGCCATCGAGGTCACGGCGATGCTCAGGCGCTCGATCGCGAGATTGCGGCGCATGTTGGTGAAGCCCTGGCCCTCGCCGCCGAGCACGTTCTTACGCGGGATGCGCACATCGGCGAAGGAGAGCTCGGCGGTGTCCTGGGCGGCGAGGCCGATCTTCTTCAGGGGGCCGCTGCGGGTGAACCCGGGGGTGTCCGCGTCGATGATGACGATGCTGATGCCGGCGCGGCCCGCGGCCGGGTCGGTGCGAACGGCCACGACGAAGAAGTCGGCGAGCAGTCCGTTGGAGATGAACGTCTTGGCGCCGTTGACGATGAGCTCATCGCCATCGGGGATCGCGGTGGTGGCGATCGCTGCGAGGTCGGAGCCGGTGCCGGGCTCCGTCATCGCGATCGCCCCGACCTTCTCTCCGGCGAGCATGGGGGCGAGCCATGTCTGGTTCTGCTCGTCCGTGCCGAAGTTGATGAAGTAGGGGGCGACGAGGTCGTTCTCGCCGCTGATCGACATCGACACGTCGGTGGCTCCCGCGCGGGCGAACTCCTCGATGATGATGGCGTTGAAGCGGAAGTCCTCGACGCCGCCGCCGCCGAACTCCTCGGGCGCAGTGATGCCGATGAGCCCGGTCGCCGCGGCTTTGGCGAAGAAGGTGCGGTCGACGAGACCGGCTTCGCTCCAGGCATCGATGTGCGGCACGACCTCCTTCTCGACGAAGCGGCGGACGGTGTCGCGGAACTCGTCGTGCGACTCGTCGAAGATGGGGCGAGGCAGTGCAACAGTGGCCATGCCCAGATCGTATTGAATCTCAATCATTGAATCAAGCAATCAATGGAAAGAAGTGTCAGTTTCAATGATTGACAAATCCAATGAGTTTGTGGTGTGGTGTCTTCACAGTAACCCGCATCGTCGCGGGTACCCGAGAGACAGTCACGAAGGAGTCACTGCCCATGCGTCGATCACGCCTACTTTCCGTCGCTGCGCTCGCCGTCGCCGGAGCGCTCGCGCTCAGCGGATGCAGCGAGGGCACGCCCAGTGGCGATGCCGCACCGTCGGCCGCGGCTGAGGGGGATCTCACCCCGATCACCGTCGGCCTGCTCACGATCGCGCCGGCCGCGGCCGTGCAGTACGGGATCGACGAGGGCATCTTCGAAGAGCACGGCCTCGACGTCACGACACAGATCACCCAGGGCGGGGCTGCCATGCTTCCGGCGGTCTCGACGGGGCAGATCGACTTCGGCGTCGGAAACCCGCTCTCCGTCCTGGTGGCCGCGAGCCAGGGCGTCGACGTCCGGGTCGTCAGCGGATACTCCTTCTCCAATGCCGAGGGCGACGACAGCAACGCCGTGATCACGAAGGCGGGTTCCGGCATCGACAGTTGGGGCGACCTCGAGGGCAAAACGGTATCGGTCAACGCGATCAACACGCAGGGCGACCTCACGATCATGGAATCCGTCGAGGCGGACGGCGGCGATCCCGCCGCGGTGAAGTTCATCGAGATCGCTTTCCCCGACGCGCTCGCGCAGCTCGACAAGGGCAACGCCGACGCGGTATGGATTCCCGAGCCGTTCCTGGCCTCCGCTGTCGCCGATCCCGCGAAGTACGAGGTGCTCGGCTACCCGAACCAGAACACGATCCCCGGCCTGCCCACAATGGTGACGTTCACATCGGCCTCGGTCGCGGAAGACACCGAGACCGTCGAGAAGTGGCGCGCGGCCATCAGTGAAGTGCTCCAGGCCACGATCGACGACCCGGACGGCTTCGCCGCCACCATCTCCGAGTTCACGGGGATGCCCGCCGATGCTGCCCAGAAGCTGCGTCTCGAGGTGCTCACGGGCGACCTCGATCCCGACCTGATCGTGCAGCTGAGCGGCCTCGCCTCCAAGCACGGCTTCATTGCATCGGAGCCCGACCTCGACACGGTCATCGTTCCGTGATCCTCGGAGGTCGGGGCGCACGCCCCGGCCTCCTCATCACGCTCACCGCGACCCTGCTCCATTGAGCCAGATAAAGGTACTCCGATGACTTCCTCTCCTCCGGTGGACACGGCGACCCGCGCCGTCCGTGTCTCCGCCGCTCGGCGCCGCAAACGGCGTTCCCGACCCCGCTACCTGCTGCTCGGCATCGCCGGCGTGCTGACCTTCTTCCTCATCTGGGAGATCGCATCGCGCACGGGAATCGTGGACCCGGTCTATCTGCCGCCGGCGAGCACCGTGCTCGTCGCACTGGCATCGAACGCCACCCTGACAGGGTTCTGGGCGGCTGTCGGTCAGACGGTTCTCTCCTGGTCGCTCGGCATGCTGATCGCGATCGTCGTCGCCGTTCCGCTGGGCATCGTGATCGGCCTGAGCCCCTTCCTGCGCAAGGCGACCCGTTCCCTCGTGGAGTTCCTCCGCCCGATCCCCTCGGTCGGCCTGATCCCGCTCGCGGTGCTGCTGTTCGCCGTTCCGCTCCAGCAGAGCCTGCTCATCATCGTCTACGGGGCCTTCTGGCAGATCTTCATCCAGGTGCTCTACGGGGTCGCCGATGTCGACTCGGTGGCGATGAGCACAGCTCGCAGCTACGGCTTCACCTGGATGCAGCGTGTGCGCGACGTCATCCTCCCCACGGCTCTGCCCTTCCTCTTCACCGGCGTGCGTCTGGCGGCAGCGGTGGCGCTGATCCTCGCGGTCACCGCAGAGCTCGTCATCGGAACGCCCGGTCTCGGGCGCGAGATCGCGCTGTCGCGCGAGGCCGGGCTCTACGCCTCGACCTATGCGCTCGTCCTGGCGACGGGGCTGCTGGGCGTCATCATCAACGGCGGGGTGCGCCTGCTCGAGCGCCGCCTGCTCTCATGGCACCAGTCGGTGCGCGGGGAGGTCATCGCATGAAGAAGCCCCTGATCGCTCTCGCCTACGCGCTGGGTCTGCCGATCGTGGTCATCGTCATCTGGTGGGCGGGAACGCTCAACGCCACGAGTCCGTTCGTGCCCAAGCCGGTGCAACTGGTCCAGACGTTCTTCGCCACGTGGTTCGGCGAGCGCTTCGTCACCGATGTGCTGCCGAGTCTGAGCAATTTCGCCGTGGGCACGCTGATCGCGATCGTCGCGGGATGCCTCATCGGAACCGTGATCGGCCTCAGCCGCGATCTGCGCGCGTTCACCGAGCCGATCTTCGAGTTCTTCCGCGCTGTTCCGCCGCCAGTGCTGATCCCGGTCTTCGGCCTGCTGATCGGCGTCGACGATCGGATGAAGGTCGCCGTCATCATCGCGGGTGCGATCTGGCCTGTTCTGCTGAACACCGTCGAGGGGGTCCGGGCCGCCGACGCGGTTCAGACCGACACGTGCCGTTCCTACGGGATCTCCGGCATCGCGCGTGTGCGCTTCCAGATCCTGCCCTCGGCGGCGCCGTACATTCTTGCGGGCGTTCGCCAGGCGCTGCCGATCGGAATCATCCTGATGGTGATCAGCGAGATGTTCTACTCCTCGGCAGGTCTCGGCTTCTCCATCATCCAGTTCCAGCGCCGGTTCGCCATCCCGGAGATGTGGTCCGGCATCCTGCTGCTCGGCCTCATCGGTTTCGCCGTTTCGATGATTTTCACCCTTGTAGAGCGCCGTCTGCTGCGCTGGTATTTCGGACTGAAGGACCTTGAGAATGCTTCCTGAGAACAACGCCCCCATCCCGCGCGGCCGCACTCTTCCGCCGGAGGAGACACTCCTCTCGGTGCGCGGCCTGCAGAAGATCTATCGGACGGATTCCGGAGATGTCGAAGCCGTCCGCAATCTGACCTTCGATCTCGGCAAGAACGAGCTCGCGTGCCTGGTGGGCCCATCGGGCTCCGGAAAGACGACGCTGCTCAAGTGCATCGCCGGTCTTCTCGAACCCACCAGCGGCGACGTGATCCTCGATGGGAAGGCGATCACCGGGCCCCCGAAGAAGATGGCGGTCGTCTTCCAGGAGTACGGGCGCTCGCTGTTCCCCTGGCTGCGGGTGGCCGAGAACGTCGAGCTGCCGCTGCGCAACGCGGGAGTCCCGAAGGCCGAGCGCACCCGGCTGGTCGATGAGGCGCTCGAGAACGTCGGGCTCGCCGAGGCGCGGGCGTCTTATCCGTGGCAGCTGTCGGGCGGCATGCAGCAGCGCGTGGCCATCGCCCGCGCCATCGCCTATCAGCCTGAGGTGCTGCTCATGGACGAACCGTTCGCGGCGGTCGATGCGCAGACCCGTGCCGATCTCGAAGATCTCGTGCGCTCGATCCAGAAGCGCCTCGGGATGACGGTGCTCTTCGTCACGCACGACATCGACGAGTCCGTCTACCTGGGCACGCGTGTCATCATCCTGTCGTCGTCGCCGACCGTGGTGCAGGAGGACCTCGTCGTCGATCTGCCGGAGACTCGCGATCAGCTCGAGACCCGTGCACTGGCGCGCTTCACCGAGCTGCGCCACCATGTCTACGAGCAGATCCAGCGCGCCAAGAGGGGCTTCCGGCCTGATGTGACCTCGGTGCGGTGAGCGGCCGCGCGGCTCGCGCTGCGCGAGCCCAGCCGGTGCTCACGCCCCGGCTACTGAGCGCCCTGGGTTTTCTGGGGATGGCTGGGGCGCTGTCCACGGATCTGTATCTGCCGGCTTTCCCGAGTCTGCGCGCCGAACTCGCGGTGAGCGTGCCGGTGGTTCAGCTGACGCTCACGGCGTTCCTCGTCGGCTCGGCGTTCGGGCAGTTCTTCATCGGGGTCGTCTCGGACGCCTTCGGGCGGCGTCGCACGCTCCTCGTCGCGCTCGCCGCATTCGTCGTCCTGAGCTTCTCGGCGGCGGCGGCTCCGAGCATCGAGGTGTTGATCGGGCTGCGGTTCGCGCAGGGGATCTTCGCCGCGGCGGGGTCCTCGCTCGCCCGGGCGATCGTGGGGGACCTTGCGCGCGGTGATCGTGCGGCGCGGGGGATGAGCATCCTCATCGCGATGATGGGCCTGGGCCCTGCTGTCGGGAGCCCGCTGGGCGCGCTGCTTTCCGAGTGGGGTGGATGGCGTGCAGCTCTGGCCGGGCTGGGCGCGATCGCGGTCGTGATGCTGGCGGTGGCGGGACTGGCCGTGCGCGAGTCTCTGCCGCAGGAGTTGCGGCATCCGGCCCTCGTCGGCGCGCTGGCCCGCAACGTGCGCACGTTGCTGCGCGACGGCCCCTACGTCTTCTTCGCGCTGTCGTTCGCGTTCTCCTACGGTGCGCTGATGGTCTACATCGGTTCGTCGTCGTTCATCGTGCAGGGCGTTTTTCGCGCGGATGCCGTCACCTATGCCCTCACCTTCTCCGCGGGGTCCGTGAGCTACGTGCTCGGCGCGCTGGTCAATGCGCGCATCGTGCGCCGAGCGGGGGTGGTGCGGGCGACGGTGCTCGGGCAGGGGGTGGCGACGCTCGCCGCGGTTCTCCTGGCCGTCGCGACGCTGGCCGGGGTGATGACGATCGTCGTCTGGGTGGTGCTGGTGTGCGTGTTCACGGCGGGCGTGGCTTCGAGCATGTCGAACGCGTCGGCGCTGACGATCGGCCGTGCTGCGGGCGTGGTCGGGGCCGGCTCCGCGGTGCTGGGTCTGCTCCAGTTCACGTGCGGGGCGCTGGCGACCGTATGGGGTGGGTTGTGGGGAGTGGGCACGGCGCTGCCGACGACCCTCGGGATGCTCGTGATGATCATGGCAGCCGTGGTCTGCTCGGCTCTTGCCCGCGCTCTCGTGCGGCGGGCGTGAGCAGGGTCGGGCGGTTCAGGCGGGGAAGGCTGCGCGGCGGAGGAGATCGGTGAGCATGTCGCGCTCGGAGCTCGACCAGCCCGCGTGCAGTTCTTCCTCGGCGCGGGCGATGACGCGTGCGGCCTCGGTGTGCATGGTGCGGCCCGCCGGGGTCGTGGAGACGACGTTCGTGCGGCGGTCGCGGGGGTCTGGCTCGCGGGTGACGAGGCCGCGGTCCTGGAGGCCGTCGACGAGGGCGACCACCTGGCTGGGGTCCAGGCGCAGGTATTCGGCGATCTCCCGCTGGTTCATGCGGATCTCGGAACGGGCGAGCGCCAGAACGGCATAGGAGCGCACTTTGAGATCGAACTCCGCCAGCGCTGCGTTGGTCGACGCGGTGGCGACCGCATTGGCGCGGGCGAGGAGGAAGTTGAGATCGGCGACCAGGGGGCCGCCGTCGAGCATCGGCGTTGGGGAATCGCTCATGACCTAATTCTAGTCAGAAGAGAATCTCAATAGTTGACGAATCCAATGATTATGTGATCTGATCATGTCACCTACGAAGGAGTAAGCATGACGCTTGAAGGCAAAGTCGCCATCGTCACCGGATCCGGCCGTGGTCTCGGCCTGGCCTACGCCCAGGAGCTCGCACGGAACGGAGCATCCGTCGTCATCAACGACGTCGACGCGCAGACCGCAGCGGATGCCGTCGCCACGATCGTCGACGCCGGCGGCAGAGCCACCGCGGTGGTGGCGCCCGTCGGATCGACGGAAACGGCGAAGGCTCTCGTGCAGGCCGCTGTCGACGAGTTCGGCGGCCTGGACATCCTCGTCACCAACGCCGGCGTGCTGCGCGACACCGTGCTGTGGAAGATGAGCGACGAGGACTTCGACCTCGTCATCAACGTGCACCTGCGGGGCACGTTCACCTGCGTTCGCGAAGCCGCCACCTACATGCGCGAGAACGGCGTCGCCGGCCGCATCATCACGATCGGCTCGCCCACCGGGCAGCGCGGCAACTTCGGACAGACCAACTACGCCGCAGCCAAGGCCGGCATCGTCGGCATGGTTCGCACCTGGGCGCTCGAGCTCAAGAAGGCCGGCATCACGGTCAACGCGATCATCCCCGTCGCCGCCACCGCCATGACCGCCACCGTGCCCTACTTCCACGCAGCGGTCGAAGCGGACCGCAACGGCGAGCCGATGCCCGAGTTCTTCCGCAAGGACGTCGGCTTCGGCGGTGCCGGTGACGTCGCACCCCTGGTCGCCTACCTGGCCTCGGATGCAGCATCCGCCATCACCGGTCAGGCGATCGGCGTCGGCGGCGACCGCCTCCAGGTGTGGTCGCACCCGGAACCCGTCGCCACCGAATACGCCGATGGCGGCTGGAAGATCGAGGATCTCCAGACCCGCGGGGCCGAGCTGTTCGTCGCCAGCATCCAGCCCGTCGGCGAGAAATTCGCACCGCTTCCCGACGAGCTCCAGCCGCCCGCACCGGCGAAGTAGCATCCGATGACGCGCTACGAACCCGCGATCGACCTCGATCAGATCGAGGCCATCGATGTGCACGTCCACATCGAAGACGACGGCCACGGGCACAACTCCCTGCCGGACGACCTCTCCGAAGCGGCATCCAGGTACTTCTCGACAGACGGCCCGCGCCCCGACCTCGACAGCGTCGCGGCGTACTACCGCGAACGAAGAATGGCCGCCGTCGTCTTCACCGTCGATGCCGAGACGTTCCTCGATCACCCTCCCGTCTCCAGCGAGGAGATCGCCCGGGGCGCGGCCGACAACGCCGACGTCCTCATCCCGTTCGGCTCCGTCGACCCGAACCGCCCGGATGCCGTCGACCGAGCCGCGCGACTGATCGAGGAATCCGGAGTCCGAGGCTTCAAGTTCCACCCCACGGTGCAGAACTTCGACCCCAGCGACGAACAGCACTACCCGCTGTACGAGACGCTGCAGGACGCCGGTGTCGTGGCGCTGTTCCACACCGGGCAGACCGGAATCGGCGCAGGCATGCGCGGCGGGCGCGGGCTGAAGCTCGCTCTGTCGAACCCCATGCTGCTCGACGGCGTCGCCGCCGACTTCGGAGACCTGCAGATCATCATGGCCCACCCCTCGGTGCCCTGGCAGGACGAAGCGCTCTCGGTGGCGACCCACAAGCACAACACCTGGATCGACCTGTCGGGATGGAGCCCGAAGTACTTCCCGAAAGAGCTCGTCCGATACGCCAACTCGCTGCTGAAGAAACGCATCCTCTTCGGCTCCGACTTCCCGATGATCACCCCCGACCGCTGGATGGCCGACTCCGAGCACGCCGGTTTCAAACCGGAAGTGCTGCCCGGCATCCTCAAGGACAACGCCGCACGGCTGCTCGGCCTGTCCTGACCCTCCCGTCCTCGAAGAAAGGCCCATCGCCATGACCACCACCGTCGCCTACGCCGATCTCCCCACCCTGGTGGGCACCGAACTCGGACCATCCGAGTGGATCGACATCACCCAGGGCCGGATCAACACCTTCGCCGACGCGACGGACGACCACCAGTGGATCCACACCGATCCGGAACGCGCCCAGGCCGGCCCGTTCGGGGCGCCGATCGCCCACGGGTTCCTCACCCTGTCGTTGCTCATCCCGCTGTGGGAATCGCTGCTCGACGTCGAGGGCGTGACCACCAAGGTCAACTACGGCCTCGACAAGGTGCGCTTCGTCTCGCCCGTGAAGGCCGGCACCCGGGTCCGCGCCACGGCCGCCATCGCCGAGGTCACCGAGATCCCCGGCGGCTACCAGTTCGCCGTCGACGTGACGATCGAGAGCGAAGGCGGCACCAAGCCCGCCGTCGTCGCACGGAGCCTGCAGCGCTTCTACGCCTGAACAACAGAAGACACCCGCACGCAACAAGGAAGTCGCAACGTGGAAAATCAAGGTCTGGGAACGTGGATCGAGCGTCGACGCATCAAGTCGGCCGGTGAGACAGCGATCGTCTACGGGGACATCTCGTACACCTATGACGAGTTCGCCGACAGGATCGCCCGATTCGCCAACGCGCTGCAGGAGCGCGGAGTCGGTGCGGGGAATCGCGTCGCCTACGTCGGCGACAACCATCCGGACTTCCTGACGACCTTCTTCGCGTGCGGATCGCTCGGAGCGGTCTTCGTCCCACTGAACACGCGGCTGGCGGCCCGCGAGCTGCAGTTCCAGATCCAGGACTCCGGGGCGGCGGTGCTGGTGCTCCATCAATCGCAGCGCGAACTGGCGCGAGCCGCCGCCTGGGAGACCGCCGTCGTGCACCGCATCGTGATCGACGGCCCCGCAGAACTGCCCCCGGTCGAATCGATCGATGACGTCCTCGCAGACACCCCCAGCACCGTGCTGCCCTCCACACCGGTGACCTTCGACGACGCGGCCATGATCCTTTACACGTCCGGAACCACCGGGCGGCCCAAGGGGGCAGTGCTCACACACGGCAACCTGACCTGGAACGCCCTGAACGTCATCGTCGACTACGACGTCACCTCGACCGATGTGTCGCTGATGATCGCGCCCATGTTCCACGTCGCATCCCTCAGCATGGGGGCGCTGCCCGGGTTGCTGAAGGGCGGAGCGCTCGTGCTGCACGAACGCTTCGACCCGGCCGCGGTGCTCGCAGCCGTGCAGGAGCACGGCGTCACCGGGCTCTCGGGCGTCCCCACCACTTATCAGATGCTCGCGGAGCATCCCGCCTGGGCCGAGACGGACATGTCGACGGTTCGCCGCCTGACCTGCGGCGGATCGAGCATCCCCGACCGCACCGTCGACGCCTTCGAGCAGCGCGGGATGAGCTTCTCGATCGGATACGGCCTGACCGAGACGGCCCCGGGCGCCACAGCGCTGCCGGCTCGCAAGTCGGCCGCGCACGTGGGATCCGCCGGCCTCGCGCACTTCTTCACCGAGGTGCGCGTGGTCGATGATGCGGGCCGCCCGGTCGATGCCGGGGTCTCCGGAGAGATTCAGATCGCCGGGCCGAACGTCATCACCGAGTACTGGAATCGCCCTGATGTCGCGGCGGAGGCATGGGACGGCGCGTGGTTCCGCTCCGGTGATGTCGGGCACCTCGATGATGAGGGTTACCTCTACATCAGCGACCGGCTCAAGGACATGATCATCTCCGGCGGGGAGAACATCTACCCGGCCGAGATCGAGCAGCTCATCATGGGGCTCGCCGAAGTCGCATCCGTCGCGGTCATCGGCGTGCCGGACGAACGATGGGGAGAGGTGCCCCTCGCCGTCGTCATGCCCGTGCCGGGCAGTGCGATCACCGGGGACGAGATCATCACCCATGTCGCACCGCAGCTGGCGAAGTACAAGGTGCCGAAGGGCGTCGTCTTCGTCGACGAGCTGCCGCGGACGGCGAGCGGCAAGGTGCGCAAGGTCGATCTGCGCGCGAAGTTCACGTCGCTGCCGGTCTGATCCGGGACGGGCGGGGTCGGGCTGGACTGGGGCCAGCCCGACCCCGCCCACGTGCACAACTCAGGAGATTCTGTGTGGGTCGGGGTGATCTGGGGTCGCGCGACGTCGTTTCGGGAAGATTCTCCTGAGTTGTGCGCTGCGAGGCGGGGTGGGGCTCGGCGGGCCGAGGCGGGGTGCGGGGCTCTCGTCGAGACGAAGGCCGCATCGTCGGGAGGTAGCCTCGAGACATGTCGTCTTCCCTCACTTCCTCGGCGTTGCCGTGGGTGCCGCTGACCGCTGAGCAGGTAGCCGAGGCGCTCGGCGCGGCGGATGTGCGCTGGTGGCTCTCCGGCGGCGCGGCGCTCGATCGTGTGCTCGGCCGGCAGATCCGCGAGCGCACGAACATCGACGTGAGCGTCGTGGCTCGTGACCTCGCCGCGCTCGTGGCGGCACTTCCCGAGGGGCTCAGCGCGTGGGCGCCGGGTGCGGGCGATGACGACGACGAGCTCATCCCGTTCGCGGAGGCTCCGGCCGACGCGGATCTGCAGCCGGTCCTCGTCCGTGATGATGCGCAGAACGTCTGGGTTCTGCAGATCAACGCCGAGGATGGCGCGCCGCGCGCGTGGGTGTACAAGCGCGACCCGCGGTTGACGCTGCCGTGGGAGCGGGCGGTGATCGATGTCAATGGCATTCCCACGGGTGCGCCAGAGGTGCAGCTCGTCTGGAAGGCGCTGCGTCCGCGCCCCGAGGACACGATCGACAAGGATGCCGTGCTGCCGACCCTCGCGGAAGAAGCCGTTGCGTTCTACGAGACGGCGCTGCTGCGCATCCACCCGCACTCGACGTGGTCGATCCACATCCGCAGCCCGTTCGCCCCCGCGAAGGCCAGCTGGAACAAGAAGAAGGCCTGACGCCTACCCTCTTCGGTACTCGTCGGTGGTGACGGCTTCGCGCACCACGGAGCGGAACCAGCGCTGTGCCGGCGACAGGCTCGCCTCCCGTCGTGTGTAGAGCGAGACGGGGGTCGACTGGGCGGGCCAGGGCAGGTCGGCGATGCTGAGCCCTTGGAACCAGCCGCTGAAGACCTCGGCGACGTGGCGGGGGAGGAGCACGACGAGGTCGGTGGCCTGCAGCACGGCGGGCACGGTGGCGTATTCCTCGACGGTGAGCGAGACCTGCGGCATGAGGCCGTGCTCGGTGAGCGCTTGCAGGGGGAAGACGTGTCCGCCGCGGGCGGAGACGCGCACGAAGTGGCGTCCGAGGAACATGTCGGGTCCGGTCTCGGGCAGCGGATGCTCCGCGGAGGACAGCGCGACGTACTCGACCGCACGCACGTGGGTGCGCCACAGGCGCGGGCTGCCGATCATGGAGACGGTCATGGCGAGGTCGATGGTGCCGCGGATGAGGCCGTCCTCGACCTGGTCGGAGTCGAGGCGTTCGACCTGGAGGTGAGGGCTGGATGCTTCGCGGGCGAGCGCCGACATGATGGGAGGCAGGAAGGTCTGCTCGCCGATCGAGGTGAGGCCGAGGGCGAGTTCGCCGCTGAAGCCGGAGGGCTCGAAGGCCTCGGGGTCGCTCACCGTCTCGTCGATCTGGGCGAGGGCCTCGTGCAGCGGGCCGAACAGGGCGGTGGCCTTTCCCGTGGGGACCATGTCGTTGCCTTCACGGCGGAACAGGTCGTCTCCGAAGCGTTCGCGCAGTCGGCGCAGGGTGTAGCTGACGGTGGGCTGGGTGACGTGCAGGCGTTCGGCGGCGGCGGTGACGCTGCGCAGTTCGTAGAGCACGACGAAGGTGCGCAACTGGTTCAGGTCAGCCAGCGACATGTATCGAACTCCTCTATATATGAAGACCTCTTTATCTATTGGACTATATACATGGTCCGTCTTAGAGTCATGAGCAACAGCCTCCGAGTGACAAGGACGACACGCGTTGATCATCGACATCCACGGCCACTACACCACCGCTCCCGCCCCGGTCGGAGCCTGGCGCGATCTGCAGGTCGCCTTCGCGAAGGGCGAGGGCACGGCCCCCGATCCCGCGTCGCTCTCGGTCAGCGACGATCAGATCCGCGAGAGCATCGAGAACAACCAGCTCAAGCTCATGAACGAGCGCGGCAGCGACATCACCGTCTTCAGCCCGCGCGCCTCGTTCATGGCGCACCACATCGGCGACCTCGAGGTCAGCAAGACGTGGGCACGCATGTGCAACGACCTCGTCGCCCGTGTCAGTCAGCTGTTCCCCGAGCGCTTCCTCATGGGCGCGATGCTACCGCAGTCCCCGGGCGAGGACCCGGCCACCAGCATCCCCGAGCTCGTCCGCGCGGTCGAGGAGCTCGGCGCCGTCACCGTCAACATCAACCCCGACCCCTCGGCCGGCCGCTGGACCGCCCCGGCGATCACCGACCGCTCCTGGTACCCGCTGTACGAGAAACTCGTCGAGTACGAGATCCCGGCGATGATCCACGTCAGCTCCACCTGCATGCCGAACGTCATGCACACGACGGGCGACCATTACCTCAACGCCGACACGACGGCGTTCATGCAGCTCATCCGCGGCGGCGACACGCTGTTCCGCGACTTCCCCGACCTCAAGCTCGTCATCCCGCACGGCGGCGGCGCGATCCCCTATCACTGGGGCCGTTTCCGGGGCCTCGCGATGGCCCTGGGCAAGCCGGAGCTCGAGGAGTACATCTGGAACAACGTCTTCGTCGACACCTGCGTCTACCACCAGCCGGGCATCGATCTGCTGACGAACATCGTCCCCGTCGACAACGTGCTCTTCGCGAGCGAGATGATCGGCGCGGTGCGTGACATCGACCCGCGCACCGGCCACTACTTCGATGACACGAAGCGCTATGTCGACGCCACCGCCAACTTCACCGACGCGCAGCGTCAGCAGGTCTACGAGGGCAACGCGCGTCGCGTGTACCCCCGCCTCGACCGTGCCCTGACCGCGCGCGGCCTCTGAGAAGGAGAGATCATGCGTTTGAACAACCTCGGAGTCGTCCACACGAACATCCAGCGCCCCGACCCTGACGACGTCGCGCGTCTGTCGAAGTTCGGTGTCGCCACGATCCACGAGGCGATGGGCCGCGTCGGCCTCATGCGCCCCTACATCCGACCGGTCTGGAAGGGCGCGAAGCTGTGCGGCCCGGCCGTGACGGTGCTGCTGCAGCCCGGTGACAACTGGATGTTCCACGTCGCCGCCGAGCAGGTGCAGGAGGGCGATGTGATCGTCGCCGGCTGTACGACCGAGAGCGAGGACGGTTTCTTCGGCGACCTGCTGGCCACCTCCCTCACGGCGCGCGGCTGCAAGGGCCTCGTCATCGACGGCGGCGTCCGCGATGTCGAGGACCTCGAGAAGATGGGCTTCCCGGTCTTCTCCCGGGCGATCAACTCCAAGGGCACCGTCAAGGCGACCCTCGGCTCGGTCAACATCCCCGTCGTCGCCGCCAACGCCCTGGTCAACCCGGGCGATGTGGTCGTCGCCGATGTCGACGGCGTCGTGGTCGTACCCCGTGAGCTCGTGGGCGCGGTGGCGGATGCCAGCCAGAAGCGCGAGGACAACGAGGAGGCCAAGCGCGAGAAGTTCCGCGACGGCGTTCTCGGCCTCGACATCTACGGGATGCGCGAGCCGCTGGCGAAGGCCGGCCTCGAGTACGTGGAGGACTGAGCGATGGCGCACGGCGACACCACCGGCCCCTTCGAGAAGACTCCGGGTTGGCTCGACTGGTACGACGGGCCGACGAAGCCGACGTTCGCGCTGCCCGCCGGCGCCGTCGACGCGCACTGCCACGTCTTCGGGCCCGGAGCCGAGTTCCCCTACGCCCCTGAGCGCAAGTACACGCCGTGCGACGCCTCGGCAGAGCAGCTGTTCGCGCTGCGCGACCAGCTCGGCTTCGACCGCAACGTGATCGTGCAGGCCACCTGCCACGGCGCCGACAACCGGGCGCTCGTGGACGCGCTGAACCGCAGCGAGGGCCGTGCCCGCGGCGTCGCCACGGTGCGCCGCGACGTGACCGACGCCGAGCTCGCCGAACTGCACGCGGCTGGTGTGCGCGGTGTGCGCTTCAACTTCGTCAAGCGCCTCGTCGATCGTGTCCCCACCGACTCCCTCTTGGAGATCGTCGAGAAGATCGCTCCTCTCGGATGGCACGTGGTCATCTACTTTGAGGCCGAGGACCTCCCCGATCTCTACGACTTCTTCTCCAGCATCCCGACCGATGTCGTCGTCGACCACATGGGTCGCCCCGATGTCACGAAGGATGCCGACGGCGAGGAGTTCGAGCTCTTCCTGCGCTTCATGCGCGAGAACCCCAACGTGTGGACCAAGGTGTCGTGCCCCGAGCGGCTCAGCGTCGCCGGTCCCCGCGCCCTCGACGGCGAACAGCAGGCCTACGACGACGTCGTGCCGTTCGCCCGGCGCGTGGTCGAGGAGTTCCCCGACCGCGTCCTCTGGGGCACCGACTGGCCCCACCCCAACCTCAAGGACCACATGCCCGATGACGGGCTGCTGGTCGACTACATCCCGCGGATCGCGACGACCCCCGAGCTTCAGCAGAAGCTGCTCGTCGACAACCCGCTCCGCCTCTACTGGGCAGACTGAAGGAGAGCATCATGGCACTCGACAAGCCGTACAAGGACATTCCCGGCACGACGATCTACGACGCCGAGCAGGCGCGCAAGGGCTACCACCTCAACCAGTTCTCGATGTCGCTCATGAAGCCCGAGAACCGCGAGCGCTTCCTCGCCGATCAGGCCGCCTACCTCGATGAATGGCCGCTGACCCCGGTGCAGCGCCAGGCCGTGCTCGACATGGACCTGAACACGATGATCGCCGAGGGCGGCAACATCTACTTCCTGTCGAAGATCGGTGCGACGCACGGGCTGAGCTTCCAGCAGATGGCTGGTTCCATGACCGGCATGAGCGAGGCGGCCTACCGCGACATGATGGTCGGCGGCGGCCGTCGCCCCGAGGGCGCGCGTCTGAAGGACCTCGACGGCTGGACCCCGCCGTCGACCGAGAAGGCGACGACGGTGCGCCCGGATGCTCCGGCCAAGTACACCTCGGCGCTGTTCACCTCGCACGTTCCCGCGATCGGTGCGGCCATGGACCTCGGAAAGACCGAGGAGCCGTACTGGAAGAAGGTCTTCGACGGCTACACCTGGACCCGTCAGTGGGCCAAGGAGAACGCCCCCGACGTCGTGATCCTCGTCTACAACGACCACGCGACCGCGTTCGACGCCTCGATCATCCCGACGTTCGTGCTGGGCACGGGCGCCGAGTACCCCGTCGCCGATGAGGGCTACGGCCCCCGCCCGGTGCCGGACGTCCAGGGCTACCCGGAGTTCGCCGCGCACCTCGCGCAGTCGATCATCCAGGACGACTTCGACCTCACGCTCGTCAACGAGATGGTCGTCGACCACGGCCTGACCGTCCCGCTGTCTCTCGTCTACGGTGAGCTCGGTCCCGATGAGAAGTGGCCCGTCCGGGTCATCCCGCTCGCGGTCAACGTCGTGCAGTACCCGGTTCCCTCGGGCCGCCGCTGCTACGAGCTGGGCAAGGCGCTGCGCCGCGCGATCGACAAGTGGGACGGCGAGGAGCTGAACGTGCAGATCTGGGGCACCGGCGGCATGAGCCACCAGCTGCAGGGTCCGCGCGCCGGCCTCATCAACGAGGAATGGGACAACGCCTTCCTCGACCACCTGATCGCCGACCCCAAGGGGCTCACCGAGTGGCCGCACATGGAGTACGTCGACGAGGCGGGCTCCGAGGGCATCGAGCTCGTCGACTGGCTGATCGCGCGCGGTGCGATGGATGACCAGTTCGACGGCGATGCGCCGACCGTCGACCACCGGTTCTACCACGTCCCGGCATCCAACACCGCCGTCGGCCACCTGGTCCTGAGCAACCCGAACGTCTGAGGAGATCCCCATGACTGACAAGATCCGCATCGCCGTCGTCGGCGCCAACGGCGCCTTCGGCAAGAAGCACCTCGACGGGCTCGCGAACATCGAAGACGCGGAGGTGACGGTCGTCGCCGCCACCTCCCAAGAGAAGGCGGATGCCGTCGCCGCCGAGTACGGCGTGCCGAACGCGGTCGTGGGCCTGGACGCCGTGCTCGAGCGCGATGATGTGGATGCCGTCATCCTCGCCACCCCGACGGGTCTGCACGCGAGCCAGACGCAGGCGGTGCTCGCCGCGGGCAAGCACGTGCAGGTCGAGATCCCGCTGGCGGACTCGTGGGCGGATGCGCAGAAGACGCTCGAGGTCGCAGAGCTCGCGGAGCAGTCGAAGCTCGTCGCGATGGTCGGCCACACGCGCCGGTTCAACCCCTCGCACCAGCTCGTGCACAACCGCATCCAGGCCGATGAGTTCCACGTGCAGCAGATGGATGTGCAGACGTACTTCTTCCGCCGCACGAACACGAACGCGAAGGGCGAGGCGCGCAGCTGGACCGACCACCTGCTCTGGCATCACGCCGCGCACACGGTCGACCTGTTCGCCTACCAGGCGGGCAGGATCGTCGAGGCGCACGCGATCCAGGGCCCGATCCACCCGGATCTGGGCATCGCGATGGACATGGGCATCCTCCTCAAGAGCGAGACGGGCGCGATCTGCACCCTGTCGCTGTCGTTCAACAACGAAGGCCCCTTCGGGACGTTCTTCCGCTACATCGGCGACACGGCGACCTACATCGCCCGCTACGACGACCTGTTCGACGGCAAGGAAGAGCAGATCGACGTCTCGAACGTCGCTGTCAGCATGAACGGCATCGAGTTGCAGGACCGCGAGTTCATCGCCGCGATCCGCGAGGGCCGCGAGCCGAACTCGTCGATCCGCCAGGTCATCGACTGCTACCGGGTGCTCGGCGAGCTGGAGGAGCAGCTCGCGTGATGCTTCCCCGCCTGGGTCTCGGATGCATGAACCTCAGCCACGCGTACGGCGTTCCGCCGACGCCGGAGGAGGGGCTGGCGGTGCTGCGCGGCGCGCTCGATGCGGGCGTGACGCATCTGGACACCGCCACCCTCTACGGCGGCGGCCGCAACGAGGAGCTCGTCGGCCGCGCCCTGCAGGGGCGCCGCGATGAGGTCGTGCTGGCGAGCAAGGGCGGTATGGCGATCGTCGACGGGGAGCGCGTCATCGACGGGCGCCCCGAGACCGTCGCAGCCCAGGTGGATGCTTCGCTGTCGCGCCTCGGCGTCGACCACATCGACCTGTACTACCTGCACCGGTGGGACAAGTCCGTGCCGATCGCCGAGAGCGTGGGGGCGCTCGTCGAGGCGGTGGCGGCCGGCAAGATCGGCGCGATCGGCCTGAGCGAGGTCTCGGTCGAGCGTCTGCGCGAGGCGCAGGCGGTCGCCCCGATCGCCGCCGTGCAGAACGAGTACTCGCTGTGGACCCGTAACGCCGAGATCGCGATGCTCGAGGCGACGGCTGCCGATGGCGTCGCGCTCGTGGCGTTCTCGCCGGTGGGGCGCGGATTCCTCAGCGACAGCGTCGGGGATCCGACGCAGCTGGTCGAGAAGGACATCCGTCGGCCGATGCCGCGCTTCGGCGCCGAGCACTGGCCCCGCAACGCCGCGCTTCTGCCCGCCTGGCGGGAGCTCGCCGCCGAGGCGGGGGTGACGCCGGCGCAGCTGTCGCTCATCTGGTTGCTCTCGCGCGGCGACCACGTCGTGCCGATCCCCGGGACGACGAGCCTCGATCATGCGATCGAGAACCAGGCCGCGGCATCCCTCGCCGTCGACGCCGAACTGCTCGCCCGCGCCGGCGAGCTCATCAACCACGACACCGTCTCCGGTCCGCGCTACGCCGCCCGGGCGACGGGCGAGGTCGACGCCGAGACCTTCGAGGACGCCGCATGAGGGCGATCTCGTCGATGGCGACCCGCCACGTGCTCGCGGACCTGACCGCCGCAGCCGAGGCGACCGGGCTGGCGCGTATCGACGTCGAATCCGTCGGGGGAGTGGACGCGGCATCCCGCGTCGCCGACGGCGAAGCATTCGACCTGGTCTTCCTGGCATCCGGTGCGCTGAAGAAGCTCGCCGATGCCGGGCATGTGGACTCTGCGACGATCGCACCCCTGGTGCTGTCGCAGGTGGCCGTGGCCGTGCCGTCCGGTTCGGGGGAGCCGGCGGCACGGCCCGAGGGGCCGGCTTTCGCCGGCGTGGAGGAACTGCGCGAGGCGCTGCGCGTCGCCGGAAGGATCGGCTATTCGACCGGTCCCAGCGGCACCGCGCTCGTGCAGATGATCTCCGACTGGGGTCTCGCCGAGGAGCTGGAGGGCCGTCTCGTCCAGGCGAAGCCCGGTATCCCCGTGGCGGCATCCCTCGCCGCCGGCGACGTCGACCTCGGCTTCCAGCAGCTCAGCGAGCTCGTCGGCCAGCCGGGCGTGCGCATCCTCGGCGTGATGCCGGCCGATGCGGCGATCGACACCGTGTTCTCCGGTGCAGTGGCCGCGGCATCCGCCGACCCGGATCGCGCCCGCGCGCTGCTGGCCTTCTTCGCCTCGGCGGCCGTCGCGCCCATCAAGACGCAGCACGCCTTCGGGGTTCCGGGGGACTGACCCGCTTTCTCCCTGCGCGCACGCCGCCTCGCATAACTCCGGAGATTTTCCGCGGTTCCGTGATCTGAGGTCGCAGCAACCCGCCGATGCCGGTGTTTCTCCTGAGTTGTGCAGCGGGGTGACGGGTAGAGCCGGCGCGACGGGCGGCGGCCGGATGACCGGGCAGCGGCGCAGCGGCGCCGAAGCGCCTCTCGACCGCGTCACCTCTCCGGCGTACACTTCCACTCACCGGAAGTGTCACGAGGGGGTGGCCGATGGCTGGTCGTACGTCCCAACCGGGGCAGAGCGTCACAGGGCGCGTGCTGATGATCCTCGAGCTGTTCGAGCGCTCGCTCGCGGCGCGAAGTCTGAGCGAGATCAGCACCGAGACCGGATTGCCGTTGAGCACCACTCACCGCCTGGTCGGCGAGCTCGAGAGCTGGGGCGCCCTGCAGCGCGATGCGAACGGCCGCTACCAGATCGGCCTGCGGCTGTGGGAGCTGGGCCAGCATGCCGGGCGGCAGGTGCGGGAGATCGCCCGTCCGCTGCTGCAGGACCTGTTCACGCTGACCCAGGAGACGGTGCACATCGCGGTGCGCGAGCGCGCCGAGGCCCTCTACATCGACCGCGTTTACGGCACGCGCAGGGTCCCGCAGGCCTCACGGGTGGGCGGGCGTCTGCCGCTGCATGCGACGGCGGTCGGCAAGGTGCTGCTCGCGTTCGAGGAGCCGTGGGTGCGGGAGGCGATCATCTCCCGGCCCCTGGAGAGCCGGACGCCGCTGACGCATGTCGATCCGGATGCACTGCGCGCCGAGCTCGCCGTCGTGCGCACCCGAAGCTTCGCGACGACGGTCGATGAGACGCGCATCGGGGCGACGTCGATCGCGGTTCCCGTCTTCCAGAACGGGCTCGTCGGGGCCGCTCTGGGGTTGGTCACGACGACGGATGCCGCGACCTCGATCGAGCGGCATCTGCCGGCACTGCGCGGCATCGCCCGCCGCATCGAGGCGAGCGTGGGGCACTTCCCGCTGCAGTCGCTGCGGCAACCGGCTTCCACTGGACGGAAGGGTAGCGACCCCGAGGCGGAGACCCGGCGTTAGATGAGTGACACGTTCCGGCGGCCCACCCGCACATGACGCGGGCCGCCGGAACTACCAAAACCACAGGCGCAGACACGAAGGAGTCGTCATGGCCCTCTCGCTCACCGAAGCACGAGCAGCAGCCGCAGCCGCAGCAGGCTGTCCGGTAGACCACAGCGCGGCCGCCACGACCGGAGCGGTCGAGGCCGGCTCCCACCACGGCTACGAGCCCTTCGACCTGAAGGACCCGTTCCCCGCCTATGCCGAGCTGCGCGCGAATGAGCCGGTCATGTACGACGAGCGCATCGACTGCTGGGTGGTCACCCGCTACGAGGACGTGAAGTCGACGTTCGAGAACTGGGAGACGTTCTCGAGCGAGAACGCCCAGGCCCCGGTGCGCGAGCGCGGTCCGCAGGCCACGGAGATTATGCGGGACGGCGGCTTCACCGCCTACTCGGGCCTGTCTGCCCGCATGCCTCCGGAGCACACCCGCATCCGTGCGATCGCCCAGCGCGCCTTCACCCCGCGCCGTTTCAAGGCCCTGGAGCCGACGATCCGCGAGAACACACGCCAGGCGCTGCAGGAGATGCTCGCGAACCCCGGCCGCGCCGGCGACTTTTTCTCGCAGGTCGCCTACGACATCCCCACGATCACGATCCTGACGCTCCTCGGCGTCGACACCTCCCTCGTGCCGACGTACAAGCGCTGGTCCGACTCCCGCGCGGCCATGACGTGGGGGAACCTCGACGACGAGGAGCAGGTGCCGCATGCGCACAACCTCGTCGAGTACTGGCAGGAGTGCATCGCCCTCGTCACCGAGGCGCACCACTCCGGCGGGGACAACCTCATCGCCGACCTCGTGTCGGCCCAGGGTGATGGCGCCGAGATCTCCGACCACGAGATCGCCTCGCTCTGCTACAGCTTGCTGTTCGCCGGTCATGAGACGACCACGACGCTGATCGCCAACTGCATCCGCGTCCTGCTGTCGCACCGGGAGCAGTGGGAGCACCTCGTCGACGACCCCAGTCGCATCCCCAGTGCGGTCGACGAGGTGCTCCGTTTCTCCGGCTCGATCGTCGCCTGGCGCCGCAGGGCGCTGGCCGACACCGAGATCGGCGGAGTCGCGATCCCGAAGGGCGCGAACGTGCTCCTCGTGATGGGCTCCGCCAACCGCGATGTCGCCGTGTTCGAGAACCCCGAGGTCTTCGACATCACCCGCAGCGACGCCCGCAATCACCTCTCCTTCGGGTTCGGCATCCATTACTGCCTGGGCAACATGCTCGCGAAGCTCCAGGCGAAGATCGCCCTCGAGGAGACCATCGCCGCCGTTCCCGGCCTGCAGCTGGTCGACGGCGCCGACATCGACTTCCGCGAGAACCTCTCGTTCCGCGTTCCCCTCTCCGTTCCCGTCACCTGGGAGGCCTGACATGAGCGACTACCTCTTCATCCGTTTCTTCGATGAGCCCGGCCCGGCGACAATCGAGGATCTCGGCGGCAAGTGCGCCTCTCTGGTGAATCTCACCGGTGCGGGCATGCCGGTGCCGCCCGGGTTCGCCGTGACGACGACCGCGTACACGTCGTTCGTCGAGCTCACGGGGCTCGCCGATGAGATCGATGCGCTGCTGGCCGGCCTCGACCCCGAGGACGTCGCGATGGTGGATGAGGTCTCGGCAAAGATCCGGGATCAATTCCTGAGCCGGGAGATCCCGGACGCCATCCGCGATGAGTTCTCGCGGGCCTTCGCCGCTCTGCAGGAGCGCTTCAGCGAGGAGCAGCCGGTCGCGGTGCGCTCCTCCGCCACCGCCGAGGACCTGCCGGATGCGAGCTTCGCCGGCCAGCAGGACACCTACCTGTGGTTGCGCGGTCGCGATGCGGTCGCCGAGCATGTGCGCCGCTGCTGGGCCTCGCTCTACACCTCGCGCGCCATCGTCTACCGCCTGGCGAACAGCATCCCGGATGAGGGGCTGTCGATGGCCGTCGCGGTGCAGAAGATGGTGGATGCCCGTACCGCCGGTGTCGCGATGACGATCGACCCCTCCAACGGCGACCGCTCGACGATCGTGATCGATGCGGCCTGGGGGCTGGGGGAGTCCGTCGTCTCGGGGACCGTCACCCCGGACAACCTGCACGTCGACAAGGTGCTGCTGACGATCAGCGAGGAGCAGATCGGCGACAAGCACATCGAGATGATTCCGGATGCCGATTCCCAGGGCGTCGTGGAGCGCGAGGTCGAGGCCGAGCGCCGCGGCATCCGCTCGCTCAGCGACGCGGAGGTGACCGCGGTCGCCGCGATCGCGAAGCGCGCCGAGAAGCACTTCGGATCCCCGCAGGACATCGAGTGGGCGATCGATCGCACTCTGCCCGAGGGCGAGAACCTGCTGCTTCTGCAGTCGCGCCCCGAGACCGTCTGGTCGAACAAGACCCCCGCCGCGGCGCCGACCACCTCCGGTTTCGGAATCGCCAGCATCACCCAGTCCCTCATGACCCAGATCGGCCGCTGAGCCGCATACCCGAAAAGGATCACAGCCATGTCAGAGTCGACCGCTGTGGCACCCGCCACGACAGCCCGCAATTCGTTCCCGAGCCCCTATGAGCAGGCCCCGCCCGCCGGCGCCGAGGGCTGGAAGGACATCTACGCCTACAACCTCGTCTTCCAGGACGGCCGCCGAGACGTCGAGGAGGCCAAGTTCTGGTTCTGCGACAGCCAGCACTGGCCGAGCGTCACGAAGCCCTTCGAGACGATCGGTTTCGAGTTCGCCGTCGGATGCCTCGGGCAGTACAACGCCCGTCAGCTGCTGATCCCCACCGCGAACGGCATCGAATACCGCATCCACAACGGCTATGTCTTCATGTCGCCCGTCGCGGTCGACCCGGCCGACATCGAAGCGCGCGTTCCGGAGTTCATGCAGCGCGCCGGCCACTACTTCGAGAACTGGGACAGCCTGCTCGAGAACTGGCACCGCAAGCTCCGGGCGACGATCGACGAGATCGAGGGGCTCGATTTCACGGCCCTGCCCGCGATGATCCCGATCGAGGATGTGCTCAGCGGCAAGGGCACTAGCCCGGCGACGGAGTTCCTCGAGAATTACGACAAGCTCATCTCGCTGGCCTACCGCGCCTGGCAGTACCACTTCGAGTTCCTCAACCTCGGCTACGTCGCTTACCTCGACCTGTTCATGTTCTGCAAGGAGCTCTTCCCCCGCATCCCCGACCAGGCCATCGCCACGATGGTGCAGGGCGTCGATATGGAGCTGTTCCGCCCCGATGACGAGCTGAAGAAGCTGGCGAAGATCGCGGTGCGCGATGGCCTCACGGGTCTCTTCGGCGATACGTCGGATGCCGCGGCCACCCTCGCCGCGATCGCCGCGCACCCCGCGGGGACGGCGTGGACCGAGGCGTGGAACGACGCCCAGGACCCCTGGTTCAACTTCACGACCGGAAACGGCTTCTACGCGCACGACCAGTACTGGCGCGATGTGCCCGCGATCCCGCTGGCGTTCATCGCCGGCTACATCGAGAAGCTGCAGCAGGGCGCCGACATCGACCGTCATGTCGAGGAGCTCGTCGCCGAGCGCGATCGCATCACGGCCGAGTACGCCGAGCTGCTCGACGGCGACGCGCTCGCCACGTTCCAGGGCAAGCTGGGGCTTGCGCGCACCGTCTACCCGTACGTCGAGAACCACAACTTCTACATCGAGCACTGGACCATGGGCGTCTTCTGGCGCAAGGCCCGCCAGCTCTCGGCGGTGCTGCACGAGGCGGGCTTCTGGCCCGAGACGAGCGACATGTTCTACCTGCGCCGCGACGAGGTGCGCGAGGTGCTGTTCGACTACGTCAACGGCTGGATGGTCGGCGCCCCGGCGATCGGGCCCTCGCACTGGCCTGCCGAGGTCGAGCGCCGCCGCGGCATCGTCGACGCCCTGTCGACGGCCCGTCCGCAGCCGGCGCTGAACACCCCGCCCGAGGTCATCACCGAGCCCTTCACCCTGATGCTGTGGGGCATCACCGACGACCAGATCCAGAACTGGCTCGGCAAGAGCGATGTGCCCGAGGGGACGCTCAAGGGCATGGCAGCCTCTCCCGGCACCGCCGAGGGGCCTGCCCGTGTCATCTCCACCGCCGACCAGCTCAGCGAGGTGCAGGACGGCGAGATCCTCGTCGCCCCGGTCACCGCTCCCAGCTGGGGTCCGATCTTCGGCAAGATCCGCGCGACCGTCACCGACATCGGCGGAATGATGAGCCACGCCGCGATCGTCTGCCGCGAGTACGGCATGCCCGCCGTCACCGGCACCGGCACCGCCTCGGTGGAGATCACCACCGGGCAGATGCTGCGCGTCGACGGCAACTCCGGCACCGTCACGATCCTCGACTGACCCGAACCCCAGGAGAAGAAGACATGACTCGCACCGTGGTGATCACCGGCGCCGGCGGAGGCCTGGGCGCAGCGTTCGCCCGCGCCTTCGCCGCGGCCGGCGACCGCGTGGTCGTCGCCGACATCGACGGCGATGCGGCTGCCCGCGTCGCAGCATCCCTCACGGATGCCGGCGGCCAGGCTCTCGCGGTGCGGGTCGACGTGACCGATCGGGCGTCGACGGATGCTCTCGCCTCCGCCGCTGCGGAGGGCGGAGCATCCGTCGACGTGCTCATCAACAACGCCGCCATCTACGCCGCCGTCACCCGATCGCCGTTCGAGGAGATCGACGAGGGGGAGTGGGACCGTGTGATGGCGGTCAACCTCAAGGGGCCGTGGCAAGTGGCGCGCGCGCTGTCCCCCCACCTCGCAGACGACGGCCGGGTGATCAACATCTCGTCGGCCACCGTCTACAGCGGCTCCGCCCAGTGGGCGCACTACGTGGCATCCAAAGCCGGCGTCATCGGCCTCACCCGGGTGCTCGCGAAGGAGCTCGGCGCTCGCGGCATCACCGTCAACGCCGTCGCCCCCGGCTTCACGCTGACCGAGGCCAGCCACGGCCTGATCGAGAACGCGGAGACGTACGGCGTCGACCGCGGATCCATCCGCCGCCCCATCGACCCCGACGACATCGTCGGCACCGTGCAGTACCTCGCCTCGCCCGCCGCGGCGTTCGTCACCGGCCAGACCGTGGTCGTCGACGGCGGCCGCCAGTTCATCTGAGACCCCGCCCGATCGAAGGAGATCCCATGAGCACCGTCATCTACACCGCCGACGACGGCACCGTCACGAGCATCGACGGACGGCCCGGCGACTCGGTCATGGAGACCGCCGTGCGCAACGGCGTGCCCGGCATCGTCGGCGAATGCGGCGGCAGCCTGTCCTGCGCCACCTGCCACGTCTTCGTCGCCGAGGAGACCCGTGAGCTCGTCGGCGGACCGGGCGACCTCGAAGACGAGATGCTCGACGGCACCGCCGTCGACCGCGAGGAGAACTCGCGACTGTCCTGTCAGATCAAACTGCAGGACGGCTGCGAGTACCACGTCACCACCCCCAGCGACCAGATCTGACCCGGAGACCGCCATGTCCACCACACTCATCGTCGGGGCCTGTCAGGCAGGCGTCCAGATCGCCTCGGTGCTGCGCGAGCGCGGCGACACGGGCCCGATCCTCCTCGTCGGCGAGGAGCCCCACCGCCCCTACCAGCGCCCGCCGCTGTCGAAAGGGTGGATCAGGGGCGAGCTGCAGCCCGACGATGTGATCCTGCGCACCCGCGAATGGTTCGCCGAACGCGACATCGAGCTCGTCACCGGTGACCGCATCGTCACCGTGCACCGCGGCCCCGACGGCGCAGGCATCGCCACGACCGAGGGCGGCCGGCGGATCGAGTTCGACCGGCTCGCGCTGACGACCGGGGCATCCGCCCGCCGTCTGCCGCTCGAGGGCACCGACTACCACGGCGTGCACTACCTGCGCGATGCCGACCAGGCCATCGCCCTGCAGCCCGCGCTCGCCGATGAGCAGGCGAAGAACGTCGTCGTCATCGGAGGCGGATTCATCGGCCTCGAGACCGCCGCGGTCGCCCGCGGCCTCGGCAAGAACGTCACGGTGCTCGAAGCGGCGCCCCGGCTCGTCGGCCGGGTCGTCGCCGAGGAGACCAGCGCCTTCTACCTCGACGCGCACCGGCGACGCGGCATCGATGTCGTGCTGGATGCTCGGATCCGCCGCATCCTCGGCGGAGACGCCCGCATCGCCGGAGCCCAGGGCTCCGTCACCGGCGTCGAACTCGAGGACGGCACGGTGATCCCCGCCGACCTCGTCCTCATCGGCGTCGGCGTCATCCCGCGCACCGAACTCGCCGACCAGCTCGGTCTCGTCGTCGACGGCGGCATCGTCGTGGATTCGGCGGCCCGAGCATCCGATGGCATGACCGTCGCCGCCGGCGACTGCACGCTCATGCCCAACCCCTACCCGCTCGGCATCGGCGGCAGCATTCGTCTCGAGAGCGTCAACAACGCCCTCGAGCAGGCGAAGATCGCCGCCGCGACCCTCCTGGGAGAAGACGCCGAATACCGCTCCGTTCCGTGGTTCTGGTCGGACCAGGGAGACCTGAAGCTCCAGATCGCCGGGCTGTCGACCGGATACGACCGGGTGATCGTGCGCGGAGAGCCCGACAGCGAGAAGTTCTCGGTGCTCTACTACCGAGAAGGGCGCCTCATCGCCGCCGACGTCGTCAATCACCCGGTGGAGTTCCTCGCCGTGAAATCCGCGCTCACCAAGGGCGGGACGATCCCGCCGGATGCGGCCCGCGACACCACCGTCCCGCTGAAATCCGCCGTCGTCCTGCCGGACGCCGCTGCCGCCTGAAAGTCGGAGAATGACATGACCCTCCCCGCCGTCGTCCCCGTCGACACCACCCCCATCTCAGCCGCTGCCGCGCACGACGACCTCGACCCGCTGTGGCGGGCAATCGTCACCGAATCGCGCTCGCGGCAGAACGACATCCACCTGCCCATCTCGTTCGCCTTCGCCGAGCGGCTCTGCCAGGCGCACCCCGAGGCCGACGCGCTCGTCGTGCGCGTCGCGATCCTGCTGCACGACACCGGCTGGGCGCGCGTCGACCAGGACCGCATCATCTCCGAGGGCTTCGCCGGCGACTGGCGCCGGGCCGATGTGCGCTACGAGCACGAGCGGCACGGCTGCGACATCGCCCGCGAGGTGCTGCCCCCGCTCGGCTACGACGACGCGTTCATCACCCGCGTCACCGACATCATCGACGGGCACGACACCCGGCAGGAATCGCACTCGATCGAGGACTCCCTCGTGCGCGACGCCGACCGGCTGTGGCGGTTCACCCCGACCGGCATCGCGCTGGCCTCGCAGTGGTTCGGGTTCACGCCCGCGCACTACTGCAGTCGCCTGCACGCGGAGATCATGCCCGAGCTGCTCACCGACGCCGCCGTGCAGATGGCGACCGCCGAGCTCGACCGCGCCGAGCTGCTGCTGAGGATCGAGCAGCTGTCATGACCCTTCTCACAGACGACCTCGTGGCGGCGATGCGCGATCGCCACCGCGAGGCCGCGGCAGGACTGCCGTACACCCGCGTCACCGGCCACCGCATCGGCGGGGTCGAGACGACGGCGACCTCCCCCGTGACCTCACCGGTCGTCGACCCGGCGACCGGTGAGGAATGGGGGGCGGTGCCCGAGGCGTACGAGGCGGTCGTCGATGCCGCGGTGGCAGCGGCCCGGGCCGCCCAACCCCAGTGGGCTGCCCGGGCTCCATCGGAGCGTGCGGATCTGCTGCGCCGCATGGCGGACGCGGTCGAGCGCCGGGCCGACGCGCTGAGCATCACGAACACGCTCGAGAACGGTTCGCCGGTCTCGGAGACCGCCGGGGCCGCGGCGAACGCGGCATCCATCCTGCGGGTGTTCGCGAGCCTCGCCGCGCACCTGGAGACGGGGGACGTGCGGGCGTTCCCGACCGGGGGAGCGGAGACGGTCGTCGCGCAGGACCCCATCGGCGTCGCGGCGCTCATCGCGCCGTGGAACTTCCCCATCAACCTCGTCGTGATCAAGCTCGCCCCGGCGCTCGTCGCCGGATGCGCCGTCGTCATCAAGCCCGCTGGTCCCACGCCGCTGTCGATCCGGTTCCTGCTGGACGCGGCGGATGAGGCCGGCATCCCGCCGGGGGTCATCAACCTGATCACCGGCGAGGGCGCCACGGGCGAGCTGCTCGTGCGGCATCCCGGCATCGACAAGGTCGCGTTCACCGGGTCGACGCCGGTCGGCCGGCGCATCGCCGCCGCCTGCGGCGAACTGCTGCGACCGGTCACCCTGGAGCTGGGCGGCAAGTCGACCGCGCTGGTGCTGCCGGATGCCGACCTGGATGCCATGTCGAAGGGACTGATCCGCAGCAGCATGCGCAACACCGGGCAGACCTGTTACATCTCCACGCGCCTGGTCACGACCCCCGACCGTTACGACGAACTCGTCGACATGGTGACCGCGACGGTCGCCGCGGCTCCCGTCGGAGACCCCCTGGATCCTGCCACGGTGTTCGGCCCCGTCGCGACCCTCGCGCAGCGCGACCGCGTGCGCGGGTACATTCGCGCCGGCGTCGCCGAGGGTGCGCGGGCGACCGTCGGGGGAGATGTTCCCGAACCCATCCCCGGCGGGGCGTTCGTCGCCCCGACCGTGTTCGCCGACGTCACGCCCGACATGACGATCGCGCGCGAGGAGATCTTCGGTCCGGTCATCACTCTGCTGCGCGCCGATTCGATCGACGCTGCGGTCGACATCGCCAACGACACCCCGTTCGGTCTCGGCGGGATCGTCTTCGGCGGCGATGAGGATGTCGCGTTCCGCATCGCCCGGCGCATGGACACCGGCTCCGTCGGGGTCAACATGTTCGCCTCCAACCACTACGCCCCTTTCGGCGGCCGGCACGACTCCGGACTCGGCGTCGAGTACGGGCTCGAGGGGTTGGCCGCCTACCTCACCCCGCAGTCGGTGCACCGCCGGGTGCGGTGACTCCCGCCCACCGGTTGCTCCTGGCGGAGGTTGTTGCTCCTGGCGGAGGTTTTGTGGAAGAAAGTCCGCCACGCGCAACAACCTCCGCGGGGCGGAACGCCCCGCCCCGCCCCGAAACCCCGCACAGCGTAGGATTTTCCTATGCAGCTGAACGAGACGCGCGCCTGGAACCGGTTCTATGCGCCGGGCACCCCGATCGACATCGAACCCGTCACCGGTTCGCTCAGCGACCTGCTCGATGAGCGCGTCGCCGAATGGGCGGAGCGCCCAGCGATCGCCTTCTTCGACCGCACGGTGAGCTACCGCGAGCTCGGCGACCGCGTCTCGCGCACGGCGAACGGCCTGCGCGAGCTGGGAGTGAAGGCGGGCGACCGCGTCGCCCTGATCATGCCGAACGCGCCGCAGCACGTCATCGCGTTCTATGCCGTGCTGCGGCTGGGGGCGGTCGTCGTCGAGCACAACCCGCTGTACACGCGCGACGAGCTCGAGGTGCAGTTCCGCGACCACGGGGCGAGCATCGTCATCACCTGGGACAAGCTCGTGCCGACGCTGCGCGCGCTCCCCGACGATGTGCGCCCGCGCGACATCATCTCCGTCAACGTCACGACCGCGATGCCCCTCTCGATGCGGTTCGCGCTCGGGCTGCCGATCGCCAAGGCCCGCGAGTCCCGCGAGAAGCTGACGGCTCCCGCCCCGGGCACGATCCCGTTCGCGAAGCTCGAGAAGAGCGCACCGCTGGCCGCGTCGCACCCGCGCCCCGCAGCATCCGATCTGGCCTCCCTGCAGTACACGTCCGGCACGACCGGAACCCCCAAGGGCGCCATGATCACCCACTCGAACCTGTGGTCCAATGCCCGTCAGGGCGGCGCATGGATGCCGGAGTTCACCCGTGGCGAGGGCCGCATCTACGGTCTGCTGCCGATGTTCCACTCCTTCGGCGTGCTGCTGTCGGTCATCTACTCGGTCGAGACCGGTTCGTGCGCCGTGCTGTTCCCGACGTTCGACCCCGCGCTGGTCGAGAAGGCGGCGAAGAAGTTCCCGCCGACGTTCGTGCCCGCTGTGCCGCCGATGTTCGACCGTCTCGCGCGCGTCGCGAAGGAGGGCAAGCTGGATCTCTCCGGCGTCGTCTACGCGATCTCCGGTGCGATGACCCTGACCCCGGCGGTCGTCAAGCGCTGGGAGGACCAGGCGGGCAGCATGCTCAACGAGGGCTACGGCCTCACCGAGACGAGCCCCGTGGCACTCGCGAACCCGTTCACCGATCACCGCAAGATCGGTGCGATCGGCATTCCCTTCCCCTCGACCGACATCAAGGTCGTCGATCCGAACGAGCCGACCCGCGAGGTTGAACTGGGTGAGTCCGGTGAGCTGCTGATCCGAGGCCCGCAAGTTTTCCAGGGCTACTGGAACCGTCCGGAGGAGACCGCGGCGACCCTGCTCGAGGGCGGCTGGCTGCGCACGGGCGATCTGGTCGTGCAGGACGAGGACGGCTTCGTGACCGTCGTCGACCGCAAGAAGGAGATCATCATCACGGGCGGCTTCAACGTCGCACCCAGTGAGGTGGAGCAGGTCATCGCGACGGTTCCGGGTGTTGCGGCATCCGCCGTCGTCGGCATTCCCCGCGGCAGCGGAGCCGAGGTCGTCACGGCGATCGTCGTGCTCGAAGAGGGGGCGACCTTCGACGAGGATGCGGTCCGTGCCGTGGTGCGCGAGCACCTGGCCGAGTACAAGCGTCCGAGCGCCTACACCGTCTGGGAGGAGCTGCCCACCTCGCTCATCGGGAAGGTGCTGCGCCGCACGGTGCGCGACACGCTCATCGCCGACCGCAAGGCGACGCGCGCGATCGAGGACTGACCCGAAAGCACGAAGGGGGCGCACCGGTTCGACCGGTGCGCCCCCCTTCTCGTTTCGTGGGGTCAGGCGGGGACGGATGCCTCGGCTGCGGCCTCGTCGGAGTCCGCCGTCGTCGCCGCACCGCGCTTACCGCGGTAGGCGGCGACGGCCAGGGCGATGCCGATGAGTGAGGCCAGCGCGACGAACGCGCCGACGCCGCGGAAGCCGAGCAGCGCGGACGAGCCGCCGTCGGCCAGGTCGAGGCCGGCGAGGGCGCCGTAGATGCCGACGGCCAGCGAGGTGCCGACGCAGCCGGCGACCTGGAACCCTGTGCTGATCGCGGTGATGCCGTGCGGGGCGAGTTCGCGGTCGAGGCTGGCGAGCGCGAAGGTCTGTGCGGGGCCGACGACGAACGCGGTGCCGAGCACGGCCGGGATGTAGAGCAGCGCGAGCAGGACCACCGAGCCGCTGCCGGCGGTAATCACGACGAGCGCGACGAAGACGGCCATCACCAGGTAGCCGAGCGCGATGCTCACGCGTCCGCCGTGGCGGTCGAAGAGGCGTCCGGCGATCGGGCCGAGAACCACGGTGAGAAGGATGCTGGGGGCCAGGGCCAGCGATGCGCCGAGGGGTTCGACGCCCTGCGCGGACTGCAGGAAGATCGGCACGACGACGTTCATCGCGAAGACGAAGAGCAGACCGAGCATGGTCATGAGCATTCCCAGTACGAAGGGCGTGTTGCGGAACGGGCGCATGTCGATCAACGGGTTCGAGATGCGGTTCTGGCGAACCACGAACAGCACGAGAGCGGCAAGGCCGACGATCATGGCGCCGATCGCGATGAGCAGAGACCCCTCGAAGACGGTGGAGACTCCGTAGAGCAGGCCGACGAGGCCGATGGTGATGAGCAGGAAGGAGACGACGTCGAGCACGGGGCGGCCGAGTTCGGCGACGTTGCGCAGCAGCAGGGCGCCGAGGATCAGGACGATCATCGAGAGCGTGCCGAAGACCCACATGAGCAAAGGCCAGGGGGCGATGGTCAGCAGCATGCCCGACAGCACGATCGCCAGCGACGGGCCGAGGGTCGTCATCGCGGCCATGATGCCCATGGCGAGGCCGAGCTTCTTGCGCGGCGCCACGGTCAGCGTGATGTTCATGCCGATGGGGGTCAGAAGTCCCGTGCCGATCGCCTGCAGCAGACGGCCGACGAGCAGCACCTCGAAGCTCGGGGCGAGGGCGCCGATGATCGAGCCGACGACGAGGAACGCGACGGTGATGACGAACAGCGGCCGCGTCGAGAAGCGGTGGTAGAGCACGTTCGCGACGGGAACGAACACCGCGGCGACGAGCAGGTAGCCGGTCGCGAGCCACTGCACGGTGCCGACGGTCACGTCGAAGTCGCGCATGATCGGGGTGAGCGCGACGTTGAGGAACGTCTCGTTGAAGGTGGCGAGGAACGCGGCCGCAGCGGCGACCGCGATCATCCCCACCGCCTGACGGGGTGTGCGCGTGGGCACGGAGGAAGACGACAAGAGGGGCTCCTGACACGGGGTGGACGGACGGTGCGCGGTTCGACCGTGCCGTGTCAGAAGCTGCCGCAGTGGGGACGTTCGTCGTGTCGTGTCATCGAATGCGTCATTGCGGCTCGAGGCCGTCGTCCATTGTATCGGCGCCCTTCCTGAGAAATCAGGAAAGCGGGACTCAGGATCGGTCGAGAACGAAGCGGGGCCGGGCGGCGAAGACGCCGAACAGGGCCTGCAGGCTCATGGTCACGAGCAGGATCACGAGCGATGGTGCCCAGCTGCCCGTGCTCGCCTGCACGGCGCCGAACAGAGCGGGACCGATCGCGGCGATGGCATAGCCGACGGCCTGCGACATCCCGGACAGGGCGGATGACGTGCTGGCATCTCGGGCGCGTTCGGCCATGAGGGTCAGGGAGACGCCGAGGGACATCCCCGAGAAGGTGCCCAGCGGGATGACCCAGAAGCCGATGAGGTCGGGCAGGAGCATGAGCCCGATGATCCCGGCGATGCCGAGCAGGGGGAGGGCCGCAGGGGTGATGCGGGCGCCGCGGCCGCGCATGGCGGCGGCGATCGCGAGCGAGCCGACGAGCGAGAACACCTGGTAGACCATGACATCGATGCCGGCGAGCGTGCTGTCTCGGCCGGTGTCGAGCGACATGGTCGCGATCCAGGTGACGAGCACGTAGAAGGTGGTCGATTGCACGCCCATGTATCCGGCGACCTGCCAGGCGACGGGGTCGCGCCAGATCGCGGCGCGGGATGCCGCGGTGCCGGCCGCATCTCGGGTGCGCGCCTCGTGGCGGATGACGGACCACCAGGCGAGGATCGCGATCGGGGCGAGGGCGCCACCGGTCACGAGCAGCGACAGTCGCCACCCGGCTCCGGCATCGGCGCCCGTAGCATCCGCGATCGGAACCGCAAGACCCGATGCCACCGCACCCGCGCCGCCGAGGATCGCCGAGTACACGCCCATCATCAGTGGCACGCGCAGCGGGAAGTCTCTTTTGATGACGGCGGGCAGCAGCACGTTGCCGATCGCGAGGGCGATGCCGATGAGTGCGGTGCCGACCCAGAGCCACATGCTCGAGCCGGGGATGGAGCGGACGATGACGCCGAGGGTGAGCAGGCCGAGGGCCGCGAGCACCGCGGCGCCGAGGCCGAGGCGGCGGCCGAGTCCGTGCGCGAAGGGCGAGACGACCGCCCAGGTGAGCAGCACGATGGTCGAGAGCGACCCGAGGAGCGCGAGCGGGATGCCGGTGTCCCCGGCGATCCGGTCGATGACCGGCCCCACCGCGGTCACCGCCGGACGCATGAGCGTCGCGACCAGGCACAGCGCGACGATCCCGAGCCAGTGTCGAGCCCTCATGTGCGTCCTCTCTCCGCGCGAACGCGCAGTTCCCGTCGCACTTCCTGTCGCGTGCCAGTGTGGCACGCCGACAGAAAGTGCGACGGGAACGAGTGTGTCAGGCTGAGGCCTGCTGCGTGGCGCCCGAGTTGGTCTTCGCGCGCTGGATCTCACCGTAGATGTGGTGGCGGAGTTCGACGAAGCGCGGGTCGGAGCGCGTCGTGAGCTGGTCGCGCTCATCGGGCAGGTCGATCGTGATGTCGTCCTGCACGACGGTCGGCCGGTTCGACAGCACGATGACGCGCTGGCCGAGGTAGACCGATTCGTCGATGTCGTGCGTGACGAACAGCACGGTGACGCCGAGGTCCTTCCAGATCTTGCGCACGAGGTCCTCGAGGTCGGCGCGGGTCTGCGCGTCGACCGCGGCGAAGGGCTCGTCCATCAGCAGGATCTGCGGGCGGTAGGCCACGGCGCGGGCGATCGCCACGCGCTGCTGCATGCCGCCGGAGAGCTGCCACGGGTACTTGTCGCCGGCATCGGCGAGGCCGACGGCGACGAGGGCCTCCTGCGAGATGCGACGACGCTCGGCCTTCGCGATGCCCGCGCTCTTCAGCGGCAGCTCGACGTTGCCCTGCACGGTCATCCACGGGTACAGGCTGCGCCCGTACTCCTGGAAGACGACGGCCATCGTCTTGGGCGGGCCGGTGATGGCCTTGCCCTCGATCTCGAGCCGGCCCGCGGTGGGCGGCAGGAGCCCGGCGATGCACTTGAGCAGCGTCGTCTTGCCGGCGCCGGATGGGCCGACGATGCAGACGAGCTGCCCCTGCGGGATCGAGAAGGTCAGGTCGCGGATGGCCTCGACGGCCTCGGCCTGCGGCGTGGGTGCCGGGTAGACCTTGCGAAGACCCTCGACGAGGAGGACGGGGGTGTTGTTGTCAGGACTCACGCTGCACTTCTCTCAATCCGTGGTACCAGCGAAGGATGTAACGCTCGGCGTAGCGGAAGATGACCGCGAGGGCGAGGCCGAGCAGGCCCAGAACCAGGATGCCGCTCCACATTTCGGGGACGGCGAAGTTCCGCTGGAACTGGACGATGGTGAACCCGAGGCCCGCGGAGGTGTACCAGAGCTCCGAGATGACCATGAGGATCAGGGCGATGGACAGGGACTGGCGGACACCGGCCATGATCTGCGGTGCCGCGGCGGGCAGCGTCAGGTAGCGCAGCCGGTCGAGCCGGCCGAGTCCGTAGCTGCGGGCGGTCTCGCGCTGCACCTCGTCGGTGGCGCGCACGCCCTCGACGGTGTTCAGCAGCACGGGCCAGAGCGATCCGAAGATGATCACGAACACCTGCATGCGCCAGTTCACGCCCATGACGATCATGAGCAGGGGCAGCAGGACGGGCGGCGGGATCGCGCGGAAGAACTCCAGGAGCGGTTCGAGCAGGCGGCGGACGGTACGGAAGGATCCGATCAGGATGCCGAAGACCACACCGAAAGCGATGGAGCCGATGACTCCCAGGCTGAGGCGGCCGATGCTCGGCAGCACGTCGCGCTGGAAGCGCTCCCCGAACCACGTCTCGAAGAACGTCGTAACGAGCTCCGGCGGAGTCGGCACGTAGAAGCTCGGGTTGACGACCGATGACATCCACCACAGGGCGATGAGGATCGCGGGCAGCCCCAGCAGGAACAGGACGGACTTGAGGAACTTCATCCCATCGCCTCGATTCGTACGGAGGTGTGCCAGGCGAGCACGCGCCGCTCGACGAAGCGGGCGACGAGGTTGATGGCCACGCCGATGAGTCCGGCCGCGACGATCAGCGCGTACATGCTGAGGGTGTCGCCGCCCTCTCGTGTCTCGGCGATCTGCTTGCCGAGTCCGGGGGATCCGATGAGCATCTCGGCCGTGATGGCGAGGACGAGGGCGACCGCCGCGGCGAGGCGCAGACCCGTCATCAGGTAGGGCAGCGCCGTCGGCCAGACGACGTGGCGCACGCGCTGCAGGCGGCTGAGCCCGTAGCTGCGGGCGGTCGCGTCGGCGACCGGGTCGACGTCCTTCGCTCCGTAGATGACCTGCAGCAGGATCTGCCAGAACGCGGCGTAGACGATCAGGAGCAGGCTGGACTGCATCTTGGTGCCGAACAGCAGCACCGCGAGCGGGATGAGGGCCACGGAGGGCACAGGCCGCAGGAACTCGATCGTGGAGTGCGTGAAGCGCTCCATGAAGCGGCTCGATCCGATGATGAAGCCGAGCACGATGCCGGCGATCGCGGCGATGAGCAGGCCCACGAACCAGCTGGTCATGGTGTCGCCCACGTCCCGCCAGAAGGCCTTGTCGATGACGTATTGGCCGAAGCGCACGAGCACGTCGCTGGCGGCGGGGATGAAGCGGGAGTTCACCAGGCCCGAGCGGGAGGCGATCTCCCAGATGGCGAGGAAGCCCACCACGCCCACGAGGCCGAGCAGCGCTCCGCTGTTCTTGCCCACCCAGGAGGTGCGGCGGCCGAGCCGCCGCACCTCGCTGTGCGTGTTGATGACTGCGGTCACGGCAGCAGGTTGTCGAAGTCCGGCTCGGCCTTGAGGACGCCGTACTCCTGGGCCGCGGCGGCGAGCTTCTCGATCGAGGCGCGGTCCATCTCGGTCGGGAACGTGGGCATCGTGATCTCGGCGAGGACCTCGGGCGGGGTTGAGGTGTAGGTGGCCATGACCTCGCGGACGACGTCGGGGTTCGCGTCGGCGAACTCGAGCGACTTGGTCATCGCGGTCTGGAACTTCTCGAGCAGGTCAGCGTCGATGCTGTTGAGGGAGAAGTAGGCGGCGATGTCGAGGTTCGTGTCGAAGTCGGCGTAGGCGTAGGTGATGACGTCGAGGCCGGCGTCCAGAGCGCTCGTGACGAACGGCTCGACGACGAACGCGGCATCGACCTGGTCGTTCTCGACGGCGGCGATCGCGTCGGGGAAGGGCACCTCGACGAAGCTGATCGTGGACGAGTCGGCGCCGTTCTCATCGACGACCGAGCGCACGACGGTGTCGTTGATGTTGCCGACGCTGTTGGATGAGACCTTCTTGCCGGCGAGGTCGGCGGGCGAGGAGATTCCGGAGCCGGGCTTGGCGATGACCGCGCCCATGTCCTTCGTGGTGTCTCCGGTCGTGCCGACAGCGGCCGAGACCATCTGGATGTCGAGGCCCTGGTCGGCCGCGACCATGAGGGAGAGCGTGTTGCTGAAGCCGAAGTCGTAGTCGCCGGAGACGACGGCGGGCACGATCGCAGCGCCGCCGGTGGCGGTCTCGATCGTGAGGTCGAGGCCCTGCTCCTCGAAGAAGCCCTCGGCCTCTCCGACGTAGAGGGCGGCGGTGTCGGCGATCGGGATGACGCCGACCGTGATGGGCGTCAGGTCCGCAGAGCTGCCGCTGTCGCCGCCGGATCCGGTGGCCGGGGCATCCGAATCGGTGCATCCGGTCAGTACGAGTGCGCCCGCGGTGATCGCAGCGAGGGCGAAGATGCCTGCCTTTTTCATGTCACTCCGTCGTGTCGGCGGACGGCCCCAATGCCATCCGATGACCCGACGCTACTCACGAGCCGATGACGCTGTCAATTCTGTTTACGAAATTGATAACAATCCGCGAGAGGGGCGTCAGAGGGGAACGGGGACGGCTTCGGCGAACTCCTTCAGAGTCGCGATGACGCTGCCGACGTGAATCTCCATCGCGGCACGGGCACGGGCGGGGTCGCGCGTGCAGACGCCCTCGATGATCTCGAGATGCTCGGGCAGCGATGTGCTGGGCCGCCCCGGCACGAGGAAGAGTCGGAACTGATGGCGCACCATCTGCCCGTTGAGCTGCTCGAGCACCCGATCGGCAGCCGCATGCTCGGCGATCTCGCGCACCGTGGCGTGCAGGGCGACGTTGAGCTCCGAATACCGCATCAGCTCATGACCGTCGATGGCCTCGACCATGTCGGTGCCGATCTGACGCAGCACCGCGATCTGAGCATCCGTCGCCCTCTCGGCCGCCCGAGCGGCGACGAGACCCTCGACCGATTGGCGGATCTCGGTGATCTCGACCGCTTCGGCCGGGGAGATCTCGCGCACCCGCGCACCCCGGTTCGGGGTGAGTTCGATCAGCCCCTCCGCCTCGAGCTGGATCAGGGTGTTGCGCAGCGTGAAGCGGCTGGCTCCGAACTCGGTGGCGAGATCCGCTTCGATGAGGCGCTGGCGCGGGGCGTAGACGCCCCGCAGGATGGCGTCGCGCAACTGTGCGCGCACGTCGGTCTTGTCAGGCATCGGCGTTCCTCTCAAGGGCGGCAAGATTGTTGACAATGTAGCCGATGAGCGTGCGGTTGGCGATGGGTGGTTTCGTCGAGCGTCAGGACTTGCGGGAGCGACAATGCGAGCCCGCGCTCAGCGCGCGGAGCCGACGGGCTCCTCGGTCGGAGCATCCTGCGCCGGGATCCCGAGGTCGGCCTTCTTCGCGGCCGGGATGCACGCGGCGATGATCGCGGCGACGACCGAGACCCCGGCGCCGAGGATCAGCGCGGTGCGGAAGCCCCATTCGGTGGGAACCGCGGTTCCGCCGAGGTCGGTCGTCATCTGTGCCAGCACGAGTCCGATCACGGCGGCTCCGGTCGTCGTGCCGAGCGAGCGCATGAGCGTGTTGAAGCCGTTCGCGGCTCCGGTCTCGCTGCGTGGGACGGCGCTCATGATGATGGCGGGCATGGCGCCGTAGGCGAAGGCGACACCGCTGTTGATGACGATTCCGGTGAGCAGCAGGCCCCAGGTGCTGCCCATGCCGACGAGGCCCACGCCGTAGCCGGCGGCGAGGATCGAGACGCCGAGCACGAGGGTGAACTTGGGCCCGCGCGTGCGGATCAGGCGGCCGCTGACGGGGGAGAGGAGCATCATCATGAGGCCGGCAGGAGCCATCCACAGGCCCGCGGCGAGGATCGACTGGCCGAGGCCGTAGCCGGTTCCGCTCGGCAGCTGCAGGATCTGGGGCATGACGAGCATGCTCGCGTACATGCCGAAGCCGACGAAGATCGAGGCGATGTTGGTCAGCAGCACGCGGGGTCGTGCGGCGGTGCGCAGGTCGACGAGCGGATCGGTCGTGCGGGTCTCCCAGAAGCCCCAGAGCACGAGCACGATGACCGCGAGGGCGAGCAGCCCGAGTGTGAGGGGCGAGGCCCACCCCCATTCGGAGCCCTTCGAGACCGCGAGGATCAGGGAGACGAGGCCGATCGCGAGGCCGATCGCACCTAGGCCGTCGAAGCGCTGGCCGGCGGCGCCGGCGGCGGTGACGGGGATGAAGCGCCAGATCGCGAGGGCGACGAGCAGGGTGACGGCGGCTCCGCCGACGAAGAGGGTGCGCCAGTCGGCGAACTCGATGACGGCCGCCGAGACGGGCAGGCCGATCGCGCCGCCGACACCGAGCGTTGCGCTGACCGTGGCGATCGCCGAGGGGAGGCGGTCGGTCGGCACGAGGTCGCGCAGCAGGGCGATTCCGAGGGGGACCATTCCCGATCCGAGGCCCTGCAAGGCGCGGCCGGTGATCATGATCTCGACGTTCGGGGCGACGGCGCAGACCAGGCCGCCGAGGATCAGCGGAACGGCGAGCACGAGGATCATGCGCCGTTTGCCGAAGAGATCGCCGAGGCGGCCGGAGATCGGCACGGCGACGGCGGCGGTCAGCAGCGTCGCGGTGATGATCCAGGCGGTGTTGGCGGGTGAGGTGGCGAAGATCGCGGGCAGCTGCGGGATGAGCGGGGTCACCATCGTCTGGGTGATGGATGCCGCGATCCCGGCGAGCGCGAGGACTCCGACGATGAATCCGGTCTTCGGTACGCTCTCTGTCCTGACCACGAGGCCCCCTCAACGTCCTTGATATGCACTATGCACAACGTAGGTATGTTACACATCGGCGATAGGATCGAGTAATCGGAAGGCAGGTCATGGAACGCCGCATCGGAGACATCGAGTACGAGCAGATGATGCTCAGTCGCTACACGATCGCGCACCACCGCAGCGCGCGCGGCATGGACCGCAGCGTCTATCTGCTGTTGAGCGGAATCAGCATCCATGGTCCGATGTCCATCTCCGAGCTGAGCGAGATGCTCCGTCTCGACGCGTCCACGCTGCAGCGCCAGACGGGCGCGGCCATGCGGGCCGGATTCCTCGAGCGCAAGCCGGATCCCGAGGGCGGTCTGGCGCGGAAGTTCGTGCTCACCCCCGAGGGCGAACAGCGCCTCGTCGCGGTGCGCGATCGCTCGGTGGATGCTCTCGGAAAGATCCTCGGCGACTGGTCGGATGACGACGTCGACCGCTTCGCCGAACTCCTGCACCGCTTCAACGCCTCGATCGAGGACTACCGCGCCGATCCGCGCGACTGATCCCCCGAGTGCAAAACGCTCCCGTCGCACTTTCTGTCGTGCGTCGAGGCGACGCGCCGACAGAAAGTGCGACGGGAGCGGAGGCTCGAGCCGCAGGGGCTCAGCGCTGCTGCACGCCCAGTTCGTCGAGCGGCGTCTTGTACGTCTCGCGGCCCGTGCCGATCGCGATCGCCGAGATGACGCAGGCCAGGGTCGTGTAGGCCGCAGCCGGCCACCAGGCGTCGCCGTTGGCGGTGGAGATGGCCTGAATGATGACGGGCGAGAAGCCGGTCAGCACGAGGCCCAGCTGCAGGCCGACGGCCATGCCGGTCACGCGGTAGCGCACGTTGAACAGCTCGGCGAAGTACGAGGGGTACACGGCGTTCGTCGCGGCCAGGGCGATCGAGACCGTCAGCAGCACGCCGATGAAGATCATCGGGATGTTCGCCTCGCCGACGGCCCAGAAGAAGAGCCAGACGGCGACGGCGCCGAGCAGGTTGCCGCCGATGAGTACGGGCTTGCGGCCGATCTTGTCGGCGAGCGAAGCCATGAGCGGCTGGGTGATGAGCGCCACGACGTAGCCCATGATGACGGCCCACAGCATGACGTCGGCGTCGATGCCCACGACGTTCGTGGCGTAGGTGAGGCCGTAGACGGGGACGGTGGTGCTGATGACGAGCAGGAAGGATGCGAAGATCAGGCGCACGACGTCCCACGGCTGGTGGCGCAGCACCTCGCCCAGCGGCACCTTCGCGGTGGTGCCGGACTCCTTCTCGATCGTGAACGCCTCCGTGTCGCGGACGGTGCTGCGGATGATGAGGCCGACCACGAGGAGCACGGCGCTGAGCCAGAACGGCACGCGCCAACCCCACGCGAGTAGCTGGTCGTCGGGGAGGGCGGCGACGCCGATGAAGGCGAGGGTTGCGAGGATGTAGCCGACCCAGATGCCGTTGACGGCCCAGGAGGTGTAGAGCGAGCGGTGCTTGTCGGGGGCGTGCTCGAGGGTGAGCGAGGTCGCGCCGGCGAGCTCGCCGCCGACCGACAGGCCCTGGCACAGGCGCAGAGCGACGAGCATAATCGGCGCGAGGATGCCGACCGTGTCGTAGGACGGCAGGCAGCCGATCAGGAACGTGGCGACGCCCATGACGAGGAGCGTCAGGATCATGATGTTGCGGCGGCCGAAGCGATCACCGAGGTGCCCGGCGATGAATCCGCCGAGCGGGCGGGCGAGGTAGGCCACGCCGTAGAGTCCGAGGGAGTAGAGCAGGCCGGTGGCGCCGGCGTCCGCGAAGAAGACGCGGGCGAAGACGAGGGCGGATGCCGACGCGTAGATGTACATGTCGTAGTACTCGAGCGCGGAGCCGATGAAGCCCGCGAGAGAGGAGCGCTTGCTCTGGTTGCCCGGGGCTCGCATACTCGCGGTCTCGGGAAGAATTCCTGTCTTCATCGACATGGTGCCTCAATCGTTGGGGTGCGGACTGTTTCCGATTTAAGCGATAGTAGAACCTCTTTGCGTAAGAAGCAATCCCTGGTAGCTTCTTTTGCGTGATACGCAAAGAAGCGCCACGGGTGGAGTCCGTCCACCGTGCCCTCGTCCTTTTGAAGACGATCATCGACCACGGCTCGCTCGGCGTGACCGAGGCCGCCGCTCTGCTCGACGTCAACGCCTCCACCGCGCAACGGCTGCTCGCCACGCTCGTGCACGACGGCTTCGCCGTGCAGAGCCCCGACCGCCGCTACTCAGCCGGCCCCGCTCTGACGAGCCCCGGACTCTCGACGCGCATCCCGCAGCTCACCGACCGTCTGCGCCCCGCGCTCGAGGCGCTGTTCGACCGCTCCGGAGAGACCGTGCACCTCGCGGCGCTCCACGGTACCCGCGTGTTGCACCTCGACGGCATCGAGGCCCGCACGCACACGCTGCGCTTCGGGCTGCGCGTCGGCGTCTGGTTGCCCGCGCACGCCACCGCCGGCGGCAAGGCGCTGCTCGCCGATCTCACCGATGAAGAGATCGTGCAGCGCTACGCGGATGCCGCAGGCCTCCCTCATGCACGGACCGATATCGATATGCCGGCGCTTCTCGAGGATCTCGCCGAGGTGCGCACGACCCGGATCGCCTCGAACCTCGCCGAGAGCGAGCCCGGCATCGCGGCGCTCGCCACGTCGATCGGCGAGGTCGGCGGTCACCGCATCGGGCTGAGCATCGCGCTGCCGATCGCCCGGTACACGCGCGACGATGCCGACCGGTGGGCGCAGGATCTGCGCGAGGTCGCCGAGGCAGTGCGATCGCGGCAGCGCTGAGACGCGGCATCCGGGGATCTCCTTCCACCGGGAGCCGGTGATTTCAGCGCCCCGAAATGCTGGCAATCACGATTCCGAGTCGTGTCCCCGAGCGTCCATGGGACAGGCTGGATGAGGCGATCAGCGCAGCGGCGCGCGGATGCGGCATCCTGTCGCCCCGCGCCATGCACCGTCGGCTCCCGCCGGCACGACCCGGGATTGTCATGCCGTTCCTCACCCTGCTCCTGCTCGCCCTTGGCGTCTCCGCCGATGCCTTCGCCGTCGCCCTCGGCAAGGGGCTCGCGCTGCGCCGCGGCGTTCTGAAGGGAGCGCTCGTCCTCGCGATCGCCTTCGGATTCTCGCAGGCGCTCATGCCGCTGATCGGATGGATGCTGGGGAGTGCGTTCTCCGACATCATCGACCCGATCGACCACTGGATCGCCTTCGGTCTGCTGCTCGTCATCGGCGGGAAGATGCTCTGGGAGGCGCTGCGCGGCGGTGATGGCGACACGGTCGACAGCGAAGAGGCGTTCTCGGTGCGGGAGGTCGTCATGCTCTCGATCGCGACGAGCATCGACGCGCTCGCCGTCGGTGTGAGCCTGACGGTCTTCGACATCAACATCTGGTTCGCGATCGCCGTGATCGGGCTCGTCACCTTCGCCCTCTCGTTCGTGGCCGTGCTCATCGGGCACCGCGTGGGCACCCGGTTCCGGAAGCTAGCTGAGATCGTCGGCGGGCTCGTGCTCGTCGGCATCGGTGTCAGCATCCTCATCGAGCACCTGGGCTGATCGCATCGCCCTCTCCGGCCTCCGTGCGGTGAGAATGGGGGCATGAGCTTCGACGCGATCACCGAGACCGACCTGCGTGCGGCGGGCAGCCTGAAGTGGACGATGTTCCCCGACGCGATCGGCGCCTTCGTCGCCGAGATGGACTTCGGCGTCGCTCCGGTGATCCGGCGGGCGATGACGGATGCCGTCGATGCGGGCCTCACCGGATATCTGCCCGCGCACCTGGACGCCGAGCTGCGTGCGGCGACGGCGGACTGGTACTCCGAGCGCTACGGCTGGCGCTTCGGCGCCGACCGGGTGAAGCTCGTGCCCGATGTGATCGCGGCCTTCGAGTTCGCGCTCACCCGTTTCACCTCGCCGGAGGGTGCGGTGATCGTGCCGACGCCGGCGTACATGCCGTTCCTGTCGGTGCCGCCCAGGCACGGCCGCCGCGTGAGCGAGGTGCCGAGCCGTGAGGTCGATGGCCGCTGGGTCATGGACCTGGATGCCGTCGCTCAGGCCTTCGCCGACGGCGGGGAGCTGCTCGTGCTCTGCAACCCGCACAACCCGCTCGGCACGGTCTTCACGCGCGATGAGCTCGGGGCGGTCGCGGAGGTCGTCGAGCGGGCCGGCGGCCGGGTGTTCTCGGATGAGATCCACGCGCCTCTCGTCTACGGCGACGCGCAGCACGTGCCCTACGCCTCGGTTTCCGCCTCGGCCGCCGCGCACACCGTGACCGCGGCATCCGCTTCGAAGGCGTGGAATCTCGCCGGTCTCAAGTGCGCGCAGATGATCTTCTCGGATGCCGAGTCCGAAGCGCTCTGGCAGGCCGATGGCGGATGGCTGGGGCATGGCACCGCGACGATCGGTGCGGTCGCGAACCTCGCCGCTTACACGGCGGGCGCGGGCTGGCTCGACGATGTGCGCGACTACCTCGACGGCAATCGGCGGATGCTCGAGCAGCTCGTCGCCGGGATTCCCGGTGTGCGCCTGACCGCGGTCGAGGGCACGTACATCGCGCTGCTGGACTTCCGGGAGACCGGACTGACCGGCGATCTGGGGGAGTGGTTCCGCGAGAATGCCCGCGTCGCGATGACGGACGGCGCCGCATGCGGCGAGGCCGCGATCGGATTCACCCGGTTCGTGTTCGCCATGCCCCGCCCGCTCCTGGGCGAGGCGCTCGGCCGCATCCGCGAGGCCCTCGCCGCGCGGTGACCGTCCCGCGCGGGATCAGACCGTTTCGGAGCGCTTCTGACGGAACGGGCGCGCGGGGGTGCTCGGGCCGTCCCAGACGGTGATGATGCCCCAAGCCGCGGCGGCGAGCGGCACCGAGAGCACGGCGCCGACGATCCCGCCGAGGATCGTGCCGGCGGTCAACGCGAGCAGGATGACCAGGGCGTGCAGCTTGAGGGAGCGGGCCATGACGACCGGCTGCAGGAAGTTGCCCTCGAGCTGGTTGACGAGCACGACGATTCCGACGACCACGAGCGCCTCGATCGGCCCGTGCGTGACGAGCGCGACGAGGGCGGCGAGGATGCCGGCGGCGGTCGCGCCGACGAGGGGGATGAATGCCGTCAGGAAGACGATCACGGCGAGGGGCACGGCCAGCGGGATCTGCAGGATCGCGAGGCCGATGCCGATGCCGATCGCATCGGCCGCCGCGACGATCGACGTGCCGCGGATGTAGCTGCCGAACACCTCGACGGCCTTATCGCCGACCCGGCGGGCGCGGGCGTACGCCTGGCCGGTGAAGGGGCGCAGCAGGAACTCCCAGATGCGCGGCCCGTCCTTGAGGAAGAAGAACAGCACCACGATCATCAATGCGAGGCCGGTGAAGAAGCTGGCCGTCGCCGAGACACCGGCGAGAGCGCCCTGGCCGAACGAGGCGCTGGTGAGGAAGCCCGTGACGGTCGACCACACGTCATCGAGATCGATCGCCTCGATGTCGAAGGGGAGCGTCTGCACCCACGCCGCCACCTGCACGAAGCCCTCGGTGGCGGAGGTCGCCAGGTCATCCCACTGGGTCCGCACGGTGAGCACGATGATCCAGATGATGCCGCCGAGAACCACGATGATCCCGATGAGTGCGATCCACGTGGCGAGGATCGAGGGGACGCCCCGCTTGCGCATGAGATTCACGACCGGGTGGATGGCGCAGGCGAGGATCAGCGCGATTGTGACGGGGATGAACACGAGCGAGAGCTGCGTGATCGCGAAGACGACGATCGCGACGAGCGCGAGGACGGCGAGCGTCTGCAGGCTGCGCGTCGCGGCGAGACCGAATCCACGGGACCACAGGCCCGGCTCGACAGCATCCGATTCATCGCGGATTTCGGCGGGAATCTCGATTCGGCGGAAAAATCTCATGTCCGGTGCCTCCCCTGGTGGCGATTGAACGTCGCTCAGCAAACCTAACAAAAGGATGCTGCGGCACCTCCGAACCATTGACGTGCATGCATCCGGTGGTCTAGCTTGCTTAACGTCAGACATCTGACATCCCGAGTTGCAACGCTGCATCTCGTTCCCTTCCGGGAGCGACGGTCAGCGTCGCCGACCCCCGGAAGGAACAGGATGATCACGTCTCCCCGCCGATCCTCTCGCCGAGCACTCGTGCTTGCGACCGCACTGCTGATGGGGGTGAGCGGCGCGCTGATCCCCCTCTCCGCCGCGACCGCCGCCGCACCCGATCCCGACTTCGACATCGCTGCTCCCACGGGCGGTGCCGGCTCGTACACCGAGCAGCAGCTCGCCACCAATGGGCAGGGCGGGTTTCCGAACTACCGCATCCCGGCGCTGACCGTCACGAACTCCGGCGACCTGCTCGCCTCGTACGATGGTCGCCCGACCGGGGCCGATTCGCCCGGCCCGAACTCGATCCTTCAGCGACGGTCCACCGACAACGGCCTCACCTGGGGTCCGCAGGAGGTCATCGCGGCCGGCAGCACGAGTGCCCCGATCGAGGGATACTCCGACCCGAGCTACATCGTCGACCGTGAGACCGGTGCGATCTTCAACTTCCACGTGAAGTCCTACGACCAGGGCTTCTGGGGCTCGCAGCCCGGCACCGATCCCGCCGACCGCAACGTCGCCCACGCGAACGTCTCCGTATCGACCGACGACGGCCACACCTGGACCGAGCGCACGATCACCGCCGAGATCACGGGAGACCTCGACGTGAAGTCGCGGTTCGCGGCATCCGGCCAGGGAATCCAGCTGCGCTACGGCCCGTGGGCGGGCCGCCTCGTGCAGCAGTTCACGTTCCTCACCACGAGCGGCCAGGTGCAGGCCGTGTCGGTCTACTCCGACGACCACGGCGAGACCTGGCAGGCCGGCACGCCCTTCGGCACCGGCATGGATGAGAACAAGACCGTCGAGCTCTCGGACGGCCGCGTGATGATGAACTCGCGCGACTCGGCCAGGTCTTACTACCGAAAGGTGGCGTACTCGGAGGACGGCGGCGTCACCTACGGGCCCGTGACCCTCGACACCGACCTGCCCGACCCGACCAACAACGCTTCGATCCTGCGCGCCTACCCCAACGCTCCGCAGGGGTCGGATGAGGCGAAGGTGCTGCTGTTCTCGAACTCGGCATCCCAGGTCGAGCGCGAGAACGGAACCATCCGCATCAGCTACGACGACGGCGACACCTGGTCGATCTCGCGGGTCTTCCAGCCGGAGGGCATGGGGTACTCGACCCTCGCGACGCTCGCTGACGGAACGGTCGGCATGCTCTACGAGCCCAACCGTGGCAACGGCGGCATCCGCTTCGCGAAGTTCGACCACGACTGGCTGCTCGCTGCGCCCAGCGCCACCCCGGGCGGCTTCGAGGTCACCTCGTCGCGTGTGACCAGTGCGACTCCCGCGGGCGGCTGGAAGGTCGGCGACGTCGTCGCGTACGAGTTCACGGTGACGAACCTGTCGGCATCGAAGACGACGATCTCCCCGGTCGGCACGGGGCTGACGAACTTCGATCCGGCGGATGCCGCGCAGAACTGTCGCTACCGCGACCTGCCGGCGCGCGGGTCGTACACCTGCCCGTGGGCGAAGCATACGATCACGCAGGCCGACCTCGACGCGCAGGCGTTCGTGCCCACCACGACGTGGACATCGACCTCGGGCTCCACCGTGACCACCGTCGAGCACACCGGCCCGGGCGTGTACTTCGGCACGGCCGGAAACATCTCGGTCGTCGGCTCGCACACGAACCCGCAGGAGACCTACGCGGTCGGCGACGTGCTGCGGTTCTCGTTCACGGTGCGCAACCTCTCGACCGCGGCGACCGCCGTCGTGCCGACCGGCGACCTCGCCGGCTTCGACCCGGAGAACTCGGCGCAGAACTGCCGTTACCGCTCGCTGCCGGGCGAGCAGTCGTACACCTGCACCTCGGCCTCGCACGTCGTGACGCAGGCCGATCTCGACGCGGGCTCGTACGCGCCGTCGACGACGTGGACCTCGACCTCGGGTTCGAGCGTGACGCGCATCGACCTGGATGCTCCGGCGGTGCAGCTGCGCTGAGTCCTGCACGAGTCCCGCCGGTTGCCCCCTCGGCCGGCGGGATTCGTGTGTTCCGGACCGAAAGTGGTGCGGAAAACTGCATTGGGGTGTAAAGTTGGACTGTGATCCAAACTTAGACGCTTCCGCCGTTCTCGAGGACGGTGACGGAAGGAGGGGGACCTCGATGGCAGAGGGGGCGCGCGACTGGGGACGCGACGACCATCGGGCTCATTGGGTCACTCATCATTGTGGCCGCCTGGGGAGGCGGCCACAATGATGCCGCACTGCACGTAGCCTGGTTTATTGGAGCGGATGAGGAGAGGTGCGCGTGCCTGAAGGACTGCGTGAGCGCAAACGCCGTCTCACCCGACGCCGGATAGAGCAGGCCGCTGTCGAGCTGGCCTATGACAACGGCATCCAGAGCGTCACCGTCGATCAGATCTGCGAAGCCGCGATGGTCTCGCGCAGCACGTTCTTCAACTACTTCCCGGCGCTCGACGAGGCGATCTTCGGAACGGCGCTGGAGTACGACCCCGCGCTGACCGAACGGTTGCTCACGAAGTACAGCGACGCCCTGGTGATCGCGGCGTCTCTGATCGTCGCCGAGTCTGTGCGTGGCGCAGAGGACGATGATGTCACGCAGCGCCGCCTCGCGCTCTTCGCCCGCGAGCCCGGCACGACGACCGCCGTTTCGTGGTCGAGCGAGGAGAGCCGTGAGGGCCTCGTCGACGTGGTCGCCGCATGGCTGGAAGCCCATCCTGACCTGAAGAAGATCCCGGGCATCGGCACGACCGCGGAGGCGCGCGTCATCGTCGAGCTGTGCATCTCGCTCGGCGAACAGGCGATCCCTGAACTTCATGAGGAGAATGGTCGGCTCCTTCTCGACGAGGAGGCCTTCCGGCGGGCCTACCGACGCCTCGGCGCGCTCCTGAAAGACGCGGTCTGATCACCTGAGATCGTCCTTCGGCGCTGCGCGGAAGAATCTGTGCATTCGAATGGAACGCTTGACCTTCGTGGAGACCGCGGCCAAGATCTTCAGCAACTGAATCGGCCTGACTTTCGTTCCTATCGGGAGCCTTGTCCGGCAGGGGCCGGGTGGGCTGATTCCAGGCCAGCGTAA
>NZ_JBSJZH010000008.1:0-113488 GCF_054798215.1 Microbacterium sp. GXF6406 | reverse complement strand
ACCACGGCGAACTCCCACGTCGTGGTGATCGACTCCGGCAGCCCCTTGAGGCCGTCGCAGACCACGATGCAGACGTCTTCGACGCCACGGTTCTTCAGCTCGGTGAGCACCCCGAGCCAGAACTTCGCCCCCTCACCGCCATCGCCGGCCCAGATGCCGAGGATGTCGCGTTCTCCGGCGGTGGTGACACCGATGGCGACGTAGAACGGCTTGTTGCGGACCTGCCCGTCGCGGACCTTCACCACGATCGCGTCGATGAACACCACCGGGTAGACACGGTCCAGCGGCCGGTTCTGCCACTCGGTCATCTCCTCGATGACCTTGTCGGTGATCTTCGAGATCGTCTCCTTCGACACCGACGCGCCGTAGACGTCATCGAAGTGCGCGGCCACCTCACCCGTGGTCAACCCCCGCGCGGTGAGCGAGAGGACAATCTCGTCGATGCCGTCCAACCGGCGCTGCCACTTACGGACGATCTTCGGCTCGAACGATCCATCCCGATCCCGCGGGACCTCGATCTCGACCGGGCCGACCTCAGTGAGCACCGTCTTCGAACGAGTGCCGTTGCGCGCGTTCTCACTGTCAGTGACCTGGTGCTTCTCGTATCCGAGGTGCTCGGTCATCTCCGCCTCGAGTGCGGTCTCCAGCACGGTCTTCGTCAACCCGCCCAGCAGGCCTCCCGGCCCGACGAGGCTGACGCCTTGCTCCTTCGCTTGCGTGAGCAGCTGCTCCGCGATCTGCTTCTCATCAATGATCTCTCCTGCCACAGGATCGATCATCTCGATGGTGTGGGTCATTGCCCTTCCTTTCAGTCAGGCCAGTCCCAGATCCACCGTTTTACTGACAGTCCCGATCGTCGCCGACGTGATCGTCGGTGCGGACGGATCCCGCAGCGTCGCCCGAGCCACGGTCTCCCCGACGGGCGGCCACTTCCGCGAATACCCGTTCGCCTGGTTCGGCATCCTGACGGAGGCACCGCCGAGCGCTGACGAGCTCATCTACAGCACGACTCCCGACGGGTTCGCTCTCATCAGCCAGCGCAGCGAGACCGTGCAGCGCATGTACCTCCAGTGCGACCCGAATGAAGACCCGAACCGCATGTCGGACGCCGAGTTGTGGGCAGAGCTCCAGCGCCGTACTCCGGGTGTCGAGCTGCGAGAAGGACCGATCTTCCAACGCGACATCCTCCGCTTCCGAAGCTTCGTCGCCCACCGCCTTCTGCACGGCCGGATCGCTCTCGTCGGCGACGCCGCGCACACCGTGCCGCCCACCGGCGCAAAGGGGATGAACCTCGCCGTCGCCGATGTCGTCCTCCTCGACCGAGCCATCGCGGCCCTCCTCACCGAGGGCGACGATCAGCTGCTGCAGGCCTATCCCGAGACGGCACTGGCGCGCATCTGGAAGGCCCAGCACTTCTCGTGGTGGATGACCTCGATGCTGCACGCCGCCGACGGCGCATCCGAGTTCGACGACATGCGTCGCATGGCCGAACTGCGCTCGGTCGTGGAGTCCGAGGCAGGCTCCCGCTATCTCGCCGAGGCCTACACGGGGTGGCCGCTGGCCTGATTGCGCCGCCCGGGCAAGACGACGGGGCGGGTGCATCGCGCACCCGCCCCGTCGTCTCCGTGCGGTCGGATCAGACGCCGGCGCCGGCGTGCGCTCCCACGTTCGGAGCACCGGCGGGGACGACCTGGGTGAAGTAGTCCAGACCGCCGTTGTTCGTGATGGGTGTTCCCGCCGCGATGGCCGGGGAACCGGCGCGCAGACGGTATCCCGTCGCCGCCCACGTGGCGTCCGTTCCGGGCGCGACGAGCTGGGGGTCACCGCGGAAGTTGCCGTTGCCCGTGGGCTCGCCCGAGCCCTGGTTGCCCGCGAACAGGTTGTAGTCGTACGAGACTCCGGGGCTCGTGAATCCGCCGGAGCCGCGGTTGACGATGATGTTGTTCGTCAGTCGGTTGTTGGAGGGCGTGCGTCCCTGATCGTTGAACGAGCGCATCACCTGACCGTCCGTGCCGTTCTTGAGGTAGACGGTGTTGTTGTAGATGTGGATGCCCGAGGCGCCGTAGAGCGCGAAGCCCGAGTAGTCATCCTGCGAGACGTTGTAGCGCACGACCGCGGTGGACTGGAAGAACGACTGGAAGAAGCCCTTCTTGCTGCCGTTGGAGTAGTTGTACTGGAAGATCGCGTTGGTGTTCTGCCAGTCGCAGTTGTAGCTGAAGCCGTCGCTCAGCAGGGTGTCCTGGTTCCACACGCCGTTGTTCTGGATGACGACGTTCTCGCTGTAGACGGGCCAGATTCCCGCGCACGCGATCGAACGCCCGCCGCTGTCGCGAACCGTCGAACCCTCCACGAGCGCACCCGTGACGTTGGCCATGACGATGCCGTTTCCGCCGGCGTTGACCACGTCGACGTAGCGGAAGACGTAGTTCGTGCCTCGCGCGGTCTGCGTGGTCGCGGTGGTGCGGATGCCGTGGTCGTCGACGTTCGTGATGGTGACGTCCTGGATGAGCAGGCCGTCCACCACCTTCTCGCCGGCGCTGGTGACGCCGATGCCACCGCAGGCCGCGGCGGGGAAGTTGCCCTGACCCGTGTACGGGTCGCCCGTGATGTCACGGATGGTGAGCTTGCGCAGGCTGATGTTCGCGAGGCCCGCCGCGGGGGCGGTGATGAGGATTCCGCTGCGGTAGGCGCGGCTGGCCGCGGTGTTCGTGATCTCGAGCTCGTTGATCAGCAGGTGGCTGGTCTCGGTGATGTGGATCGTGGCGGGAACCGCGCCCGCGCCGTGCAGCACGGGACGTGCGCCCTGGCCGTACTTGCCGATGGTGATGGGAGCGGATGCCGTACCCGACCCGCGCAGGTTCAGCACACCGGTGAAGGTGTCTCCGGCGCGGAAGAGGACGGCGGTGCCGGGGCCCAGTGTCGTGGCGCTGACCTTCGCCAGCGTCCGCCACGGCGTCTGCGCCGAGGTGCCCGAGGCGTTGTCATCACCGTCTGCGGCGACGTAGTAGGTCGTCGTGGCCGCGGCACTGGCGATCGTCGGATTGATCGCACCGCCCAAGAAGATGCCTGCGCCGACCGCGACGAACGCGCCGGTCTGGAAGAGGGCTCGACGGCTGAGCGCCGGCTTCGCTTCTGCTGATTCGGTCATGATTGCTCCTTCGCAAATGAGGCGAGGCCGGCGAGCTCGCGATCGCCGGCCTCAGAGGGGGGCTGACGTGGGCTAAGAAGAAGCGCCCACGTCCAGGGTCACCGTCAGCTCACAGGGCCGAAGGTGATGCTCGGGACGGACGTCCGGACCACACGAGCGCGACCCGAGGCCGTGCATCGCGAGATCCAGAAGAAGGTGGCTCGCACTCGGCTCCGGCAGCTCGTGCGGGTGCCCGGCGACGGTGAGTTCAGCCGGGCTCCAGGGCCGCAGGCTGAAACCGAGTTCGCCCGCGATGCGAGCGATGTCGACTCCCTCGAATTCCGGGGCACGCAGCGTGAGGGTGCGGACGTCCGAGCGATGTCCGGATTCCTGCGGGTGCACCTGGGCTCGCACGAGCTCAGCCATCGATCGCTCGTGCAGCCCGACGTATGCCGCTTCCCGCATATCGGAGTAGCTCTCCTCAGGGCCGAGACCGAACCAGGATGCCGACCAGTCGGCGACCGGCAGGGCGAGGTGGATTCCGACCCTCGGCCAGATCCCGGCGGCACCGGCGAGCGGACGGATGTCGACGCGCAGGCGCGCCCGGGAATCCACTTCCTGCCACGTGCGAACGCATTCGAGCAGCGGCTCGGCTCCAGCAGCACCCCAGCGCGTGGTGAAGACGACGGCATCGGCCGCATCGGAGCGCGTCGTCTTCGAGGGCACGATGCGATCCAGACCCGCCTCGGTCCACCGCTCGGCGGAGGACGCTCCGCGACGTCCGGCGCCCGCACCCAGGGTGTCCTCGGGGCGATCCTGCCAGTAGTCCAGCGCACCGTGGCCCAGGTCGTTGTCGGTGGGCGCGCGCCACAGGGTGACGCCGAGGTCGTTGACCGCGAGCCCCCCGATGCCGGTGATCGCCCCGGTCTCGCCGTCCACGCGAACGGTGCCGAAGCGAAGCTCCCCGCCGGGGGCGCTCAGCGCCGTCGGCGTGCGCTCTGCGACCGCTCCCGCGGCGGCCAACGGAGCCTGTGCTCGATGGATCAGGGCCCCGCGCAGCCACTCCGGAGCGTCGTCAGCGTGGCGCACCTCGACGGTGACCCACACCTCGCGTCCGTCCGCCCCGCCGAGGACGTCGGACGCCGGCACATCGACGCGCACGGAGCCCCCGGCGGAGATCGTGAGGTTCGTCGCCCCTTCGAGAACGGCTTCACCCGCAACCTCGATGCGCCAGGTGACGGCGACCCGAGCATCGCAGAAGAGGTGGCGCGACGCGATCACCGCGGCACCGTCCCAGGATGCCCTGATGGGTGCGACGCTCTGGGCCCATTCGACGAGCCCGGTCGAGATCACGCCGTCGGCGGAGACCAGGCCGTCGGCGATGAAGGTGCCGTCGTGGAGGATCTCGCCGAAGTCGCCGCCGTAGCCGAGGAAGGTCTGGCCGTCCGTCGCGGTCGCGCGCAGCGCGTGATCACGCCACTCCCACAGGAATCCGCCCGCGATGCGCGGGTTGGCCGCGATGATGCGCTCGTAGTCGGCGATCCCGCCGGGGCCCGTTCCCATTGCATGGAGGTACTCGATCGGCAGATAGGGCAACGCTCGGGCTCGACGGGCTTCGTCGTCGGTCACCTCCGACGACGGGTGATGGGCGACCGCGATCGGGCCGCTCTCGGCGAAGAAGGCGTCGATCTCCTCGAAGGCCGGGTACATGCGCGCGTAGATCTGCGTGTACTCGGCGGCGTGGTCGCTCTCGTAGACGACGAGACGGCGCTCATCACGATCGCGCGCCCATGCGGCCATGGCGGCGAGGTTGCGCCCCCGGCCGCTCTCGTTGCCGAGCGACCACGAGAACACGCACGCGTGGTTCTTGTCACGCTCGACGGTGCGCTCGATGCGGTCGAGGAGATGCGGCTGCCATGCCGGCTCGTCCGACGGGTTCCCGCGCCAGTCGATCAGCTCGAAGCCGTGCGTCTCGAGATCGCATTCGAGCATGACCCAGAAGCCGTACTCGTCGGCGAGATCGAGGACGCGCGGGTGCGGCGGGTAGTGCGCGGTGCGGATCGCGTTGACGTTGTGCCGCTTCATGAGTTCGAGGTCAGACCGGACGAACGCCTCGTCGAACACACGCCCGCGGTCGGGGTGCGTCTCATGCCGGTTGACGCCGCGGAGCTTCAGCGGTCGACCGTTGGCGATGAGCACGCCGTCGACGACCGAGACCGATCGGAAGCCGATGCGCAGCGACACCGACTCTCCCGCGGTCGACACGATCGCGTCGTACAGGGCCGGGCTCTCATCCGACCACGGGCGCACGTCGGGAACGACCACGACGGCCTGGTCGTCAGCCGAGGCGAACACGACGTCGACGCCGCATTCCGGAATCTGCATACGCACCGGCCAGCCGTCGGTGCGGATGTCCGGGCGGATCTCGCCCGTACCGGACTCGGCATCGAAGGCCGTGTCGAGCCAGACGTCGTCGAGGGAGCCGACAGGACGGTGACGGAGGGTCACGTCGCGGAAGATGCCCGGCAGCCACCACTGATCCTGGTCTTCCAGGTACGTTCCGACCGACCACTGGCTCACGACGATCAGGATCTCGTTCTCGCCGGGCGTGACGAGGTCCGTGATGTCGAGCTCGTGCACGAGGCGCGACCCCAAGCGCGATCCCGCACGGCGACCGCCGACGAACACCTCGGCATGCGATTCGATGCCGTCCGTGCGCAGCAGGATCCGTCCGCCGACCAGCCAGGAATCCGGAATCACGACCGATCGTGCGTATTCTGCCGTCGGGTTCTCCTGCGGCAGATGGGGCGGGTCCACCGGAATCGGAAAGACGAGGTTGGTGTACGCGGGGTTTCCGCGGACCGTTCCCGTGGGCAGCACCCAGTGACTCGGCACCGCGATCGTGCCGTCCGCCTCCGGGACGCCACGCAGGCGGAATCCCCACTCGCCGTTGAGGCTGAGCTCGTCGGCATCCGTCTCGACGCGCGCCGAGGGGCGTACCGCGCGGGTGTATTCCGGAGCAGGAATATGCAGGTCGGTCACACGTCCGCCTGTTCGATCACGACGACGCGCACGAGGTCGGACGACGCCGGGACGATCACGACCTCACCGTCGACGACGAGGGAGGTGCCGTCCATGAGGCGAGCCGACGCGATCGGGCCTCCGACACTCAGGCGCTCTTCCGCGCCGGCGCCGACGCCGAACGCGTAGACGGTCGTCCCGCGATGCGTGGCCGCCCACTCGCGGACGGGGCCCGAGACCGGGACGTCGGAGGGGCGCGTGCCGTACACCGCGTCGCCGTTGACGTCGAGCCATCGGCCCAGCTCGGCGAGGCGCTCGGCGACCGACGACGACAGGCGTCCGGTCGCGTCGGGGCCGACGCCGATCAGGTAGTTGCCGCCGCGCGTGACCACGGCGACGAGCTCGCGCAGGATCTCATCGAACGATCGCGCCTCTTCGTCGACCACGATCGAGCACCAGTGGTCGGTCATCGGGATGCACGACTCCCACGGCCCCTCGAGGCGACGGGGCGGGATGACCTCTTCCGGGGTGCGGTACATCTCGTGGGGTCCGTGCACCGTGCGGTCGACGATGAGGAGGTCGGGCTGCGCCTCGAGCGCCGCGGCGGCGATCGCCGGCATGTCGATGGGCTCGGCCTCGTCACGCACCCACCCGGCGTCGAGCCACAGGGCGCTGACGGTGCCGTAACGCGTCATCAGCTCGTCGAGCTGTGCGTGGGTGAAGTCGACGAACGAGCGCCACTGACGCGGCCGTTCGGCGATGTCGTAGTTGTGGAAGCGGTCGGTGACCGGCAGAGCGCGATCCCAGTAGCCGGGGTGATTCCAGTCGGCCTTGGAGAAGTAGACGCCCACCTCGACGTCCTCTGCGCGGAAGGCGTCGAAGGTCTCCGCCAACACGTCACGGCGCAGGCCGCTGGACTCCGACGTCGACTTGAAGTCGGAGAAGCGGGTGTCGTACATGGCGTAGCCGTCGTGGTGCTTGGCGGTGAAGATCATGTACTTCGCCCCGGCGCCCGCACATGCCTTGGCCCACTCGGTGGGGTCGTAGTCCTCCCCCGTGAAGGCCCGAGCCTGATCGCGGTACCAATCGTGGTACTCGGCGTCGGTTCCCGTCCAGTCGGCGGGGGTGTCGGTGAAGTCCCCAAGGTGTTCGCGGTGCAGCGACCAGGAACCGGCCTGGCCGATGTGCGAGTAGATGCCCCAGTGGATCAGCACGCCCACCTTGAGGTCTTGCCAGTGCTCGAGTGCTGCCCGCGTGCGCGGGGCCTCGGGCCAGATGTAGTCGACCTCGTCGACGCCGAGGTCGATCTCGACGCCTTCGATCTGCGGAGTCTCATGTGCAGTCATCAGAACTTCAGTCCTCCCTCTTCGATGCCGCGGAAGAAGTGCTTCTGAGTGAAGAAGAACACCAGGGCGATGGGTACGAGCGCGGCGATGGCTCCGGCGAGCACGACGCGGTAGTCGGTTCCGAACGACGACTGCAGCTGGGCGATGCCGAGCATCATCGTGGTGTTCTCGGACGACTGCGTGACCAGCAACGGCCACAGGTAGTCCTGCCACGCGCCGATGAACGCGGTCAGCGCGACGATCGTGAGCGAGCCGCGCACCTGGGGCAGGAAGACGTGCCAGAAGCGCTGCCACTCACCTGCGCCGTCGAGGAAGGCGGCGTCTTCGACCTCTTCCGGGATGCCCATGAACGCGGCGCGCATGAGCAGCAGGTGGAAGGGCCCGAGCATCATCGGCAGCCAGATGCCCCACAGCGTGTCGTAGAGTCCGAGGTCGCGCACCTGCGAGAACAGCGAGAGCATGATCGATTCGAACGGGAAGATCATGGTCGCCATGACCATCGTCACGGCGACGCCGCGTCCGCGCCATCCGCGCCGCGACAGCATGTATCCGCCGAGGGTCGACAGCACGACGGCGGAGATGACCGTCAGCACGCCGACGAACAGCGAGTTGCCGATGTAGCGGACGATCTCGGTCTGCTCGAACAGCTTCACGAAGGCGTCGAGCGACCAGGTCTGGGGAAGGAGGGTGGCGCCCTGGCCGAAGACCGGCTCACCCGGCGCCTTGAAGGCGGCCATGAGGGGAAGCACCAGAGGGCCGAGGAGCAGCAGGCCCACCACCACGAGCATGACGTAGCGGCGAACGAGGGCGGGTCCCGTCAGGGAACCGAAGGCCGCAGAGCGGCGGCGGCGCGGGGGGCGGATCGCGGTGGTCATGACTGCTCCTCCGCCTTTCGGTCGAGACGCTGGCTGAGGATCAGGAGGCCGAGCGTGAGGAGGAAGAGGAACACCGAACCGGCCGAGCCCTGTCCGAGCGAACCGTAGGTCGGGTCCAGACCCACGGCGCGGATGTACATCGTGAGGGTCTCGGACTGTCCGCCGATGCCGCCGGAGCCGTTGGAGAGGAGGTGCACCTCGGCGAAGACCTTGATCGAGCCGATCATCGACAGCACGCCGACGAGGGTCATCATCACGCGGACGCTCGGAACGGTGACGGTGAAGAAGCGGCGAACGGGGCCGGCGCCGTCCATTGCGGCCGCCTCGTAGAGCGAACGGTCGGTGTTCGACAGCGCGGCGAGGTACATGATCATGTAGTACGGCAGGCCCTGCCAGATGGTCACGGCCATGGCCGAGAACAGCAGGAACCAGCGGCCGGTGAGGAACGCGAGCGGTTCATCGATGATGCCGACGTTCATCAGCAGGTTGTTGATGGAGCCGTTGTCCTTCAGCAGCGCCGTCCACGCCAGCGACACGACGACGGTCGAGCTGATCGCGGGCACGTAGAAGAGGGCGCGGAACACGCCGATGCCGGGAACGCGGTCCTTCACCAGGAGGGCGAGCAGCAGCGGCAGGATCACGATGATCGGCACGACGCAGACCGCGTACACGAGGGAGTTGAGCACGGCGTTCCAGAAGTCCGGATCGCTCAGCACGTACTCGTAGTTCTCGATGCCCACGAAGTCGCCCTTGCCCGAGAGGGGGCTGGCGTCGGTGAATGACAGGAACGCGATGTTGAGGAAGGGGTAGAGGTAGAACGCCGCGACGACGCCGATCGGCACGCAGAGCCACAGCCACGGCATCCACCACGGGCGGAACCGCGCTGCTCCGTTGAGATCACGGGCGGGGGCGCGTCCCTGTCGGCGCGCGGGGCGCGGACCGGATTCCGGTGGTGTCGTGACCGCTGCCGCGGTGTCGAGCGAGGTCATGCTCGCTTCCTTTCCTCGGAGGTGGGGATCGGGTGATCCTCGGAGGTGGCGACGGGCGCCGCCGGAGTTCGGCGACGCCCGTCGGGTGCGTCAGTCGGCCAGGAGGCGCTTCAGCAGGGAGTTCATCTCCTTCTCGGCGGTCGCGAGAGCCTCGGCGGGCTCAGCCTGACCGGCGATGGCGAGGTTCACGTTGTCCACGAGCGCACGCTGTACGGCACCGGTGACGTAGAAGTCGGGTGCGTAGGCGGTGGCGTTCTGGGCCGACTCGGCGGCGATCGCGCGGGCGCGGCTCATGGCGTCGGTCTCGTCGACCTCGACGTCGGTGAGCTGCTCGAGAGCCTCGGTCGCGACCGGGAAGATGACCGTGGTCTCGGTCTCGATGCCGTAGTTCACCCAGGCGAGCTCCTGCTCGGCCGAGGTGATGTGCTCGGCCCAGGCCACGGCGAGGGGGGTGTTCTCCGTCGTCACCGAGACGCCGATGTACTGACCCGAGAAGAGGGCCTTCTCACCCTCGGGAACCGTGTCGAAGCCGACGCCGGTCGAGGCGTAGACCTCGGCGTTGTTCTCGCGGACGCTGCGCAGGAACGAGGCGTTCGGGGTGCCGAAGGCGAGGTTGCCGGCGTTGAAGGCCTTGGACTGGTCGAGGTCTCCGATGATGGAGTCCTTCGGGATTCCGCCGTTCTCGTAGAGGGCGGCCATCTGCTCGAGCCACTCGAGCGCACGCTCGTCCTCGGCGAAGGTGAACGCGTCGGTGTCGGCGTTCATCATCTCGACGCCCATGTTGCGCCACTGGTTCAGCAGGTACCAGTCGGTGTTGCCGTAGATCGCGAAGTCACCCTTGCCGGCCTCGGCGATGGTGTTGGCGAACTCGAAGTACTCGTCCATCGTGGCGGGAGCGACCTCGGGGTCCAGGCCCGCGCGCTCGAAGACGTCCTTGTTGTACGTCGTGATGAACGGACCCCAGTACCAGGGCAGGGCCGTGTGTGCGCCGTCGGCACCGAGGCCGATGGACTCCCACACCGACGGGACGAACTTGTCGCCGATGCCCGGAGCCTTGGTGTCGAAGTCGAGCAGCAGGTCGGCCTGCGACAGGGCGAGGACCGTCGAGGACGGAACGTTGATGACGTCGGCCATCGAGCAGTTCGCGGCCTGCGTCACCATCTTGGTGTCGAAGTCGGCGTCGCCGCCCATGTCGGTCCACGTCACGGTGGTGCCGGGGTGCTCGGCCTCGAAGTCGGCGATCTGCTTCTCGAAGAAGTCGTCGAACGTGCCCTTGAGGCCCTGGGTCTGGAACGTGATCTCACCCTCGAGCTTCGAGGTGTCGATGACGCTGTCGTCGATGTTCTGGGCGGGGGTCTCGCAGCTCACGTCGGGCGCGGGTGCGCCACCGGCTGCGGTGTCATCGGATCCGGCGTTGCTTGCGCATCCGGTGAGGGCGAGGCCGGCGACTGCGACCATCGCGGCCGTGCTGACGACGAATTTTCTCATCATTGAACTCCTTCGGCGCCGACGGCGCATGACATACATCGGATGACCGTCGTCTCGAATGACGCCCTAGTCATGGTTCGCGGGCCCTTTTCGGGAGGATTCCGCTCGTTCACCCTATGCATGCACGATGCCGTCGTTCAACATACATCCGACCTTTTCTCGTCACGATTAGGTAACTCGCTGATTAATTAACCAGCGGCGTCAAAAGTCGAACCCGCAGTTTCCCGGCGTTTTTCGCACATTTCATGTAGGTGCCTGACAAGATTATCTACAGAGATCCGATGTCAGCGCAACCGCCGCCCCGCGAAGTGCGCGCGAGGCATGCGGAGCGATACACTCCGAGCAACCACCGAAAGGCCGCGTGATCCGATGACAGAGACTCCGCTCGCCGATGTCGGCACCCGGAGCGCAGCGGTGATCACCCGGCAGTTCAACGAACGCCGTGCGCTGGACCTCCTGGCCGAGCACGGCCCCGCCAGTCGCACCCACGTGCGTGATTCCCTGGGAGTCTCCCAGCCCACGGCGATCGACCTGTTCAAGCGCCTGGAGGCGGCAGGCCTCATCCACTCGGTGGGCGAGGAGCGCCAGACCCGCCCCGGGCCTCGTGCCCTGCTCTATGCACTCGTGCCCGGACGCGCCTACGTCGCCGCGGTCAACATCCGCGACCGCAAGATCACGGCCGCCATCGGCGACGTGGCGGGAGGCCCGACCCTCGGCACGACGACGGCCGCGATCGATCGCGGCCCGCTCGCCGATCAGATCGCGGCGACGGTTCGCGAGGCGGCCGCGCAGGCTTCCGTCGACGTCGCCTTGCTGCAGCAGAGCATCGTCGGCGTCCCCGGGATCGTGGACCCGACGACCGGTGACCTCGGCTTCTCGTGGGACCTGCCGCGTCTGCAGGGACAGCTCCTCGACCCTCTGCGCACCGAACTCCCCATGCCCGTGAGCCTCATGAACGGCGTTCACCTTGCCGCGTACGCCGAGGGCCTCACCGATGATCTGCGCGGACGCCAGACCTTCGCCCTGGTGTGGGTGGGCACGGGCGTCGGCTCGAGCCTCATGATCAACGGAGCACCGCTCACCGGCTCGAACGGAGCCGCGGGGCAGATCGGCTACACCCCGGTTCCCGGAGCCCCCGTCATGCCGATCCAGCCGCGCACCGGCGGGTTCGACGGCGACCTGCAGGCTCTCATCGGAAACGCGGGCCTCCGTGCCCTCGCAGCCGAGCGCGGCCTCACCGGCACGCCGGCATCGCTGCTGCGCAAGGCCGCCTCGTCGGTCGACCCCGGCCATCAGGACTTCCTCACCGAGGTCGCCCATCGCATCGCGGTCGGCTGCGCCTCGATCGCATCGGTGGTGGACCCCGGACTGTTCGTGCTGCAGGGCTCCACGGCCCTCGCCGGGGGTGAAGCCCTCGCCGCCCGCGTCGAGCAGGAGTTCGCCTCGGTGTCTCCCCTCGCCGCGCACATGCGCATCGGACGCGTGGGAGAGAACGTCGAGCTGCACGGCGCCCTGCACCTCAGCCGCCAGACCGCGCGCGATCAGCTGTGGGGCGTCGCGGCGCTCTGAGACCCCCGTAGGCTCGACGGGTGAGCACCGATCCGGAAGGCGATCGCATGACGTCGTTCGCGGCGCGCGCCGAGCGCGGCCAGGTGCCGATCTACCTCGTGACCATCGCCGTCGCCGCGGTGATCGGCGTGATGGTGCCGAGCGCGTCGCATGCCACGGTCGCCGTCGAACCCATACTGGCGCTGCTGCTGTTCGCCACGTTCCTCGGTGTTCCCCTCACCGACCTGGTCGCCGCATTCGGCGATCGCCGCTTCCTCGGGGCTGTCGCCGCGACGAACTTCGTCGTCGTGCCGGTGGTCGCCTACGTGCTGTCCCGTTTCGTCGCCGACGACCCCGCTCTCGTCTTCGGGGTGCTGCTGGTGCTGCTGGCTCCGTGCGTGGACTACGTGATCGTGTTCACTCGGCTCGCGGGCGGCTCCGCGGATCGCCTTCTGGCGCTCACCCCCGTGCTGATGATCGCGCAGCTGCTCGCGTTGCCGGGATACCTGTGGCTGTTCCTCGGTGAGGACGCCGTCGCGGCGATCGATCCGGCCCCCTTCGTCCGTGCCTTCGTCCTGCTCATCGTCCTCCCCCTCGCCGCCGCGGCACTCACCCAGGCGCTCGCGCACCGGCACTCCATCGCCGCGGCGGTGCGAGACGGCATGCTGGCGGCGATGGTGCCGCTCCTGGCCGCCACCCTCGCCGTGGTCGTCGCCGCGCATGCGGGTGCCGTCGGCGGCTCGGTCAGCCGCCTGGCCGTCGTGGTACCGGTGTTCGCGGTGTTCATCGTGATCATGGTCGTCGCCGGGGTCGGCGTGGGCCGCATGCTTCGCGTCGACGACGCCGGCACACGGGCCGTGATCTTCAGCGGCACGACACGGAATTCGCTCGTGGTCCTGCCGCTCGCGACGGCGCTGCCCGCCCCGCTCGCCCTCACACCCCTCGTGGTCATCACGCAGACGTTCGTCGAGCTGATCGGCATGGTCGTCCTGGTGCGGCTCGTGCCGCGCCTCGCCCGGGGAAGGCGCGAGCGGTGAGCCACCACCGCGCCACGCGGACGGAGTTGGGCGGCCTTGCGGTCGACGTCGCCCCGCGCCTCCTCGGCGGACTCCTCGCCACCGTGGTCGACGGTGCGGAGGTGGTGCTGCGGATCACCGAGGTCGAGGCCTATCACGGCCTCGGGACGGGGCCGGTGGCCGACCCCGGATCACACGCGCGCATGGGGATGACCGCTCGCAACGCCACGATGTGGGGCGAGCCCGGGCATCTCTACGTGTACCTCAGCCACGGCATCCACTCGTGCGTCAACGTCGTGACCGGGTCCGCCGGGTCCGCCGGAGGGGTGCTGCTGCGCGCCGGCGAGGTCGTCGTGGGATCGGATGACGCTCGGCGACGCCGCCAGGCGCGGACACGGGACCGAGCGGACGCCGTGTCGTGCGTCCCGGACATCCGCGAACGTGATCTCGCCCGCGGTCCCGGCCGGTTCGGTCAGGCGAGCGGGCTGCGCCATCCCGTCGATGACGGCCTCGATGCCGTGTCGGCAGAGCCGGGTCCCTCCGGCTCCGTCGCGCGGCTGGACCTGCTCGACGAACCGGTGCGGGAGGTCGCGAGCGGACCCCGTGTGGGCGTGGCAGGGGTGGCGGGGACGGCGACCTTCCCCTGGCGATTCTGGATCCTCGGGGACCCCTCGGTGAGCGTCTTCCGGCCGGGACGCGGAGCGCGCTGAACCGTGACGACGAAGCCCCGATCGCCATCCACAGATCGCACACCGTCCACGAAATCGCCGTCGGCCTCCTCGGTAATGCATGAGGCATAGCCCAGCATTCGCCGGGTTTCACCCTGCCCTCACTCAGAGAGTCGACACATGAGTCCTCGCACCTCCTTCCTTGCCGCAACCCTCCTGATCGCCGGCATCGCCCTCACCGGCTGTAGCCAGACCGCAACGCGCGACGCCGCCACCGAGGAGGTCACCGAAGCCGGTGACGTCAGCGCCTTCGAGATGAAGGTCGGCGACTGCTTCGACGACGAAGGCGGCGAGATGGTCACCGAGGTGCCCGCCGTGCCGTGCGCCGACGCTCACGACAACGAGACCTACTTCATCTTCGACGTCGAGGACGGCGAGTATGAAGCGCCCTGAGTTTGTTGGAGGCTCCTGACTTTGGAAACGAGGATGGGGTTATGCCGAAGGAACTGGCGAATGGGAAGCCGACGACGCGTCGCTACTCGGTCGAGGAGAAGGCCGCCGCGGTGCGGATGGTGAGGACGTTGCGTGCCGAGCTCGGCGTCACGCAAGGGACGGTGCAGCGGGTCGCGACGCAGCTCGGCTATGGCGTCGAGTCCGTGCGGATGTGGGTCAAGCAGGCCGACATCGACGACGGCGTCACCCAGGGGGTGAGCAGCGCCGAGGCGCAGCGGGTGAAAGAGCTCGAGCAAGAGAACCGGGAGCTTCGCCGGGCCAACGAGGTGCTGAAGCGGGCCGCGTCTTTCTTCGGGGCGGAGCTCGACCGCCACTACCGGAAGTAGTCGCGTTCATCGACGCGAACAAGGACGACCGGGTTGACGGTCGCCGGCTCGGAGTCGAGCTCATCTGCAGACTGCTGCAGGTGGCTCCGAGCAGTTACTACGCCGCCAAGACCCGCGCCCCGTCGGCACGCGCTCTGCGGGACGAGGAGCTGATCCCGCAGCTCGTTGAGCTCTGGGAGAGCAACTACCGCGTCTACGGGGTCCGTAAGCTCTGGAAGGCCGCCCGCCGCGCGGGGATCATGATCGGCCGAGACCAGACCGCCAGGCTGATGCGGGTCGCCGGGATCGAGGGTGCCAGACGGTCGAAGCGAGTGAAGACGACGCGGCCGGATCCGACGTCGTCGCGGCACCCGGACCTCGTGAAGCGGGAGTTCACCGCAACCGCGCCGAACCGGCTCTGGGTGACAGATCTGACCTTCGTGCCGACATGGGCCGGCGTCGCCTACGTGTGCTTCATCGTCGACACGTTCTCTCGCATGATCGTGGGGTGGCGGGTCGCGTCGCACATGCGCACCGAGATGGTCCTCGACGCGATCGAGATGGCCCGCTGGTCCCGAGGCGCCCACCACGACGACCTCCGATGCCACAGCGACGCGGTCAGTTCACGTCGATTCGCTACGGCGAACGCCTCGCGGAGATCGGCGCTACACCGTCGATCGGAACCGTCGGCGATTCGTATGACAACGCTCTGGCGGAGACGGTCAACGGGTACTACAAGACCGAGCTCGTCCGCGGACCCGCGAGGTCCGGGCCGTGGAAGACCGTTGAGGACCTCGAGCTCGCGACTCTCGGCTGGGTGCACTGGCACAACACGCAACGCCTCCACGGGTACCTCGACGACGTCCCGCCCGCGGAGTTCGAGAACGCGTTCTATGCTGTCCAGAGCGACCGCAACCTGCTGGTCGGAATCAAATAGCGCGAGTCTCCATCAGACCCAGGGCGCTTCACAAACTATTCCCGGGGTTGAATTCCTAGTAATTCCAATGCCAGGCAGAGTCCCAACAACTCACATTTGCACTGCGAGATGATCTTCTTGTCCGATTTCACCCTGCCCCTCGCGGCGTTCGAAGCCGCCCTCATCGAGGCCGGAGTGGCCATGCAGGCACCCAGCGCAGCGGATGTCCGCCGGGATCCATGCGATCCGCATGCGCGAAGCATCCGCCACGAACTCGAACAGTGGCTCGACTGGGGAGGGCCGGCACCCGCAGAAGACGGGAGCTACACGCCCGTTTTCGGGAGCTTCCAGAAGCTCACACCCGAGCAGTCTCGATTCCTGAAAGACGGATTCGACAGCTACTACCACGATGAAAGCGGTTCACCGACCCCGTGGTGCCCGGTCTTTCTCCAGTCGGCGCCTCGCGGTTCGTTGATACCGCTCGCAACCGACGGTGAACGGACCGTGCTTCTCCAGCTGAGCTCGGGATCGATCGCCGTCCAGGGCCGCTGGGACCACGACAGGTTCCGTGTTCTCGCCCCGAGCATGGCCGAGCTGCTCACCGGCTGGACCGACCTGGTCACCAACGACATGACCTACAACAGCGGCACCCGAACATGGATCCCCCGCCGCACGGACAGCAACTGGAACGAAGGGCGCCTCCGCATCGGCGGGTTCGTGTGACCCCGCCCCCTTCCGAAGCACCTGCGCACAACCGCGTGGACACGCCCCGAACTTCATGGAAGTATCAGACATCTGATGTCTAAGCCGCTGCACACCCCCACGACACCGAACCTCCCCGACGCCGCGCGACCCCGCATCGCCGCGCCCCTCGTCGACGGCTGGCGCACGATCGCCGACGCGCTCCCGGCCGCCGTCACGACGCACGAGGAGATGCTCGCCTACCGGGCCATCGCCGTCGAGCGCTCCACGACGATCGAGGCGATCCGCCAGGCGCACGGCCTCGTCACCGAGGATCTCTCCCCCGACGTCACGGTCTTCCGCTCCCCCGGCGTCGAATCGCGCCTGCGGGTGGTCTTCTTCCACGGCGGCGGGCTCATCGCCGGCAGCCGCCTCGACGGCGCCGATGTGCTCGCCCGCCACGCCGCCGCCCTGCAGCTGGAGGTCTGGTCGGCCGAGTACCCGCTCGTTCCCGAGACGCCGCACGACCGCATCATCGAGCACCTCGTCCGCATCGTCGAACAGGCGGCCGCAGACGGCCTCCCGGTCGTCATCGCCGGCCAGAGCGCAGGCGGCGGGCTCGCAGCATCCGTCGCACTCGAATGCCGTGATCGCGCCATCCCCTTCGCAGGATCGCTGCTCATCTGCCCCATGCTCGACCGGCGCGACACCGTCTCGGCCGCGCAGTTCGCCGAAGACCCCTCCTGGAGCCGGGCCTCCAACGAATCCTGCTGGGAAGCGGCCCTGAGCGGGTCCGCATCGACGCCTCCGGGCGAGCGCACCGACCTGCACGGCCTTCCGCCGACGTTCCTCGACGTCGGTTCCGCCGAGATCTTCCGCGACTCGGTCACCGGCTTCGCCGGCGCCCTGTGGGCGGCCGGCAACCAGGCCGAGCTCCACGTCTGGTCGGGGGCCTTCCACGCCTCCGACTGCGTCGTCGAGGACACGGTCGTCTCCGAAGAGGCGCACCGCGCTCACGAACGCTGGCTGCGCCGCCTCATCGACGGCGGGCTCTGATCACCCGAACGGGATCTGCGGCGCCCTGAGGCGCCGCAGAGGCCTGCTCAGCCCCGCTGAACGACCGCGAGGTTGCGCTCGACGGTGGCGAGGGCGGCAGCCGCGGTCTCGTCATCCGGACGGCGCGCGACCTTCAGACCCAGCCAGGGGACGTCGCCGGCGGCGGCGATCGCCGCCGCGACATGCGCGTCATCGAGGATCGATTCGGATGCCGGGTATGTCGAGGCGATCGGCAGATGCGCGTCGATCCACGGGTATCCGTACGGCGTCGAGGTCGCCGCGGCGCCCGACAGCGCCATACCCAGCAGATGCCCTGACTCGGCCGCCTGAGCGATCTGCTCGGTCACGGCATCCGCATCTCGCAGCTCGATCGCCGAACGGCCCCAGTTGATCCAGACGCCCACGGGTGTTGCCGAGCTCTCGATCGCGGCGATCTCGTCGGCCAGCGACAGGAAGCCCTTCTCGGCCATCTGCCCCTCGATGTGAGCATCGCAGTGCTCAATCGCCAGGCGTGCGCCAGACCAGTCGATCGCCGCGATCTCATCGAGAGAGCGGGCCAGCGCCTCGACCGACCCGGTCGCGCGGGGCGCCGTGTGCAGGGTGACGACGGCCGTGTGCGCGGCGCTCTCGCCCTCGATGCGGGCGACATCCGCCGCGACGCGGCGCAGGTCCTCGATCGCGGCGCGACGGCCGCCCTCATCGGTCGAGGCGATGCCGTAGTCCGCGGATGCCGCGAGCCGGCCCATCACGAACGGGATCGGAGTCACGGCCAGCGGCACGGCCGGAACGTTCTCGAGGAACCAGGCGTCATCGAACTTGTGGATCCCGCCCAGCCACGGGATCTCGAGACCCGCGACCCCCTCCAGCGCGCAGATCGCCGGGAGCAGCTCGCCCTCGAGAACCGGGTCCCAGTTCACGAACGCGGGCGAGACCGGATAGGCGCTGACGAGGATCGGAGCGGTCATTCTGCGCCCGCCTCCTTCACGGCCGCGGCGAACCACGACGTGATGGTCGACGGATGCGTGATGGCAGTACCGACGCACACCGTGAACGCGCCGGCGTCGATGGCGGCGCCGGCGTGCGCCGGAGTATGGATGCGCCCCTCGGCGCAGATGGGCTTGGTGCACTGCTCGGCGATCAGACCGATCAGTTCGAGGTCGGGCCCGTCCGTCTTCGGACGCTCACCGGAGTAGCCCGACAGCGTCGTGCCGAGGATGTCGGCGCCCGCCGCCTCGGCCATGACGGCATCCTCGAGGGATCCGCAATCGGCCATGATCAGGGCATCCCGCCCCGTCTCGGCGAAGTGGGCGCGCAGGCCCGCGATCGTCTCGGCGAGCGTGCGGCCATCCGGGCGCGGACGACGCGTGCCATCGATCGCGACGATGTCGGCCCCGGCATCCGCCACGGCGATCGCATGCTCGAGGGTCGGCGTGATGAACACGTCATCCTCGCCGTCCTTCCACAGGCCCACGATCGGCACGGGCAGATCGGCCACCGCGCGGATGTCCGCGATGCCCTGCACGCGGATCGCGGAAGCGCCGCCGACGATCGCCGCCTGGGCGATCTGGGCCATCGTGTTCGGGTCTCGCATCGCCTCCCCGGGGTAGGCCTGGCAGGAGACGGTCAGACCGCCGCGCAGGCGCTCGAGGGTGTCGGTGAATCGCATCAGTTTCTCCAAGCGGCGGCTGCGGCTCCGCGCAGCGGTGCGTCATCGCCAAGCGTACCGGCGAGGATCGGGGTGTTCTGCAGGGCGTCGATCGCCTCGGCGCGGAAGGCTGCGAGCATGGGCTCCCACCAGGCGTCGCCGATGTTCGGCACGCCGCCGGTGACGACGACGCGCTCCGGGTCGAGCAGGGTCGCGGCCCCGGCGATGGCCCGGCCGACGGATGCCGCCGACTCGGCGATCGCTCGCGCCGCGATCGGGTCCTCGGCGGCGCGGGCCGCCACGCCGCGGGCGTTGACGACCGAGGTGTCGCCGCCGAGCGACAGGAAGTGGTTGTAGAGGCCGATGCCGCTGCCGATGGCCTCCAGGTGCCCCATGCGATCGCAGGGGCAGCGCAGGTGCTCGGCGCCGGGAACCGGCAGGTGGGCGATCTCGCCGCCGACGTGGTGAGCCCCGCGCAGCGGCTGACCGCCGAGCACGATGCCCGCACCGACGCCCGTGCCGACCGCGATGATCAGGGCACTGGATGCTCCGGCCGCCGCCCCATGGGTGAACTCGCCGAACGCATGCGCGTCGACGTCGTTCTGCACGGCGATGGGCGCTCCGGCGGGCAGGCGGTCGCCGAGGCCCTCGCGGACGAGGTCGGCGACGCGGGTGCCCGGCCAGTCGGCGAACGTGTCGGTGGCCGAAACGATCATGCCGCGGGTGGTGTCGACGACGCCGGCCGTGCCGATCCCGACGCCCACGAGGCGGGTGTCGGGATCAGCGGCGGCGAGCAGCTGCTCGGCCAGGTCGATGACGGTGCGGATGACCGCTGTCGCCCCCTCCGCCGCCGGAGTCGGCGCCACCACGGTGGCCAGGGGCACGTCGTTGCGATCAGCCAGTGCCGCCGCGGTCTTCGTGCCGCCGATGTCGACGGCGAGGACGACCTCGGCCATCAGGCGGTTGCGACGGGGAGGAGATCCACGCCCGCGAGGATGCCGCGGACCTTCTGCACGGTTTCGTCATCCAGCGGGGTGACGGTCGCGGCCATGGTCGCGTGATCGATAAGACCGCGGGCGTGCATGGCGGCCTTGAAGGCGCCGACGCCCGTCGCGTCACCGGACAGGCCGGTGGGCTGGAACACGATGTCGAACATGCGGTTGATGCGCTCCTGCTCGGCGCGCGCAGCATCCCAGTCGCCGCGGGCCGCGGCGTCGAAGAGGCGCACGTAGCCCTCGGCCTCGACGTTCGCGACGCCGGGGACGACGCCATCGGCGCCGGCCAGCAGCATCGCGTCGACGACCATCTCGTGACCGGTCAGCAGCTGCAGCGGGCGGCCCGCGGCCTCGTTGGCCGCCAGCAGACGACGGAATCCGACGTCATCGCCCGAGGAGTCCTTGACGCCGTGGACGACGCCCTCCTTGCCGAGCTGGATGAGCAGGTCGATGCCGAGCTTCGAGTGCACGCGAACCGGCACGTCGTACGCCCACAGGGGTGCGTCGATCGCGGCGGCGATGGTGCGGAAGTGGTCGGCGATCTCGGACTGCGAGTTCAGCGTGTACAGCGGCGCGGTCGTGACGATCGCATCTGCACCCGCCTCCACCAGGCGCTGCGCGAGGTGCGCGGTGCGCGCCGCCGTCAGCTCGATCGCGCCGGCGATGACCGGGACGCGGCCCTCGGCGGTCGCGACGATGGTGCGCAGCACCTCGACGCGCTGGTCGTCCGTCAGGTAGGCCGTCTCACCGGTCGAACCGAGGGCGAACAGGCCGGAGCAGCCGGCGGAGATCAGGTAGTCGACGAGGCGCTCCAGCGAAGCGAAGTCGATCGAGTGATCGGGCAGCATCGGGGTCGCGACGGGCGGGATGACACCGGTGAAGGTGATGGGTGCAGACATGATTATCCGGTCGTTTCGGTAGTGCGGTATCAGTGGTTGAGTTCGAGCAGCGAGGGCGCGGCGCCCAGCAGCGTTCGGGTGTAGTCGTTCGACGGGTTGTCGAAGACCTGTGCAGCATCGCCGAACTCGACGACGCGCCCCTTGTTCATGACCGCGATCTCGTCGGACAGGTAGCGCACGGTCTGAATGTCATGCGAGATGAACACCATTCCGAGCCCCAGCTGGTCCTTGAGGTCGGTGAGCAGGTTGAGGATCTGTGCGCGCACGGAGACATCGAGCGCACTGGTCGGCTCATCCGCGACGATGACCTGCGGGTCGAGCACGAGCGCACGGGCGATCGCGACGCGCTGGCGCTGGCCGCCCGAGAGCTGACTGGGCAGGGCGTCCAGAGCGGATGCCGGGAGCCCGACGAGTCCGATGAGATCGCGCACCTTGCGGTCGCGCGATGCCGGCGTGCCGAGGCGGTGCACCTGCATCGGGTCGATCAGCGCATCGCGCACCGTCATGCGGGCGTTGAGCGCCGTCGCGGGGTCCTGGAACACGACCGAGAGGATGCGTCCCAGGCGCTTGCGCACCGCGGGGGTGAAGGAGCGCACGGTCTCGCCGCCGAAGACGACCTGACCGCTCGTGGGCTTCTCGAGCCCGATGAGCACCTTCGCCGAGGTCGACTTGCCCGACCCGGACTCGCCGACGATGCCGAGCGTCTGCCCGCGCTTCACGGTGAGCGAGACGCCCGCGAGGGCATCCACGTAGTTGCGCTGGAAGATCGTCGATGTGCGCGTCTTGTAACGCACGTGGACGTCCTTCAGTTCGATGACGGCTTCGCTCATCGTCCCGCTCCGATCGCTTCGACGGGCGCATCCTCGGGATGCGCGGAGTAGCTGTGTTCGGTGCCGGGGATGAGCCGGCGCTCGGGGGTGACGCCCGCGTAGCGCGCGGGGTCGGAGGAACGCGGCCCGAACCGGTCGCCCGCAGGGAAGTCCCGCGGCGACGGGACGACGCCCGTGACCTGGTGCAGACGGTCGGATCCGGCCTCGATCGAGAGGACGGCGCCGAGCAGACCCTGCGTGTACTCATGGACCGGCTGCGTCAGCACCTCGCGGGTGGTGCCCTGCTCGACCACCTGACCCGCGTACATCACGGTGATGCGGTGGGTGAGCTCGGCGACGAGCGCGAGGTCGTGCGAGACGAACACCATCGCGAAGCCGAGCTCCTGCTGCAGGCGCATGAGCAGATCGACGACCTGCTTCTGCACCGTCACGTCGAGTGCCGTGGTCGGCTCGTCGGCGATGACCAGGCGCGGGTCGCGGGTCAGTGCCATGGCGATCAGCACGCGCTGGCGCTGGCCTCCCGAGAGCTCGTGCGGATACGACGCGAGCGTGCGCTGCGGGTCGAGGCCGACGAGTTCGAGGAGCTCCTCCGCGGTGCGGGTGCCGCCGCGCGAGGTGAGCTGCTTCATCTGCGATCGGATGAGCATGGCCGGGTTCAGAGAGCTGAGCGCGTCCTGGTAGATCATCGCGATGTCGTGGCCGCGCAGCGCGTTGCGCTCCTTGGCATCCATCTGCAGCAGATCCTTGCCGTCGAACATGATCTTGCCGCGCACATCGGCCTTGGCATCCAGCAGGCCCATGATCGCGAGCGAGGTGATCGACTTTCCACAGCCGGACTCGCCGACCAGCGACATCGTCTCGCCGGGGCGAACGGTGAAGCTGACGTGGTCGACCACGTCGACGTCGCCGTGGCGCGGGAACGAGATGCACAGATCCTGAACCTCGAGCAGCGGGGCGTCGTCGCCGGTGTAGACCAGGCGGTCGGTGCGGGCCAGCTCCGTCTCGCGCAGCTGCTCCAGGCGCTCCGCGAGCGGGATGACGTTGGTCTGGGGCACGAGAACCTCGGGCACTGCTTCCCCGACCTGGTCGGGGACCGTGAGGTTGACGGCCGTGTCGACCGTGCGGATGACATTCGTGTCGTCCTGCGCGCCGGCCACGCCCTCGAGCTCGGACGTGGACTCCTCGGTGTTCGCCGCATCCGCCGTGATCTTGCGGGCGCGCGGCGAGACCATCGCGTCGGTCATGCCCTCGGAGAGGATGTTCAGGCACAGCACCGTGATCATGATCAGGATGCCGGGGAAGAACGTCGCCCACCAGGCGCCGGCCATCAGCAGGCTGCGTCCGGCGGCGATCACGTTGCCCCAGCTGGGCTCGGGGTCCGGGACACCGGCCTGCAGGAACGACAGCGACGCCTCGAAGACGATCGCATCGGCGACGAGGATCGTCGCGAACACGAGCACCGGAGCGGCGGCGTTGCGGGCCACGTGCTTGATGATGATGCGCGGCGTGCGAGCACCCATGACACGGACGGAGGAGACGTAGTCCTCGCCGTACTGGTCCATGATGTTGGCGCGCACGATGCGCGTCAGCTGCGGCACGTACAGGAAGGCGATCGTCAGCACGAGCACCGGCAGGGACTTGCCGAACACGGCGACGAAGACCGCGGCCAGCGCGATGCCGGGGAACGACATGACGACATCCATGATGCGCATGAGGATCTCGGCGATCCACTTGGGCGCCGTGGCGGCGATCGTTCCCAGCACGCAGGCGACGGCGAGGGCCACGAGCGTGGCGCCGAGACCGATCACCAGCGAGTAACGGGCTCCGTAGACGAGACGCGAGAAGATGTCGCGACCCTGACGGTCGGTGCCGAACCAGTGGTCGGCGCTGGGCGCCTGCACGGGCGAGCCCGAGGCGAGCGGGTCGTATCCGGTGACGACGGGAGCGAAGATCGCCGCGAGAGCGATGATCGCGAGGATCGCCATGCAGATGATCGAGCCGATGGACAGGCCGCCGAAACGGAGGCCGGGAACGGAGAGCCGTTCAGTGAGTTTGCGTCGCATGAGTGTCACACCGCCCGGATTCGGGGATTGATGAGGACGTACAGGAGGTCGACGATGATGTTGATGATCACGAAGGCCAGTGCGACGGCGAGCGTCACACCCTGCACGAGGTTGGGTTCGTTGTTGGTCACGCCGTTGAGGATCAGCGTTCCCATGCCCGGGATCGCGAAGATGATCTCGATGACCACCGCGCCGCCGATGAGGTAGCCGATGCGCAGACCGAGAACCGTGACGGGCGTGATGAGGGCGTTGCGCAGCACGTTGCGTCCGACGACGACGACGCGCGGGATGCCGGCACCGAGGGCCGTGCGCACGTAGTCCTTGTCGAGCTCCTCGACCATCGAGGTGCGCACGACGCGGGAGAGCTGTCCGATGACCGGAACGGCCAGGGCGAGCGCGGGAAGCGTCATGCGGGCTACCCAGCCGGACGGGTCCGACCAGAAGTCGGGCAGGGGCCCGGATGCCGGGAGCACGCCGAGCCCGAGGGTGAACGCCTGGATCAGCAGGATCGCGAGCCAGAACGACGGGGTGGACAGGGCGGCGACGCCGAAGAGGCGGATCACCTGGTCGGGCCAGCGGTCACGGTACACAGCGGCGAGGACACCGATGAGGAATGCGGCGATGACGGCGATGAACAGGCCGAAGAAGGTCAACGACAGTGTGACCGGGAATGCCCGGCCGACTTCGTCGATGACCGGAAGGCTGCGGGCGGAGTAGGTGCCGAGGTTTCCCTGCACCATGCCCAGCAGGAAGTTGATGTAGCGGACGAACAGGGGAAGGTTCAGTCCGTTGGCTTCGCGGTAGGCCTCGAGGGCTTCAGCCGAGGCGGTCTCGCCGAGCGCGTTGCGCGCCGGGTCGACGGGTGAGAAGGACATCACGAAGAAGACCAGGAATGTGATGCCGAGGATCATCAGCGGCAGCTGCAGGAGCCGTGTGCCGATGAGGCGGAGCGTGTTGGACACGAGCCGATCCTTCCGGGGTCTGGGGGGAAAAGGTGCGGGGGTGCGCCAGGACGCACCCCCGCTGATGCCGCAGTATTCGGGTTACTTGGCGGCGACGCCGACGCCGAGGAACGACAGTCCGGTGGTCGGGACCGGCTTGAAGCCGATCAGTTCCTCCGGGTTCCAGGCGGTGGGCAGCTGACGGTGGAACAGCGGGTAGAGGCTGATCTGCTCGGAGAGGAGGTCGAATGCCTGACCCCACGTCTCCGCCTGCTCGGCGCCTTCCTGCTGTGCACCGGCGGTGATGAGAGCGTCGAGCTCGGCGAACTCAGGGGTGCTGGCCCACTGCGTGCGCGTCTCGGTCCAGACGCCCGGTGCGAACCACCAGTTCATGAGGAGGTCGGGGTCGTTTCCGAAGACCGAGGGGTCACCGGGAGCGAAGGCGACGGTGTAGTTGCCCGAGTCGACGCGCTCGTACATGGCGGCGGACTGGAGGATCTCCAGGTTGACCGTGATGCCGACGGCGTCGAGCGACTCCTTGATCAGCGGTGCGATCTCCTTGACCCAGCCGGTGTCGGTGGTCAGGACGTCGATCTTGAGGTCGCTGACGCCGGCCTCTTCGAGGAGCGACTTCGCCTTCTCGGCGTCGTAGCTGTAGACCGTCGAGGCCTCCTGGTAGTCCGGGTGGGTCTCCGGCAGGAACGAGGTCGTGGCCTCGGCGTTGCCGAGCATGCCGGTCTCGATGACCTTGTCGGTGTCGAGCGCGTACATGACCGCCTGACGGACGCGGACGTCGTCGAAGGGAGCGGCCTGCGTGTTGAACATCGAGAAGAGCAGACCGAAGGACTGCACGCTCTCGACCTCGACGCCCGGCGTGTTGGCCAGGGTGTCGACGTCGATGTAGGGGACGTCCTCCATGGCCTGGATGGTGCCGGTCGACATCGCGGTGACGCGAGCCGATGCATCGGCGAGGAGGTTCCAGTTCATGCCTGCGGCGAGGGCCGGACGCGGACCGTTGTAGTCCTCGTAGCGCTCGAACACGACCTTGTCCTCGGGGGTGGCCGAGACGAGCGAGTACGGGCCGGTGCCGACGGGGTTCGCGCCGAATGCCTCGGCGTCAGCCTCGACGAGGGCCTTCGGGACGATCTTGACGATGCCGAGGCGGTCCTCGGTCAGCGAGAACGGGAAGTCCGTCGTGATCTGGATCGTGTCCTCATCGACGGCCGTGACCGTGTCGATGAAGTCGATGTAGCTGGTGAACAGCGAGTTGTTCGCCGGGTCGAGAACGCGCTCGTAGCTGAAGATGACGTCTTCGACGGTGACGGGGTCGCCGTTCTGGAACGTCGCGCCTTCGCGCAGGTCGATCTCGTAGGTCGTGTCATCGACCTTCGTGGGGAAGTCCGCCGCGAGAGCCGGGTAGAGCTCGCGCGTGGCGGGGTCGAGGTCGATGAGACCCTCGAAGATGTGCCAGTTGGCGGCGACCGTGACGGCGCCGGAGGCGATCATCGGGTCGAAGCTGCCGCTGAGCGCGTACGAGATACCCGCTTCGATGACGGCATCCGGGTCGATCTCGCCGCTTGCAGCGTTGCCGTTGTCGGTCGTGGCTCCTGCGCCGCAACCGGCCAGAACGATCGCAGCGGCCGCTGTGCCGGCGATCGCGAGGGCAAATCGACCCCCGCGCCTGGGGGTGATGTTTCGATTCATGTGAACTCCTGTGTGGTGGGAGGTGACATCTTGAGGACATCTGATGTCTGATGTACTTTAAACACATGTCGGTTCGAAACACAAGAGTGAGAAGATCGGCACATCTCCACGCCAGCCACGAGAGGGTGCATCCATGAGCTCCACCACGAGTCGTGCGTCACGCATGCGACGTTCCACGACCGCGAGTCAGATCAAGCAGCTCATCCTCTCGCGCAACCTCGCCCCCGGAGACCCGCTGCCCACCGAGGCCGAGCTTTGCGAGACCCTCGACGTCTCCCGCTCCTCGGTCCGCGAGGCGATCCGCACGCTCTCCACCCTCGACATCGTCACCGTGCGCCACGGCCACGGCACCTTCGTCGGCGAGATGTCGCTCGCGCCCATGGTCGAGACGCTCGTCTTCCGCGGCGTCATCAACCCCGAGGGCTCCCTCGACGCTCTCCGCGAGGTCGTCGAAGTCCGCCTCGCGCTCGACCTCTCCATGGCGGAGCGCGTGGTCGAGGCATCCCGCGGCGCCGACTACAGCGAACTCGACGAGATGGTCGAAGCCATGGTCGACAAGGCCTCGCGAGGCGCGCGCTTCCTCGAAGAGGACCGCCACTTCCACACCGCACTGTTCGAGGCCACCGGCAACCACCTCGCAGGCCAGCTCGTCGGCGCCTTCTGGGACGTCCACACGGCAGTCCTCCCCCAGCTCGACATCGACCAGCCCGACGACATCCACCACACCGCGAAGGCGCACGGCGACATGATCGCCGCCGCCCGAGCCGGCGACGTGGAGGCCTACCGCCAGGCCGTCATCGAGCACTACCGACCGCTGCAGCGGGTCCTCGCCGAGAGCCGCTGACCGCCTCGGGGATCGGGGTGCCATACGGTGGCATCATGGCTGCGAATTCGATCACCGATGCCCTGGTCCTCATCACCGGTGCCGCACGCGGCATGGGCGATCTCTACGCTCGCCGTGCCGTCTCCGCCGGCGCCCGCGCCGTCGCCCTCTGGGACATCGATGAGGATGCCGCGAAAGCCCTCGCCGCGGACCTCTCCCGCTCCGGCGTCGGCGTGCGCGCCTACCGCGTCGACATCTCGCGCCACGAGGAGATCGTCGCCGGCCTCGAGCGTGTGCGCACCGACTTCGGCTCACCCGACATCCTGATCAACAACGCCGGCATCGTGCGCGGCGCCCCCTTCTGGGAGCACGACCCCGTGCGCGATATCGAGGGCACCATGCGCGTCAACACGCTGGCCGCGATGTGGCTGACCCGCGAAGTGCTGCCCGATATGATCGCCGACGCCTCCCGCCCCAAGCGCATCCTGAACATCGCCTCCGCCGCCGGAACCCTCGCCAACCCCAATATGAGCGTGTACGCGGCATCCAAGTGGGCCATGATCGGCTGGAGCGAATCCATGCGCCTGGAGCTCGCCGCCCACGACTACCGGCACATCTCCGTGACGACCTTCTGCCCGAGCTACATCTCCACCGGCATGTTCGAGGGCGCCCGCGGCCCGCTGCTGACCCCGATCATGACCCCGCGCCGCGCGACGAAGGCGGCCTGGAACGGGATGCTGCGCGGAACACCCATGGTGCTGCGACCCTGGACGGTGAAGCTGTCGATGGCGCTGCGCGGCATCCTGCCCACGCGCGCCTGGGACGTCGTCGCCGACCGCGTCTTCCACGTGTACTCCTCGATGGATGAGTTCACCGGACGCCAGTAGTCTTGCTTCCCTGAACTCTCCGCCCCTGAGGAGGACGCATGTCCGTTGGTCTGCTCGCCGTCGTCGACGACATCCTCAGCGCAGCGCTGAAGGCCTCCGCGAAATCCGCCGGCGTCGTGATCGACGACGCCGCCGTCACCCCGCAATACGTGCAGGGCATCTCCCCCGCCCGAGAGCTGCCGGTCGTGGGCAAGATCACACTCGGATCACTCGTCAACAAGTTCGTCATCATCATCCCGATCGCGCTGCTGCTGACCGCCTTCGCCCCCTGGGTGCTGCCGTTCCTGCTGATCATCGGCGGAACCTACCTCTGCTTCGAGGGCGCCGAGAAGGTGCTCGAGTGGTTCGGCCTGCACCACGGGCATGAGGAGGGCGGCGCGCGCAACGAGAACAAGCTCGTCTTCGGCGCGATCCGCACCGATCTGATCCTGTCGACCGAGATCATGCTCATCTCGCTGTCGAACCTCGACAAGGGGCTCAGCATGGGCCAGACGCTCGCCGTGCTCGCCGTCATCGCCCTGCTCATGACCTTCATCGTCTACGGCGCCGTCGCGCTGCTCGTGAAGATCGACGACATCGGCCTGAAGATGGCGAAGAACGAATCGAAGCGGGTCAGGCACACCGGCGCCCGGATCGTTCGCTCGATGCCCGCGGTGTTCCGTGTGATCAGCGTCGTCGGCACCGTCGCGATGCTCTGGGTCGGAGGGCACCTGCTGCTCGCGAACCTCGGCGAGGTCGGGCTGGTGCTCTTCAGCGACATGCTGCACGGCGTCCACGATGCGCTGGCCCCCGCCGGCGCCGTCATCGCCTGGATCGGCGAGACGATCGTCTCCGCGATCGCCGGGCTCGCGGTCGGGCTCGTCGTGGTCGGTGTCGTGCTGCTCATCGGACGGATGATCGGCAAGCGCCCGAGCTTCACCGAGGGCGGCGAGTCCCCCGCGAAGGTCGCGGCCCACTGAGCCGACGCGGCGGAGCCCACGGGCTGCAGGAGTAGCATTGCCCGTGAACACACACGTGCTCCGGGGTCGGTGAAATTCCGAACCGGCGGTCATAGTCCGCGACCCGAGGCCCTCACGGGCCGAGGTTGAACCGGTGGAACTCCGGTACCGACAGTCACAGTCTGGATGGGAGAAGCACGAGTGACCCGTGCGCGGCGACGCGCATGGCGTCCTCTTCCCTCGGCAGCTACGACCGAGAGGAGAGAACTTGGAATTCCTGCGTTTCATCGTCGACGCCTTCAATTCGCACTGGGTGCTCCCGGGCGGGCAGAGCCTGCTGATCCGCGAGGTGGTCGGCAACGTCTTCGGCCTGCTGAGCGCGCTCGGCGGCATGCGCCGGAAGGTGTGGGCGTGGCCGGTGGGCATCATCGGCAACCTTCTGCTGTTGACGGTGTTCCTCGGCACGATCCTGAACCCCGATCATTCGCTGCCGAACCTGCTCGGCCAGGCGGGGCGTCAGGTGATGTTCATCGCTGTCGCTGTTTACGGCTGGCGGCGGTGGCGTCAGGCGCGCGATGACAGCGGGCAGGTGAGTCCGCGGTGGGCGCCGAACGGTGCCCGGATCGGCCTGGTCGTCGTGCTGGTGGCGGGGACGGTCGCCCTCACTCCCCTGTTCCGAGTGCTCGGCTCATACGAGCCGGTGTGGGCGGATGCTTGGACCTTCGTCGGTTCGCTGCTGGCGACGTACGGCATGGCGAAGGGCTGGACGGAGTTCTGGCTGATCTGGATCGCGGTCGATGTCGTCGGCGTGCCGCTGCTGTTCAGCGCCGGCTACTACGCGACCGGTTTCATGTACGTCTTCTACGGCGTGTTCACGGCGATCGGTTTCGTCGTGTGGTGGCGGGCGCAGGCGGGCACCAAGCCGACGATCGACACGATCATGCCGGATCCTCGGATTTCTTCGTCAGACGAACGATGAGTCGGATGCCGCGGCTGCGCGCCGCGGCATCCGACTCATCAGGCGACCGCTGTCTCAGGCTGCGACAACCGGTTCAGCCGCGTCCGCTTCGATGACGGCGGCGGTTGATTTTGCGCGTCGGATCGCGGGGCCGGCGAACCAGAGGGCGAGACCGGCGATCACCCAGATGGAGAGGGTGAGCGCGGCCGCTCCCCCACCCGCCCCGCCGAAGTAGGCGAGCGAGCGCACGAGGGTTCCGGCTGCTCCCGGGGGAAGGAGCTGTCCGATCAGGCCGACGCCGGCCGGCAGCCACTGGGCACCGGTGGAGATGCCGGCGAACGGGTTGCCGACGAACATCATGAGCATGGCGGCGATCGTGAAGCCCTTGCCGCCGAAGCATTCGAAGAGTCCGGCGAGGGGCAGGGCGAGGGCGGCGATGCCGAGGGCGACGCCGGCGGCGACGGGCACGATGGCGCTGGTGGCGATGCTGCCGAACATGAGGGCGAGGACGCCGGCGACGATGAGTCCGCCGACGGCGGAGAAGCCGAGCAGGCCGCTGAGGATCCAGCCGCGACGGCCGGGGAGCAGTGAGCGGAAGGCGACGGCGGGGACGATGCCGCCGAAGACGAGCGGGAAGGCGAGGCCGCCGATGCCGACGCCGCTGGGGTCGGCATCGGGCAGCGGCACGACGTCGGTGACCTGGGCCTCGACGCCGAGGTTCGCGGCGATCGCCGTTCCGGTGGCGGAGATCGTGGCCGAGACTGCGGTCGATCCGGCGCTGGCGGTCAGCACCTGCATCCCAGAGGCGTCGATGACGAAGCCGCCGGTGACCTCGCGCTCCTCGATGGCCCGGGCGAGGTCGTCGGCCGAGTCGTAGGAGGCGAGATCGAAGGCGTCGGGGGCTTCGGCTGTGAGGGTCTGCTCGATGGTGTCGGTCGTCTGCTGCTCGGCGACGATGCCGAGCGCGACGTCGCGGGCGCCGGAGTGCAGCGACGGGAGGATGAACAGCGACAGCAGTCCGATGAGGATGGCCGAGAGCCCGATGATGAGCCCGCCCCAGAGGAAGCCGGGGTGGAGGCGGGGTTTCGGTGCGCTCGTGTCGGACATCGCGTGGACCCTTCACAGTGGAGGACTTTCCTCCACTTACTATGCGGATGATTTTCCTCCGGTTTAAGATGGTTGTCAACCCGAGACGAGGAGAACGCGTGCGAGCAGATGCCCTGCGGCGACGAGAGACGATCGTGACGACGGCCCGCAAGCTGTTCGCCGAACACGGCGACGGGCTCGCCCTCGAGACGATCGCCGCGCACAGCGGTGTCGGCATCGCGACCCTCTACCGAAACTTCCCCTCCCGGGAGGAACTCGCCCACGCCGTAGCCATCGACATCGTCGACGAGATCTGCCGAGCGGTGGATGCTGCGCACGATGCCCGCGCGGCCGATGCCGCCACAGCCTGGTCCGCCCTGGTGCACGCCCTCGTCGAGATGGACCTCGGCGCCCTCACAGATGCCGTCGGGTCATCGCAGGGCGATGCGGCAGAGTTGCGCACGATTCAGAGCCGTGCCGTCAGCGCACTCGACGGGTTGCTCTCCGACCTGCACACGGCCGGCATCGTTCACGATCGGGTCGATGCGCTCGGCACGATCGTCGCCGTTGCGACCGTCACCCGCCCGCAGCCCGACGCGATCCGCCGCGCCGCGCCGTCCGTGCAGAAGAACCTCGTCGACGCCTTCCTCGCCTGGAGCCGCCCCGCGTGCTGAACCGGCGCCGACAGGCCCGCAGACGGGCGAGAATGGTCAGTGATGTTCGACAGTCCGCTCTCCGCCTCCGCCTACGAGGTGCTCGGCGTCGACCCCTCCGCCACCGATGACGAGATCAAGCGAGCCTTCCGCCTGCGCCTGCGTCAGACGCATCCGGATGCCGGGGGCGATGCCGCCGACTTCATCCGCGTGCAACGAGCGTGGGAGCTCGTCGGAACCGCCGAGGCGCGTGCCGTGTACGACCGCGGGCACGGGTTCGGCGCAGCATCCGATGAACCCGCCTGGGATGGCTGGCAGCCGCCCCGACCGCCGGCAGATACCCGGCCGCGGGCCCGCTCCTACGGCCATCCGGGAGGATGGCGACGCGAGCGCTATCTGACGCTGATGCGAGAGTGGGCCGGCCACGGCGTCGAGCTCGCCGATCCCTATGACCCGGCGCTCGTGCGCTCGGCGCCCCGCGAGGTGCGGCGCCTGCTCGCCGACGCTCTCGCCGAAGAGTCCACCGCCCGCACGATCTCCGACCTCGGCATGGGATTCACCGTCTGGCACGACGTCGCCGCCGGTACCGGCGGACGGGCCAACGACCCCGCGAAGATCGACCACGTCGTGCTGAGCCCCTCGGGCCTGTACGGCGTCATGTCGGAGGACTTCGACGAGGTCGTGCGCTTCCGGCGCGGCGAGATCATCGGCAAGGCGGTCGACGCCTCCCCCGTCTCCGACCTGCTCTCCCGCATGCGCGTCATCGCGAAAGCGGCACGGGTGAAGTTCGGCGGGGCGATCGTCGTGCTCCCCGATGACGACCTCGATCAGGCCATCACCGAACTCGGTCGTGTGAAGGGCCTGCCCGTCGTCGTGGTGCGCCGCAGCGCCCTGTCGACCGTGCTGCGCCGGGGAGTTCCGGGCGCGCGCGACATCGGCGGTAATGAGCTCTTCGACGTGCGCACGCGCCTGCAGCAGACCGTGCGGTTCGTGTGAGGGCTTCGACCGGTCGCATCCTCAAGCGCATCGAGACGCGCGCCACGGATACCGGGTTCTCCCTCGACGAGCGCCAGATCGAGCTCGTGCGCGCTCTCGCGCACGCCGTGCGCACCGATACGAGCCTGTTCGTGCACGGCCCCGCCGGACGCGGCAAGTCGTGGGTCACGAATGCGTTCTTCGACGCGGTTCCGACGTCGCGCAAGACCCGGGTGCACTTCCACGGCTTCCTCGCGGAGCTGCATCGCAGCATCCATCGGCGGCGCACCGCGCCGGACCGCGACGAGAACGAGGATGCCGTCGCCCAGGCAATCGCGGATGCCGTCGGCGATTCCCGCCTGCTGTTCTTCGACGAGTTCCATGTGCACGACGCCGGCGACGCGCGCCTTCTGACTCTCCTTCTCGCACACGTCTTCTCACGCGGCGTCTCGGTCATCATCACCTCGAACTATGCTCCCTCCGACCTCCTGCCCGATCCGCTCTGGCACCACCTGTTCGAGAACGGCATCGCCCTGATCACCGAGAACATGGCGACGTTCGAACTCGCGGGCGCCACCGACTACCGCGGGGTGGCGCGGACTGCGCCGCGCGGCTTCGCCTCCGGCGCGTGGACGACGATCGAGCCGACGGAGGCCCCGGCCGCCGACGCCACGGAGACCTCCATCGTCAACGGGCGCGATTTCGCCGTGCGCGCGATCCGCGACGACGCCCTGTGGGTCACGTTCGCGCAGCTCTGCGAAACCCCGACGGCCACGATCGAATACCTGGAGTGGGCGCAGCGGCATCCGCGCTGGGTCATCACCGACCTGCCCGTCTTCGCCGATGCCGACCCGCAGGCCCAGCAGCGCTTCATCAACGTCGTCGACGTGCTCGCCGACCTCGAGGTGCCGACGACGTTCGTGTCGCAGCATCCGCTCGACGAGTTCCTCGCCGGCACGAACCGGCGCCCCGACGCGTTCCGTATGGTGAGCCGGCTGCAGCTCGTCCGGCGGTGACGCCGGCCGGCTCGGCCCCTCCCCTGCCCCGACACTTGTCTGCCGAAATGACGGATGTCGGGCCATTCGGCCGATCTGCACCGACATCTGTCTTCTGGACTGACAGGTGTCGGGGCCTCCGGGGCCCGGACCCCGCGGGATAGCATCGAAGGGTGACTGAACACATCGAAGACGTCTCGATCGGCGGCGAGATGATCCGCCTCGGCCAGTTCCTGAAGTTCTCGGGGCTGCTCGATTCCGGCGGTGACGCCAAGGAGGTCATCATCGATGGCTTCGTGTCGGTCAACGGCGAGGACGAGCGCCGCCGGGGTCGCCAGCTGCACGACGGCGACGTCGTCGCGTTCGAGGGCCGCAGCGCCCGCGTGAAGCCGTGACCGGCCGCTGGCGCGCGGCCGGCGCGTTGTTCGGCGCCCTGGCCCTTATCGCCGTCACCGGATGCTCCGCAGAACCCGCCGTGACGCCCACGGGCGATGTGACCGAGGTCACGGTGACCGTGCAGGGCATGCACTTCATCCCCGATGTCATCGAGGTGCCCGCCGGCGACGAGCTCGTCATCACGTTCGAGAACACCGGCACCGACATGCATGATCTCGTGCTCGCGACGGGTCTCGAGACCGGGCATCTCGCTCCGGGCGAGAGCCATGTGATGGAGGTCGGTGTCATATCCGCCGACATCGACGGCTGGTGCTCGGTCGGCAACCACCGCGCCATGGGCATGGAGCTCACGGTTCAGGTCATCGAGTAGGCACAGGCCCGCGCGCCGGAGTGCTTCATCGAGAAGCCGACCGGACGCACGAGCAGGCTCGGGTCAGTTGAAGTCCCCGCCCGGGGCCATGTCGGCGAAGCGCGAGTAGTGGCCCTGGAACGCGACCTGGATGGTCGCGGTCGGACCGTTACGGTGCTTGGCGACGATGAGGTCGGCCTCGCCCGGGCGCACGTCCTTGTCGTAGACGGAATCGCGGTGCAGCAGGATGACCATGTCGGCGTCCTGCTCGATCGAGCCGGACTCTCGCAGGTCGCTCACCTGGGGCTTCTTGTCGGTGCGCTGCTCCGAACCACGGTTCAGCTGGCTGAGCGCGATCACGGGCACCTGGAGCTCCTTTGCGAGCAGCTTCAGGGCACGGGAGAACTCCGAGACCTCCTGCTGACGCGACTCGACGCGCTTACCGCTCGTCATGAGCTGCAGGTAGTCGATGATGACCATCTTGAGGCCGACGCGCTGCTTGAGTCGACGGCACTTGGCGCGGATCTCGACGAGCGTCATGTTCGGGCTGTCGTCGATGTAGAGCGGAGCGTCGTTAATGCGGCCGCGCGTGGATGCGACCGTGGTCCAGTCGCGCGGGTCGAGGGTTCCCTTGCGCATGTTCTGCAGGGGGATGGCGCCCTCGGCGCTCAGCAGACGCATGGCGATCTCGCTGCGACCCATTTCAAGCGAGAAGAACACCGACGGCATGTTGTTGCCGATCGAGGCCGCACGCGCGAAGTCGAGGGCGAGCGTCGAGTTGTGGGTGGGCACCATCGAGGTGCCGGCGAGATACAGGTGATCGACGTTGTCGACCTGAACGCAGCGAACAGGAACGCTGTCGATCGGACGAATCGCCTTGACGAAGCGGCGGCCGATGCGCACCTCGTTGACCGGCCGCTCGGCGGCGTGCAGCGCACGCTTGCGCTCAAGGCGGAAAACATCATCAACCGTCGAGAAGTTCAGGATGTAGCAGGTCGACGACTCTTCGGTGCGACCCGCGACCCGCTTGGTCGTACGTCCGCACTTGTAGCCGAGGCTGACGATGAGTTCGTACACCGAATCGGCGAGGCGCTTGCTGGTCACCGCGAACTGGCAGGAGCCGACACCGCGCACAACGGTGCCATCGGTGTCCATGAGGCCGGCGAGCAGGGCACGCCGCTGAGCGACGGATGCCCGCAGATAGTCGGCCGGGATGTGCTTGTCGCCGAGTACGCCGGCGCTGCGCAGAAGCGCCGTGAACGAACCATGGCCGCGGTGGCAGCTCGCGCAGCGCTGCGCCTCACCGGAGAACGCCTCACCGCATTCGGGGCAGGTCAGTCGCTCGGGATGAGCGCCCTTGTTCTTCGGGCCGCAGGTACGCCCGCATGTGCGCACGTGCGGGTGGCGGGCGATGAACTCCGCACCGCAGACCTCGCAGTCACGGATGAGCACCGTGCGTGCGGGCAGCTTGACGGCGTAGAGCATTCCGCCGCGCGACTCGACCCGCAGGCCCTCCTGCGCGATGTACGACGGGATCTCATCAGTCTCACTCGTCAGGCGTGCACCATCGGAGTGCCCGTCGCCGAGCCACGCACCCAGCGCATAGGGCGGGACCGGCAGCTGTGCGTCGGCCGTCCGCAGCGCACCGGCGTTGCGAATCGAGTGGTTGGCACGCTCGTCAGAGCCGACGGTGAGCGTCGCGAGCATCTGCTCGGTGGTGACCGTGACGGACCCGCCGGCCGCTGATCGGCGCGTGGCCCGCGTCTCGGTCACCCACTGGTGCTCGGCATCCGCGATGATCGTCGTGCCATCCGAGAACTCGATCTCGTAGCAGGGGCGACCCGTCATGACCTCGGTTGCGGCCACCACGCGGGTCGGTCGACCGTCTGCATCGAAGAGCTCGTCACCGACCGCGACCTCACCCATCGTGGTCCAGCCGGTCGGCGTCGCCAGGGGGGTGTCGAGCGCGAGCGCCTTACCCATAGCAGGTCGCGCTGCGACGACGATCATCTGACCGCCGTGGAGGCCGTTGGTGAGCTCGTCGAGCTCCTTGAAGCCGGTCGGCACACCCGTCATCGATCCGTCGCGACCGCTGGCGGCCTCGATCTCCTCGAGGGCCGCGTCGACGGCGATCGTCAGGGGCACGTAGTCTTCGACGGCGTCATTGCCGGTGATCGCGTAGATCTCGGCCTGGGCGTTGTTGACGAGGTCGGTGGCGTCGCCCTGGCCGTCGTAGCCGATCTGGACGATGCGGGTTCCGGCGTCGACGAGGCGGCGCAGGATCGCCCGCTCGGAGACGATGCCGGCGTAGTAGCCGGCATTCGCCGCGGTCGGCACGATCGAGGTGAGCGTGTGCAGATAGTCGGCACCGCCCGCACGCCCGAGCTCGCCCGTCTTGATGAGCTCGTCGGTGACGGCGACGACATCGGTGGGCTCTCCGTGCGAGTAGAGCGACAGGATCGCCTCGAAGATGAGCTCGTGCTTGGGGATGTAGAAGTCCGCGCCCTTGAGCGACTCGATCACATCGGCGACGGCATCCTTCGACAGGAGCATGCCCCCCAGGGCACTCTGCTCGGCGAGGAGGTCATGCGGCGGAGTCCGCTCGGGCTTGCGCTGACCGCCGAGGCGTTCCTCTGAGATGTCGGCAATCGACACGGTGCTCCTTCCGGTGCAATGAATGCTGATCCGGCACGGGGATGCCCTTCCCTGTGCCGTGCGATGGTGACGTTCTTCGCGGTTGCGCCCAGCAAACCACGCACCACAGACATCGCGTCGCTCTCTCACGCTACGAGCGGGTCCCCACCCCCGCAAACCAGCCTGTGGATAACTCTGTGGAGAGGGTGCGGAAAACCATGGAGTGTCTGTGTAGAACAGGTGTGGATAACCCTGTGGCATCAGAAAATTAGTGATGCAGATATCGACCATGACCTCGGCTTTTGATTTTTCACACCCTGTGGATGGCTAACGACTTCAATGTGAGATTGAAGGTTTGCCCACCTGTGGGTAACGCGGCTGACCTGGGGAGAAGTCAAGTCTTGACTTTTGGGGTCGCTTCCCGTTTGATGCTCGCCCGCACGGTCAAAAAAGGAGGGCTCAGCACACAGAAAGCCCCCCGCCCCGAAGGGCGGAGGGCTTCTGACAGGCGTCGCGGAATTACTTCGCGGCGACGACCTGGAGGGTGATGACGGCGACGAGGTCGTCGTGCACGCGCACGGTGGCCTCGTGGATGCCGGTCGACTTGATCGGCGAGGTGATGGTCACCTTGCGCTTGTCGATCTTGCCGAGACCTGCAGCCTCGACGGCGTCTGCGATGTGGTCGGTCTTGACCGAACCGAACAGACGGCCGCCGTTGCCGGCCTTGACCGTGAGGCGGACCTTGACGTCCTCGATGGACGTCTTGAGAGCCAGTGCCTCTTCGCGGTCGTGGATCGCACGGGCCTTGCGGGCCGCCTGGATCGACTCGACCTGCTTGGCGCCACCACGGGTCCACGCCGTAGCGAAGCCCTGGGGGATGAGGTAGTTGCGGGCGTACCCGTTCTTGACCTCGACAACGTCACCGGCGCTTCCGAGCCCGGAAACTTCGTTCGTGAGAATCAGCTTTGCCATTATCGGTACCCCTTAGCGGCCAGCGCCGGCGTAGGGCAGGAGTGCCATCTCGCGTGCGTTCTTGATCGCCTTGGCGATCAGACGCTGCTCCTGAACCGAGACTCCGGTGATACGACGGGCGCGGATCTTCCCGCGCTCCGAGATGAACTTGCGAAGCGTGGCGACGTCCTTGTAGTCAATGACGCCAACCCGGATCGACTTCGCGGGAGCGGTGGGCTTGCCACCCTTCCGCGGCTTGCGGCGGTCGCCGCTCGACTTTCCAGCCATGGTTTTTCCTTATGAATGAGCGGATGCTGTCGCATCCAGAAGTTGTTTAGAAAGGCGTGTCGTCGCCGAAGCTGCCCGGAGTGCTCCAGGCATCAGCGCTGGTCGACGAACCGGGCGTGGACCACGGCTCCTCCGACACCTGCTGCTGCGGCTGCTGCGCGGGACGCTGCCCACCGCCGCCACCGGCTCCGCCGGATGCTGCGCGCGTGACCTGTGCGGTCGCGTAGCGCAGCGACGGGCCGATCTCGTCGATCTCGAGCTCGATGGCCGTGCGGTTGTTGCCCTCACGGTCCTGGTAGGAGCGCTGACGCAGACGGCCCTGCGCGACAACACGCATGCCCTTCGTCAGAGAACCCGCCACGTGCTCGGCGAACTCGCGCCACACGGACGCACGGAGGAACAGCGCTTCGCCGTCCTTCCACTCGTTCGCCTGACGGTCGAAGGTTCGCGGGGTCGATGCGATGGTGAAGTTCGCCACCGGCAGCCCGTTCTGCGTGTAACGCAGTTCGGGGTCGGCCGTGAGGTTTCCCACCACGGTGATGACGGTTTCGCCTGCCATGAGTCTTAGGCCTTCGCAGCCTTGGCGGCCTTGCGGGCAGCCTTCTCCTCGGAGCGCTTGGCCTCCGAAGCGATCATGGCCTGTGCCTCTTCGGCGCGCAGGACCTTGGTGCGCATGATCTGCTCGTTCAGCTTCAGCTGGCGGTCGAGCTCGGCAGTGGCCTCGCTCGTCGCGGTGAAGTTGACGACGGCGTAGAGGCCCTCGGTCTTCTTCTGGATCTCGTATGCAAGACGGCGCTTGCCCCAGACGTCGACGTTGTCGATCGAGCCACCATCGTTGGTGATGACCTTCAGGAACTTGTCGAGCGTGGGTGCGACCTGGCGCTCGTCGATCTCAGGGTTCAGAATGACCATGAGTTCGTACTGGTGCGTCACTTACCCACCTCCTTCGGACTTAACGGCTTCCGGGACTTTCCCGGGAGCAGGAGGGTGTGTGCACGTGCCTGCTCTCTCACCGCCGGATGCGGATCGATAGGCAGACAACCACAACAGTCTAGCGGAAACGGCGGGCGTGTCGCGACGTTCGTGATGAATCAGCGCACGATCGGCGGAACGTTCCCCCACGATGCACGGTCCTCCGCCGACGGTGCGGCGGGGATCCGTCCGAGCCCATCGGGTTCGGGGATCGCTGCGAGCAGCGAACGCGTGTACGGATGACGCGGGTCCTCCCACAGCTCGGACGTCACACCGGATTCGAGCACGCGACCGGCGTACATGACGAGGGTGCGGTCCGCGATGCGGCGCACGACCGCGAGGTCGTGCGAGATGAACAGCATGCCGGCGCCGACCTCGGCGACGAGGTCGCGCATGAGGGCGGCGACGCTCGTCTGGGTCGATGCGTCCAGAGCGGAGATCGGTTCGTCGGCGATGAGCAGGCGGGGCCGCGCGGCGAGGGCGCGGGCGATGGCGATGCGCTGCTTCTGCCCTCCGGAGAACTGGTGCGGGAAGCGGGTTGTCCACGCCGGGTTCAGCCCCACGCGCTCGAGCCATTCCTCGACACGGGATCCTTCGTCCCCGCGGTCGAGCGCCGTGCGGATGCCGTCGGCGATCTGGTCGCCGATCCGCCGGCGCGGATTGAGCGAGGTAGAGGGGTCCTGGAACACCATCTGGATGCCGGTGAGCTCGACGGGTCGGCGGCGAATCCCCATCGGCGTCACGGGGCGGCCATCGAAGCGCACATCTCCGGCGACGATCTTCTCGATGCCGGCGGCGGCGCGTGCCAGCGACGACTTTCCGCTGCCGGACTCTCCCACCAGCGCCACGGTTTCGCCTGCGGCGACGTGCACCGAGACGTCGTCGACGGCGACCACAGGAGGGTTCCCGGGATAGCGCACGGTCACACCCTGCGCGTCGAGGACGAACGCGTCACTCATCGTCGTCTCCTTCGGTCTCGGCGGCCAGGCGCGAGCCGGGCAGCGCCGCGAGCAGCGTGCGGGTGTATTCGTGCTGCGGGTGGGCGAACAGGGTGGCCCGGTCGGCGCGCTCGACGATCCGCCCGTCCTTCATGACGGCGATGTCGTCGGCGATCGCGCTCATCACTCCGAGGTCGTGGGTGACGAGGAGCACGGCGAGGTCGCGTTCGACCGCGAGCCCGCGGAGCAGGTGCAGGATGCCGGCCTGAACCGTGACGTCGAGGGCCGTGGTGGGCTCATCCGCGAGAAGGACGTCGGGATCGCAGGCCAGGGCGCAGGCGATCGCGATGCGCTGTCGCTGTCCGCCGGAGAACTGGTGCGGGTAGCGGCCCAGCGACTCCTCGGGGCGCGGCACCTGCACGCGCTCGAGCAGCTCGATCGCCCGCGCATCGGCCTCCTTGCCCTTCAGGCCGAGGTGCACGCGCATGTGATCGGTCAGCTGCTTGCCGACTGTGATCTGCGGGTGCAGCGACGATGACGGGTCCTGGAACACCATGGCGATCCGCTTGCCCCGCACCCGGTTCAGGGCGCGGCGCGGCATCCCGAGCAGCTCGTCGTCGCCGAGACGGATGGATCCGGAGGTCTGCGCTTTTCGCGGCAGCAGGCCGAGGATCGCGAGCGAGGTGAGCGTCTTTCCCGAGCCGGATTCTCCGGCCAGGCCCTGCACGCGTCCGCGGTGCAGGTCGAGGGAGATGCCGTGCACGAGCGGGCGGCCGATCGAGATGTGCAGATCGGCGATGCTCAGCGCGGTCGATGCGGCGGTCATGCGCTCGCCCCCTTCGCGGATGCCGTCAGATCGGCCTGGTTCTCATGGGCGATCTCGGCCGTGGGGTCGAGAACGTCGCGCATCGCGTCGCCGATGAAGTTGAAGGCGACGACGACCGAGAGGATCGCGAGGCCGGGGAAGACTCCGAGCCACCAGGCGTCGAAGTTCGACATGGCCGCCGAGATCATGGATCCCCATTCGGCCGTCGGCGGCTGTGCGCCCAGCCCCAGGAACGACAGGCCAGACAGCAGCAGGATCGCGGTTCCGATGTCGAGGGTCGCGAGTACGAGCACGGGCCCGGCGATGTTCGGGAGGATGTCGACGAACAGGCTCCGCAGCGGCGAGTGTCCGAGTAGCCGCCCGGCGACGACGTAGTTCTGCTGGCGCAGGCTCAGCACGATGCTGCGGGTGACGCGGGCGTACTGCGGCCATGACACGATGACCGCGGCGATCACGGCGTTGTAGAGCGAGGGCCCGAGGGATGCGGCGATGACCATCGCGAGGATCACGGTCGGGAACGCCATGAACAGGTCGGTGATGCGCATGAGCACCTCGTCGGCCCAGCCGCCGAAGTATCCGGCGACCGCTCCGAGGATCGTTCCGATGATGAGGGCGCAGATCACGAGCATGAGGGCGAGCGGGATCGTCACGGTCGCGCCGGTCATGAGGCGCGAGAAGATGTCCCGGCCCGTGCCGTCGGTGCCCATGAGGGTGTCGATGCCCGGCGCCTGCAGGCGCGGCAGCACCTGGGCGTTGGGGCCGAAGGGCACCCACCACTGCGCCGTGAAGGCGACGATGACCCAGGCCAGGGCGATGACGGTGCCGATGATGCCCAGCGGTGTGCGCCAGGCGCGCGGCCAGCGGAAGCGGATCGTCCAGCGGGATGCGACCCGCTTGTCGTCGAGGGCGCTCATGCGATCCTCACTCTCGGATCCAGAACGCCGTAGAGGAGGTCCACGACGAGGTTGATGACGAGGTAGATGACGCCGACGACGAGGCCGACGCCCATGATGCCCGTCAGATCGAGGTTGGCGGCGGCGTTGTAGGCGTAGGTGCCCAGGCCCGGCCAGGCGAAGACCGACTCGACGAGCACGGTGCCGCTCAGCAGCGATCCGAAGGCGACGCCGACGACGGTGAGGATCGGCAGCGAGGCGCCGCGCAGCACGTAGCCGAGCACGACCCGGGGGCCGGACAGGCCCTTGGCACGGGCGGCGCGCACGTAGTCGCTGTCGAGCACTTCGAGCACCGAGGTGCGCACGAATCGCGTGAGCAGTCCGATCGTGACGAGCGAGAGCACCATGACCGGAAGCGCCAGGTGGGCCGCCGCGTCGAAGAAGCCGACGCTGTCTCCGTTGAGGAGGAAGTCGACCGTGTAGAAGCCGGTGACGCGCGGCGGCGGGGTGATGGCCGGCGAGATGCGTCCCGATCCGGGGGCGATGCCGAGCTCGAGGAAGAAGAAGTAGTAGCTGACGAGCGCGAGCCAGAACGTCGGGACGCTGAGCCCGACGAGGGTCACGACCCGAACGACCTGGTCGGTGACCAGGCCGCGGCGATAGGCCGCGAGGGTTCCGAGCACGAGGCTGACGGCGAGGCTGACGATGATCGCGCACACGGCGATCTCGATCGTGGCGGGCACGGCCGTGGCGAGATCCGTGGTCACGGCGCGGCCGGTCACGAGCGAGGTGCCGAGGTCGCCCTGCAGCAGGTTGCCCATGTAGACGAAGTACTGCACGATCAGGGGCTTGTCGAGCCCGCGGGAGGCGATGAACGCCTCCCGCGTCGCGGGGTTCTGCGCCGCGCCCTCGCCCAGCGCCGCGGAGACGGGGTCTCCGGGCACGAGGTTGGTGAGCAGGAACGTCACGATCGTGACGCCGATCAGCAGCAGGATCGAGGTGCCGAGGCGGCGCAGCAGGTACCCGACCAGCGGTGAGCGGGTCGGGCGCCTGCGCGCGATGGTGGCCGTGCTCATCGGACTGGTCAGCCGGCGGGCTTGATCTCGGCGATGTCGATCTCCCACACCGAGTTGTAGACGGCGCCGGTCACGTCGCCGGCTGTCGCGATGTTGCGGCCGGGGACGATCAGCGGCACGAAGGGCCCGTCCGCCTGCATGGCCTCGGCGAAGGCCGTGAAGGCGGCCGTGCGCTCGTCGACGTCGGTCGCTCCGGCGGCGGCGGCCGCAAGGGCACCGATCTCGGGGTTGGCCTCGGCGTCCCAACCGCTGCGCAGTCCGACCTTCAGGCCGGGGGCGAAGGGCAGGAAGTTCGCGGAATCGGCGTAGTCCGGCCCCCAGAACCACAGGCCGAAGCCCTCGGTGCCGTTGACATAGGCGTCGAGCTCGCTGGCGAAGGGCGCCGGGGCGAGCTCGACCTCGATGCCGGCGTCGCCGAGCTGGGCCTGGATGCGCTCCGCGAGCGGCGTGAACTCCACGCCGCCGACCGGGTAGTCGTTCGGGAACTGCAGCTTCAAGGTCTGGCCGTCGTAGCCGGCAGCGGCGAGGGCGGCCTCTACGCGGTCGAGGTCCTGCTCGACACCGGCATCCAGCGCGCCTTCGAAGGCGGGCGGGATGACGCCGGTCGCCTGCACGGAGCCGGCGCCGGCGAGCTCGAGCAGGCCGTCGTAGTCGAGCGCGTAGCGGATGGCCTCGGCCATCTCGACGTTGGCGAGGTCGCCGGCAACGTCAGCGCTCTGGTTGAGGAGCAGGAAGATCGTCTGGGCGGATGCCACGGAGTCGACGTTCAGGTCGTCGCCGAGCGTCGCGACCTGGTCGCCGTTGAGGTCGAGGGCGACCATGGTGTCGCCGCCCTTGAGGTTGGCGAGCTGGGTGGCCGACTCGGTGACGTTGCGGATGACGACGCGGTCGTAGGCGCTGGCCTCGTCTCCGTTGTACTCCTCGTTCTGGGAGAGCACGATCTGCGAGGACAGGTCGAGGGTGTCGAGCACGAAGGGTCCGGAGCCGGCGGAGGTGCCGTCGAGGAAGGCCTGCGCGGTGTCGGTGCCGTCGGTCGTGCCGCCGTTCTCGATCACGACGTCGGAGTTCAGGATGCCGAGGGCGGCGTTCGCGAGGATCGCGGGCAGCTGCAGCATGGGCGCTTCGGTGGTGAAGCGGATGGTCTTGTCGTCGACCTCTTCGATCGTGACGCCGGTGAGGAGGAAGTTGGGCTTGGCCTCGACCATGCCCTGGATGCGCTGCAGCGAGAAGACGACGTCCTTCGCCTCGACGGGGGAACCGTCGGAGAAGACGCGGCCATCCTCGAGCGTGAAGACGAACTCGGTCGCCTCGTCGTTCTGCTCCCAGGTGGCAAGGCCCGGGATCGGCGTGGAGACGTCGGAGCCCTCGAAGTCGACGAGCGTCTCGTAGAGCGCCTTGGCGAGCATGTTTCCGGTCGGGTCGTAGCTGTGCCCCGGGTCGGCGGTCTCGATGGAGAAGGCGGTGTCGATCACGAGCGAGGAGGCCGAGCTGTTGCCGCCGCCGTTGGCGGAGTTCCCCCCGGAGCAGCCCGTGACGGCAAGGAGCGCGACGGCTCCGAACGCGACCAGTGACTTACGAGACATCGATGACATGGGCCCTCCTTGGGAAGGGAGTGATTCGGGAAAGGTCGGACGGCTGTGGACGACCGAGTTCAGATTGACACGATGCCCGACGATCTGTCCAATGAGACGACATCTGCGCAAACATTTCGCTCTAGACTTCGGGAATGCGAGGCGATACGTCCAATGAACGACCCGCGGACTCAGTATCCGCTGGACGAAGTGCGCCCGCGCTGGACGATGTGGCCTACCGAATCCTCGCCGCTCTGCGCGAGAACGGGCGCCTGTCGATGGCGGCGCTGGCCGAGCGCGTCGGCATCTCCCGGGCGAACGCGTACTCGCGCGTCGAGGCGCTCCTGTCATCCGGTGTGATCACCGGGTTCTCGGCATCCGTCGATCCGGCCCGCGTCGGCCTGTCGATCGGCGCGCACGTGTTCGTCACTGTTCATCCGCAATCGTGGCCCTCGTTCCGCGAGCGGGTTCTGCACATGCCCGAGGTCGAGTACTGCGCCGTGACGACCGGCGAGCATGACGCGATGCTGATGATCCGTGCGACGGATGTTGGCGGGGTGCACGACTTCTCCACGGGCGTCATCGCCCAGCTGCCCGAGGTGCGCACGGTCGTGAGCGTGGTGATCCTCGACGAGGTGGTGCGACGGCCGTACATCCTGCCCACCGATATCCCTCCTCGGGAGCCGGTCGACACCCTCGGCATGACACGCTGGACACCGGCCCCGGGCGCGCGGGAGCCCCTGCCCCCGCGCTGACGCCTCAGACGATCGGGACCTCGGCGCACACGCTCAGCTGCGGCGCGCCGTGCATCTCGTAGTGCTCGATGAGACGCAGGCCGTTCTCATCCCGCTCGATGTCGCTATCGCCGGCACCGGTGACGACGGTGCCGTCGGCGACGAGTACGTGCACGAAGTGGATGCTGATCGAATCGCCCGTGCGGGTGCCGATGAAGCGTCCGAACGTCACCGTGTCACCGGTGTAGTCGCCCCAGACCGCACCGTCCTTCTCGAAGTAGTGGAACGTGCTCGGGGCGTCCGGGTTCACGGCCGAGGTGGTCGAGGAGACCATGCGGAAGGTGCGTCCGTCCAGCGACGGGAGAGTCTGCGTGTTCACACCTCCGATTATGGCAACGTGGACAGGGTGACGATGCCCGCATCCCAACCGATCGCCTTCGACCCGCGCCCGCTGACCGACCCGGTCGACCCGAAAGCGGTCTCGGCATTCGTCCGTGCGGCGCAGTCCGCCCGACGGGGTCCTTCTGCGGGTCTGATCGTCGGCATCGTCGGCGGGGCGATCGCACTCCCGGTCCTCCTGGTGCTCGTGCCGCTCCTCTTCACGATGGTGGGCCCGTTCGCCCTGCTCGGCGCCGTCGTGCTGGGCGCTCTCATCGCCGGCATCATCGCGATCATCGTGAGCGCGCAGCGACGCGGCCGCATCGCCCGTTACCGGCTGAGCACCTTCGCCGCGGCGAACAACATGACCTACATCGACCGCATCACCGCCCCTCCCCTGCCGGGGATGATCTTCCAGATCGGGCATTCCCGGCGCGCCGACCGGATCGTCCGCGGCGTCTCACCCCGCTTCGTGGAGTTCGGAAATTACCAGTACACGACCGGCTCCGGCGAGGATTCGAACACGTACAACTGGGGCTATATCGCGGTGAAGCTCGACGTGCCGCTGCCGAACATCGTGCTCGATGCGCTCGGGAACAACAGCTTCCGCACGAATCTGCCGGCATCGTTCCGCAAGGATCAGCGGCTCTCGCTCGAGGGAGACTTCGACCGTTACTTCTCGCTCTACTGCCCCGCCGGCTACGAGCAGGATGCGCTCTACCTGTTCACCCCCGACATCATGGCGCGCTTCATCGACCATGCGGCCGAACTCGATGTCGAGATCGTCGACGACTGGATGTTCCTGTACACGAAGCGCAAGGTGTCGACGCTGGATCCGCAGACGTGGGCCTGGTTGTTCGGCGTGGTCGGGGCCCTGATGACGAAGTTCGATCAGTGGGCCCGCTGGCGCGACGACCGGTTGCGCGCGAGTCACGGACCGGCCGCGGTTCCGGCCGCCGCCGCGCCCACCGGTGGCGCACTGCCCTTCGCGGCGCCCGCGGGCATGCTGACGCCGCCTGCCGGCGTCGCGGCGCCGGGTCGACGACTCAAGCGCCGCCGGACGTGGCTCATCATCGTGGTCGCGCTCGTCGCCCTGTGGATCATCCCGATGTTCATCACGGGCGTCATGAACCTTCTGCCGTAGGCAGGTGTTGAGGGTGAGCGCTGTCTGGGGAACTGCGCTCACCCCATCCCCCCGGATCAGAAGAAGACGTACTCCCTCCGCAAGGACGGCTGAGCCGTCCGACGCCGATTGTCAGCTGGGGACTGAACGATCCCGGCGTATGGCGAACACGGTATACCACTCAACGTTGCATCGGGTTGCATAGCACCAGGTGCATTCGTCGGCATATTCCCGCGCTCGCGGGTCTGGTCTCAGAGCGCAGCGCGCACCTGGGGAAGCACCTCGGCGGCGAGCAGTTCGATCGAACGCAGGGTGTCGCGCTGACTGATGCCGCCGAGCCCCACCTGCGCGAGGAATCGGGTGTGTCCGAGCATCTCGTGCTCCCAGAGGATCTTGTCGACGATCTCGGCCGGGCTGCCGGCGAAGAGCGCGCCCTCCGGCCCGGCCCAGGCGTCGAGGGTCGCCCGGTCCAGGCGCCCGGCGCGCGGCATGTTCTCGGCGAAGTAGGCGGCGTAGTGCGGGAAGAACGCGTCGCGTGCGGCCTGCGTGGTCTCAGCTGCGTGGAAGTGCGAGGTGACGCCCAGGCGCGGTGCGGCATGGCCGGCGGCCGCTGCGGCTTCGCGGTGGAGGGCGGCGAGGCTGCGGAAGCGTGCCGGGCCGCCGAGGATCGCCAGATACATCGGCAGACCGAGGGTTCCGGCGCGGACGGCGGATTCGGGCGTACCGCCGACCGCGATCCACACGGGAAGCTCGTCCTGCTGCGGACGCGGGTAGATTCCGGCATCCTGCAGGGGTGCGCGGGTCGTCCCCGACCAGGTGACCTCGGCGCTCTTGCGGGCGGCCAGCAGCAGGTCGAGGCGGTCGTCGAAGTATTCGTCGTAACGGTGCAGGTCCTGCCCGAACAGCGGGAACGACTCGACGTAGGCGCCGCGACCGGCGGTGATCTCGGCCCGCCCGCCGCTGAGCAGGTCGAGGGTCGCGAAGTCCTCGTGCAGGCGCACGGGGTCGGTGCTGGAGAGCACCGTCACGGTGCTCGTCAATCGGATGCTGCGGGTCTCGCGGGCGGCGGCGGCGAGCACCATCTGCGGCGAGGAGACGGCGAAGTCGGGGCGGTGGTGCTCACCGACGCCGAAGACGTCGAGGCCGGCCTCGTCGGCGACGCGCGCCCATTCGAGGATCTGCTCGAGTCGGGCCGCCGGATCGGTCAGGCCACCTTCTGGCGTTCGGTTGAGCTCACCGAAGGTGAAGATGCCGATCTCGAAGGGGGTTTGCGTTGTCATCGTGTCTGCTCCGTGGCGGATGCTGCGAGGAAGTCGCGCACATCGGCGAGCTCCTCCGCGCTGATGCCGTGCCCGAGTCCGGGGTAGCGGCGGTCGGTGAGGGTGGTGTGCCGGGGCGCCCAGAGGTCAGTGCGTTCGATGGCGGCGGGGTGGATGACGCGGTCCTCCGCCCCTCGGCCGAGGAACATCGCGGGGCGCTCCTCGCGCAGCGCGGCATCCGCCGGCTGTTCGCCGGCCTGCACGAAGCCGCCGAGGACGACGGGGGCGAGCACACGCTCGGGCGCCGTGCGCAGCAGCTGGGTCGCCATGAGACCGCCCTGCGAGAATCCGATCGGCACGAGCCGCGCACCCGCCGGGAGTGCGGCATCGGCCCAGTCGAGGATGGCGGCGGTCGCGGCATCCAGGGCGTCCTGCTCGGGATGGCCCGGAGTCACGATCCGGAACCAGGCGTGCCCGCCCGGGGCCACCTCGATCGGGGCGCGCAGGGAGACCCAGGGCATCCCTGCGGGAAGGGACGCCGCAAGGCTCACGAGGTCGCGCTCGTTGGATCCGTAGCCGTGCAGGAGCACGGCGACGATCGTGGCGTCGGAGGGGATGGGCTCGGCGGAGATCGCGTGCAGGGTCATCGTGCCAGTACCTCGTCGACGTCGCCGACGCGGAGGGTCACGGCATCCATCGCGGTCTTCGCGTTCAGCGTGCGCTCGGCGACGGGGGCGGATGCGGGGGCCTTGGCGGTCATGCTGATCTCCTCTGCGGGGTAGTTACTTGCATGTGCAACTAACTACCCTGCAGAGTTATTCCCGATGCGATCAGGCCAACCCGAAATACTCCAGCTCCGCATCGTTCAGCATGCGCGAACGGATGAGGAACCTCATCCCCGTCGGCCCCTCGACGCTGAACCCCGCGCCACGGCCGGGAACCACATCGATCGTGAGATGCGTGCTCTTCCAATACTCGAACTGGCTCTCCGACATGTAGACCTCGATCGGCTGATCGAGCTTCACATCGAGCGTGCCCAGCAGCACATCGCTCGGACCGGTGAGGAACATCCCCACCGGGTAGCACATGGGCGATGAGCCGTCGCAGCATCCGCCGGACTGATGGAACATCAGCGGACCGTGCTGCACCGTGAGATCCCGCAGCAGCTCGGCCGCGGCATCCGTCACATCGACCCGCTGATACGTGCCGATACTCACCATGATGACCTCCTGATGGCTCAGAAGAAGCCCATCGCGCCCTCGGCGTAGGACACGAGCAGGTTCTTCGTCTGCTGGTAGTGATCGAGCATCTTCAGGTGGTTCTCACGACCGATGCCCGACTGCTTGTACCCCCCGAACGCCGCGTGCGCCGGATACTGGTGATAGGTGTTCGTCCATACGCGACCGGCCTCGATCGCCCGGCCCGCCTTATAGGCGACATCGCCCGAACGGCTCCACACGCCCGCGCCCAGACCGTACAGCGTGTCGTTCGCGATCGAGATGGCGTCGTCGAAGTCGTCGAAGCTCGTGACCGACAGCACCGGCCCGAAGATCTCCTCCTGGAAGATGCGCATGTCGTTCGTCCCCTCGAACACGGTCGGCGCGACGTAGAAGCCGCCGCTGAGGTCCCCGCCGAGGTCGACCCGCTCGCCGCCCGTGAGCAGCTTCGCCCCGCCTTGCTTTCCGATGTCGATGTAGCTGAGGATCTTCTCCAGCTGATCGTTCGACGCCTGAGCACCGATCATCGTGTTCTTGTCGAGCGGATTGCCCTGCACGATCTTGCCCACGCGCTCGAGACCATCCGAGAGGAAGGAGTCGTAGATCGACCGCTGGATGAGCGAGCGCGACGGGCATGTGCACACCTCGCCCTGATTGAGCGCGAACAGCGTGAAGCCCTCGAGCGCCTTGTCGTAGTAGGCGTCGTCAGTCGTGAGCGCGACGTCCTCGAAGAAGACGTTGGGCGATTTTCCCCCGAGCTCCAGCGTGACCGGGATGAGGTTCTGCGAGGCGTACTGCATGATGAGTCGGCCCGTGGTCGTCTCACCCGTGAACGCGATCTTCCGGATGCGCTTGTGCTGTGCGAGCGGGGCACCGGCCTCGATGCCGAACCCGTTGACGATGTTTACGACGCCGGCAGGAAGCAGGTCGCCGATGATCTCGAACAGGAACAGGATGGATGCCGGAGTCTGCTCCGCCGGCTTCAACACGACGCAGTTGCCCGCCGCGAGGGCCGGAGCGAGCTTCCATGTCGCCATGAGGATCGGGAAGTTCCACGGGATGATCTGCCCGACCACGCCCAGCGGCTCATGGAAGTGGTACGCGACGGTGTTCTCGTCGATCTGGCTGAGCGAACCCTCCTGCGCCCGCAGCACCCCCGCGAAGTAGCGGAAGTGATCGATGGCGAGGGGGATGTCGGCGGCGAGCGTCTCGCGCACCGGCTTGCCGTTCTCCCACGTCTCGGCGACCGCGATCTCCTCGAGGTGCTGCTCCATGCGGTCGGCGATCTTGTTGAGGATCACACTGCGCTCGGCGGGCGTCGTGCGCTTCCAGCCCTCGAATGCCTTCCAGCCGTTCTCGACGGCCCGGTCGATGTCCTCGGCCGTGCCGCGACCGACCTCGGTGAACGGCTTGCCGTTGACGGGGCTGACGTTCTCGAAGTACCCGCCCTTGACGGGATCGACGAACTCACCCCCGATGTAGTGCCCATAACGGGCTCGATACGACGCGATGGACCCGGCTGTTCCCGGAGCGGCGTAAGCAGTGGATGCGGTTTCTTCGACGATCGTCATGGGGGTCTCCTTCGACGGTGCACGGCCTCGTTGCCGCACGCCCTTTCACCGACGATAATTCGCGCAACGTTGCATGTCCATGCGTTGCGTTGCAGAAGGTTGCGTCGGGCCGGAGCGCTCCTCAGTCGCTTTCGAGCCGCTCAAGACGACTCACCACTCCCGCGCGTCGAGGAGAGCGCGCCGGCAGCATCTCCAGGCACAGCCTCAGCACTTCGACGTCATCCGCGCCCTCGGGGATATCGGCGTAGGCGAGCAGCACGTCGATGTTCGCCTCGGCGAGCATCGCCTCCCGCAGGGCCGAGCGCACCGACTGCCGGAACTCCTCCACGCCGGGCGAGGTCGACACCGGCAGCACCGCGCCCCGATACGCCGTGAGCGCGACACGGTGCGCACCCCGGTCGATCAGCGAGAGCACATCGTGCGCGTCGGTCTCGAGCGGGAAGCTCAACCGGTACGGACGCGACTCCGGGGCCAGCTCCGGGGCGATCCGCTGCAGCACCTTGCGCAGGCGCACCATCTCGGGGCGCAGTGTGTCGGTCGACGACCCCTCCCCGTAGACGAGCGCTGCGAGCCGCTCCGCCGATACTCCGTGCCGGTTCAGTGCGAGCACGAGCAGGATCTCGGCGTGCCGTGCACTGAGCTCGATGATCGACTCGGCCCCCTCGGCGAAGACCTCGAGCTGCGCCCGATCGCGTCCGAGGACGCGCAGCACGGCGCGCAGCGGCTCCGAACGGCGACGTCGGCGCGTCGGCGGCGGGACCAGCGGTGTCGAGCTGCGTGCGCGCAGCCGTGCCACGAGCAGCTCCGACTCGACCGCCCGAGCCGTGGCATTCACGAGGAGACGCGCCTGCGGCGTCGCCGCCTCGGGTCCGCCCGTGACGTCGATCACGCCGAGAACCTCGCGGCTCTCCGGGTCGAAGACGGGAGCCGCCGTGCACGACCACGGGTGCACCAGCCGGTTGTAATGCTCGGCGCCGTGGATGTGAACGGACTCGCCGATCTCCAGCGCGGTGCCCGGAGCGGAGGTGCCGACCACGGACTCCGCCCAATTCGTCCCGGCGACGAAACCCATATCGCCGCTGAGCGCGCGCTTCTGCCGATCGCCCTCGACCCAGAGCAGCCGCCCCGCATGATCGCCGACCGCGATCATCACGCCCGAATCATCCGGGTCGCCGGGCAGCAGCAGACCACGGATCATCGGCATCGTGCCGGCCAGCGGATGCTCGAGCCGATAGCGTTCGAGCTCTTCCTCCGTCAGTGCCAGCGGTGCGAGAACCTCGGCGCCGATGCGCCGATTCCACGACCGCTCCCACGACTGACGCACCAGCGGTCGCACCTGCTCGAGCCGCCGATCGTCAAGATTTCCGGCGACGAGCTCCTCATGCGCACGCTCGATGATCGACCTCGGAACCTCTGATGAGGCATCCCGCGACACGGACCAAGGAGAAGTCATTGGTCTCCGATCTTCGATGACGGAGTGGGCCGCCAGTCTACGGAAAACCGGGGAACTTCGCGCGATTCCATGAAGTTCCCCGGTCATCGGTGGGTTATCCGCCGGTCAGGGTGCCGACCAGGTGACGGGAGAGGCCTGGTAGGGGTTCTCCGGGTCGAGGACGACGGTCGCCTGAGTCGTGTCATCGAACAGGGCTCCCGTGATCTGCTGCCCCTCCTCGGCCAACCCGATCAGGCAGGAGAACATGTCCTCGCCGCCCTCCCACTCGGGAACGCTGGCACCGCACTCGTCGGTCTTCGACACGGCCATCGTCGTCAGGTACGCCCCCGGCGTGCCGTCGGCGAGCAGGGGCTGCAACGACAGGTTGCGCATTCCCCCATGAGCATCGACGACGTCCTGCGCGGCGTGGAACTGCGTGATGATGATGTACGGCGTGTACTGGGTGAAGTCCTCGGGGTTGCTGACGGCGTCCTCGAGGAAGCCCTCGGGCGCCTCAATCACGTCGTGCACGACGACGCCGATCTCGTACGGATCCTCGCCCTCGTTGATCGGCCCCTCGAACCAGGCGACCTCCCCGAAGGACAGGGCGCTGCCGGCCGCGGTGATCTCACCCGGCTCGCCCATGGCGATGAAGTCGTAGTCGTAGTCGACGGCGGGTTCGGCATCGGCAGAGCCGCTGGACGAGCATCCGGTCAGGGCGAGCGCGCCGATCACGGCGAGCGGGACAAGGGTGCGATGAAGACGCATGGTATTCCTCCGGTGAATCGATGAGACGCATCAATCCTAAGGAGAACGCGGCTCAGCCCCGGGCCGCCCACCATTCGCGCAGGCGCTGCTCCGCGGCATCCGGGCCGATCACGCCCTCATCGAGACGGATGTCGAGGAGGAAGCGGTAGGCCTCGCCGACCTCGCGTCCGGGCGGGATGCCCAGCACCTCCTGGATACGGTTGCCGTCGAGCTCGGGACGCATCGCGTCGAGCTCCTCCTGCTCGCTGAGATCGGCGATGCGCTTCTCGATGTCGTCGTACGCCGACGACAGCCGGGCCGCCTTGCGACGGTTGCGCGTCGTGACATCGGCGCGGGTGAGGATGTGCAGGCGCTCGAGCAGGTCGCCGGCGTCGCGCACGTATCGGCGCACGGCCGCATCGGTCCAGGCGCCCTCGGCGTAGCCGAAGAACCGCAGATGCAGCTCGATGAGGGTGGAGACGGCGTCGATCGTGTCGCCGTCGAAGCGCAGGGCCTGCAGGCGCTTGCGCGCCATGCGCCCGCCGACCACGTCGTGGTGGTGGAACGTGACCGCTCCCCCGTCCTCCAGCTTGCGGGTGCGGGGCTTTCCGATGTCGTGCAGAAGTGCTGCGATGCGCAGCGGCACGTCCGGCTCAGCATCCGGGTTCCGCGAGTTCTCGAGCGCGATCGCCTGCTGCAGGACCGTCAGCGAGTGCTCGTAGACATCCTTGTGGTGATGGTGCTCGTCGACCTCGAGGCGGAGGGCGCTGACCTCGGGGAGGAACTCCTCGATGAGTCCGGTGTCGACGAGGACGCGGATGCCGCGGACGGGGTCGTCGGTCTGCATGAGACGCACCAGCTCGCCCTGAACCCGCTCGGGGCTGACGATCTTCAGCGTCTGTCGAAGGCGGGCGATCGCCTCGCGAGTGCCCTCCTCGATGGAGAAGCCGAGCTGGGCGCTGAAGCGCGCAGCCCGGAGCATGCGCAGCGGGTCGTCGCCGAAGCTGACGTTAGGGTCGGCCGGGGTGCGCAGCACACCGGCGACGAGGTCCTCGACGCCGCCGGTCGGATCGACCAGCTTGATGCCCGGCACCTGCAGCGCCATCGCGTTCACGCGGAAGTCGCGACGCACGAGATCACCATCGATCGTGTCGCCGAACTCGACGGTCGGCTTGCGCGTCACCCCGTCGTAGCTGTCGGCGCGGTAGGTCGTGATCTCGACCTGCTCTCCCTGCACACGGGCCCCGATCGTGCCGAAGGCACGGCCGATGTCCCACTGCGCGGATGAGATCGGCGTGACGATGCGCAGGATCTCGTCGGGAGAGGCGTTCGTCGTGAAATCGAGGTCGTGGACGGGACGCCCCAGCAGCGCGTCGCGGACCGGGCCCCCGACGACGGCGAGCTCGAATCCCGCGGCGTGGAAGGCATCGGCGACGGCCGAGACGACCGGTCCCTGTGCGAGCGCGCGCAGACGCGCGAGCCCCTCGGCCATATTCAGCATGGGTTCCAGCGTACCGGGGCTCGACCGGGCGGATGGGCGGCCGGATGTCCAACTCGATTGGTGCCGCGCGTGTCGTTACGGCATAGTAGGTGGGTGCGGCGTCTACCCGAACGCCTTTACGGCTGATTACCCGACCCGCCATACCCGCTGTTTCGAACACACCCCAATCGTTCGAGACCACCCCCTGAATCGCATCGACGTTCGATGCGCCCGTTCAGGGTGCCTTGTCGACGACAAAACAAAAGGGAGAACCCGTGGCGAACCTCCGCCGTGAGCGCTCGGATGACCAGTCCGAGGCGCAAGCCAACGCCGCCACAGTCCCGATGCGCCGTACCTCGGCGAACGCGAGCGTCGCCGTGGCACCGGCCGCTCCCCAGCGCCGCCGTGCGAACCAGCACGTCAACGCGAGCGGCATCGCCGTCGAGCATGTCGCCGTCGAGCAGGAACCCGTCGAGACCCCCTCGCACTCGCGCCGCACCCGTCGCCGCGCCGACTCCGTCGCCACGATCGGCGAGGCGCCCGTGATCGCGGGCACGGAGCTGCCGGTCCAGCCCCCGGTCCACGAGGAGCCTGCAGCTCCTGAGCCCGTCGCCGCCCCGGCGCCCGAGGAGGAGCCGGAGGGCCCGTCGCCGCGCGACGAGGCCGTCGCTCTCGCGGAGCGCCTCGGCCTGGCGTACATCGACCTCACCGAGTTCGTCGTCGAGCCCAGCGTCGTCAACCTGATCCCCGACCAGATGTGCCGCCGCCAGGCGGTGCTGCCCATCTCCCGCGTGGGGGAGCGTCTGGTCGTCGCCGTCTCCGACCCGGAGAACGTCGTCCTCCTCGACGACGTGGCCGCCGTCGCGCGCATGCCGATCGCCCCCGTCGTCTCGGAGCGCCAGGCCATCCTCGCCGCCATCGACCGCTATCACCGCGTCGACTCCGAGCTCGAGGAGCTCACGCACGCCTTCGAGAACGAGGCCGGCGCTGACAGCGAGGCCTGGACGCAGGACGTCACGGATGCCGCGGGCGATGACGAGGCCCCGATCATCCGCTTCGTCAACCTGATCATCAGCCAGGCGATCATGGACCGCGCCTCGGATATCCACATCGAGCCGGGCCGTGAAGACCTCCGTGTGCGCTACCGCATCGACGGCGTGCTCACCGAGGTGCAGCGCGTCCCCCGCAACATGATCGCCGGCGTCATCAGCCGCATCAAGGTCATGTCGGAGCTCGACATCGGTGAGCGCCGCAAGCCCCAGGACGGCCGCATCTCGATCACGCACGGCGGCCGCACGGTCGACCTGCGTGTCGCGACCCTGCCCACTGTGTGGGGCGAGAAGGTCGTCGCCCGTGTGCTCGACTCCCCCGTCGGCAGCCTCAAGCTCAGCGACCTCGGCATGCTCGAGCGCAACATGGAGGTCTACAGCGGCAGCTTCTCCAAGCCCTACGGCATGATGCTCGTGACCGGCCCCACCGGTTCGGGAAAGTCGACGACGCTGTACACGACGCTCGCGGCCATCGCGAAGCCCACGGTCAACGTCATCACGGTCGAGGACCCGGTGGAGTACCGCATGGCGGGCATCAACCAGGTCCAGGTGAACAAGACCGCCGGCCTCACCTTCGCCGCGGCGCTGCGCTCGATCCTGCGATCCGACCCCGACGTCATCCTGCTCGGTGAGATCCGTGATGAGGAGACGGCGAAGATCGCCGTCGAATCGTCGCTGACCGGTCACCTCGTGCTGTCGACCCTGCACACCAACGACGCGCCCAGCTCGGTCACCCGTCTCATCGAGATGGGCGTCGAGCCCTTCCTCGTCGGAACGGCGCTCGACTCGGTCGTCGCCCAGCGTCTGGCCCGCCGCCTGTGCGAGCGGTGCAAGGAGGAGTCGGTCGCGACCGAGGTCGAGCTGCGCATCGTCAACGCGCCGGCTTCTCAGTACCAGAACCCGCCGACGATCTACCGCCCGGTCGGCTGCCCCCAGTGCTCCAACACGGGCTATCGCGGACGAATCGCGCTGCACGAGGTCATGGCCGTCGACGAGGAGATCGAACGCATGGCCGTCGCGAACGCGCCGACCGCTGTGATCGCCGAGTACGCCGAGTCCAAGGGCATGACCCGCCTCCGCCAGGACGGCTGGGCGAAGGCCATGCTCGGGCACACCTCCATCGAGGAGATCCTGCGCGTCACCGTGTGACGCGCAGGCCCGCATCTTCCCGAGCGCCCGCTGCTCGGCATCCAGACATTCTTCATTGTGAAAGGCACCGCACGTGACGATCGATAACGCGTCTGCGTCCGCCATGGGCGGCTCCCGATTCGATGCCCTGCTGGGCGGCCCCGAGGTCGACCCCGAGCTGCGCAACGTCCTCGGCGGCGTCCCCGGCGTCACCCTGCCGACTGCTTCCTCTGGGGCGTCGAGCAGCAGCATCCCGGACTACTTCTCCGACTTCGAGGACCAGGCGGCACGCCAGCAGCAGGCTCAGCAGCAGGCTCAGCTCGCCGCGCAGCAGCAGGCTCAGCTCGTCGCCCAGCAGCAGGCCGAACTCGCCGCACGCCAGGCCCAGTTCACCGAGCAGATGCGTGCGAACGAGCAGCAGCAGGCCATGGCCGCGCAGCAGCGCGCGCAGCAGCAGGCCGCCCAGCAGGCGCAGCTCGCCGTGCAGCAGGCCGCGGCTCAGCAGGCGCAGTACGCGGCTCAGCAGCAGGCCGTGCAGCAGCAGGCCGTGCGGCAGCAGGATTCCGGCATTCGCCGTTCGGCCGCGCCGACGACCGCTCCCCTGCCGACCATGGGCGCCTACGCCGGCGGTGCGGCGGATGCGCGCACGCAGGTCATGGATGCCCAGCTGCCCGTCAGCCAGATGTACGGCGGCGTCACTCCCGGCGCCGGTCAGAGCCTGAACTCGGCGCTGCCCGATTTCAGCGAGCGCGCCAAGCCGACCCGTGCGAGCCGCGCGACCGAGATCGAGCAGGCGATCCTCGCCGAGAACCCCGAGGCCGACCGCCAGTTCATCGCCGCCGTCACGGCGATCATCGATCTGGGCGCCTCCGACCTCCACATGGTTTCCGAGTCGACGCCGGTCGTGCGCCTGGACGGTCAGCTGAAGTCCGTCGCGGGCACATCGATCTGGGATCGCGAGCGCATCGAGAGCGTCATCCGCGGCTTCGTGCCGGCCGAGATGATGGAGACGTTCGAGCGCGAGCTCGAGCTCGACCTCGCCTGGTCTGTGGGCGAGGTCGCCCGATTCCGCGTCAACATCTTCCAGGATCAGCGCGGTATGGGCGCTGCCCTGCGAATCATCCCCACCGAGATCAAGTCGGTGGCGCAGCTGGGTCTGCCGCGCGAGCTCGTCGAGCTGGCGAGCCTGCCGCGCGGTCTCGTGCTGGTGTGCGGTCCGACCGGTTCGGGAAAGTCCACGACGCTCGCCGCGATCATCGACAAGGCCAACTCCAGCCGCGCTTCGCACATCATCACGGTCGAGGACCCGATCGAGTTCCTCCACCACCACAAGCGCGGCATCATCAACCAGCGCGAGGTGGGCGCCGATACGCACAGCTTCTCGCACGCTCTCAAGCACGCGCTGCGTCAGGACCCCGACATCATCCTCGTCGGTGAGATGCGAGACCTCGAGACGATCTCGACGGCGCTGACCGCCGCCGAGACCGGTCACCTCGTCTTCGCGACCCTGCACACGCAGGATGCCGGGCAGACGATCGACCGAATCATCGACGTGTACCCCTCGCACCAGCAGGCTCAGGTGCGCACCCAGCTCGCGGCGACGCTGCGTGCGGTCGTGGTGCAGACCCTGATCCCCCGCGCGAGCGGCAAGGGCCGTGCGGTCGCGACCGAGGTCATGTTCATGACCCCCGCGATCCAGAGCCTCGTGCGCGCCGGCAAGACGCACCAGCTGCGCACCGCGCTGCAGGCCGGTAACGACATCGGCATGCACACGCTCGACCAGGATCTCGCGCGTCTCGTGCGCGCCGGCGACATCGAGTACGCCGCTGCGCACGAGCTGGCGCAGGACGTCACCGAATTCGACCAGCTCGTCGGACGCCGCGGCATGACCCGTGCCGCCGCCGGCGACATGTCCCCTGAGGGCACCCGCCAATCCGTGGGTGGCCAGGGAGGAGCGCACTGACCATGGCTGCATCCAGCACGAAGACTCCGCAGTGGAGCTATAAGGGCGTCGATGGCGGTGGCAAGCGCGTCAAGGGCGTGCTCGAGGCGCAGTCCGAGTCGCACGCGATCCAGCAGCTGCGGGCGCAGAGCATCATGCCCGAGTCCCTGGAGCGCAAGGGCGAGGCGACGGGTCTCCAGATGGAGATCAACATCCCCGGCTTCGAGAAGTACCCGTCGCTGAAGGATCTGGCGCTGCTGACGCGTCAGCTGGCGACCATGGTGAACTCCGGTGTGTCGATCCTGCGCGCCCTGTCGATCGTTCAGGGCCAGGTCGACAATGTGCTGCTGCGCAAGGCCATGGAGACCGTGGCGACGCGCGTCGAGGGCGGTATGGCCTTCTCGATCGCTCTCGAGGAGCACCCGCGCATCATCCCGCCGATCATGGTGCACCTGGTGCGCGCTGGTGAGACCGGTGGATTCCTCGACAAGTCGCTGCTCATGGTGGCCGACAACTTCGAGGCCGAGAACAAGCTGCGCAGCCAGGTGAAGTCGGCTCTGAGTTATCCGATCGTCGTGCTCGTGGTCGCGGTCGTGGCGGTCGCCGCGATGCTCATCTTCATCGTGCCGGTGTTCGAGAACATGTTCGCCGATCTCGGCGGCGATCTGCCGGCGGCGACGCAGGGTCTTGTCGACCTGTCGCACGCCATGCCGGTGATCGGCCCGATCGCGCTGGTCATCATCATCGCCGTGTCGATCTGGTGGACGCGCAATAAGAACACGGATGCTGTGCGCCGGGTCGTGGACCCGCTGAAGCTCAAGGCGCCCGTGTTCGGCAAGCTGAACAGCAAGATCGCGCTGACGCGCTTCACGCGCAACTTCTCGACGATGCTCGCCTCGGGTGTGCCGATCCTGCAGTCGCTCGCGATCGTGGGTGCCACCAGTGATAACTGGGTCATCAACAACTCCCTCACCGCGGTGCAGGATGCCGTGCGCCAGGGCCGCCCGATCGCCGAGGCTCTGGCCGAGAGCGATGTCTTCCCCGACATGCTCGTGCAGATGGTCGGCATCGGTGAGGAGTCGGGATCGATCGACACGATGCTGTCGAAGACCGCCGACTTCTACGACCAGGAGGTCGAGGCGATGAGCTCGAGCCTCACGGCCATGCTCGAGCCGCTGATGATCGTCGTCATGGGTGGCCTGCTCGGATACATGATCGTCGCGCTGTACCTGCCGACGTTCACGATCTTCGAGTCCATCCAGACCATGTAATACCCCTTCTCACTTCTTTTCCCCTTTCTGTCCGTGCGCATACCCGTGCGCACGGACACCCGATAACGCGAACTATTTCCCGAATCACCGTTACCCGACGGCGAATCCCCCGTGAAATCCTCGCGCTCTTTATTGACCCTGAAAAATGTAGCCTGATCAGGTTTTTTCCCGACACGCCCGAGAATTCGCGGTTTTCTTTCTTGGAGCAGATTCATTGCTATCTTTACGGTCGTCGACTGCACCCACGTCGATGAAAAAGATCTTTTTACCCGAAAAGGAAACGCACATGATCAAGCGTGTCTCCGACGCTCTCGCCAAGAAGGAAAACGGCGAAAAGGGCTTCACCCTCATCGAGCTCCTCGTCGTCGTCATCATCATCGGAATCCTGGCCGCCGTGGCCATCCCGATCTTCCTGAACATGCGTCAGGGCGCCTGGCGCTCCTCGGTCGAGAGCGACGTCACCAACGCCGTCCTCGTCGTCGAGCAGGCGACCACCGCCAACAACGGGAGCGTCAAGGACCTCACCTTCGCCGGCGGCGCGGATGGTGCCAACTACACCATCACCGACGCATCGGCCAACACCATCGACGGCACCGTGACCCCCGACAACACCATCGTCATCGCGTTCACGCCGGGTACCCAGAGCTACACCATCACCGGCACCAACGCGAACCTCGGCACCACCGAGAGCTACGTGTACGACAGTGCTACCGGTAAGGGCGAGTGGAACTAATCCCCCTCTCCGAGTGACACGGCTTTGTGCCTGCACGGTTCTCCGTGCAGGCACAAAGCCGTCCGGCCCGAAAGACAAGAAAGCGAGCGCTCCGATGCGTGCACAGGTCAAGCGCGATGAGGGATTCACCCTCATCGAGGTGATCATCGCCGTCGCCCTGCTGATGGGTGCCTCCGTCGCCATCGGCGCGTTCGTCGTCCAGGGCCTGCGCCTCGCGGCGCAACAGCAGCGCACCCAGGTCGCCGTCACCGTCGCGACCGAGCGCATGGACGAGGTGCAGCGCCTCATCCCCACGACCTCCACCACCGACCTCGCCACCCTCGTCAAGGGCCGGGTCGAGGCCACCGTCGAGGATGCTTGGAACACCGCCACCGGCGTGACCGGCCTCGAGAACACGTACCCCGCCTGGGGAACCGCGGGAGACCCCGGCGCCGATGCCGCGATCCCCGTCTATCAGACCACGACGCGCAGCGGCTCGGACTACGAGTCCACCGTGCTCATCGGAACCTGCTATCAGCCGCTCCAGGGCGGCTCCTGCACCACTCTCCCCGGCAGCGGCGACACCGACCCGGGCCCCACCTCTCCGCTGGCGCTCTCCAGCAGCCAGCTCGTCCGCGTCTTCGTCATCGTCGACTACCCCGGCAACTGCAACAGCGCCTCGATGTGCCGATACACCACCAGCGGACTGTTCGACACGAAGGGCGATCTCACATGGCGAACCGACTGAAGCGCCTCGATCGGCGCGAACGCGATGCGGGCTTCACTCTGCTCGAGATCATCGTCGCGATGGGCATCTTCTCGCTCTTCCTCGCGATGTTTCTCGGCACCGTGATCTCGGTCACGCGCGCCACGACCCAGGCCAAGGTCGACGCTCAGACCTCGAGCGCCATCGGCATCGCCGTGCAGCGCGTCGAGCGCTCCGTCCGCTATGCCGATACCATCAACTACCCCGGCGCCACCGCGGGCTTCGCCTACGTCGAATGGCGAACCGATGCGGTGTCCGCGACTTCCGGGGCCGTCACCTGTACTCAGCTGCGCTACAGCGAGGAGGAGGGCACGATCGCGATGCGCTCCTGGCCCGCGAACGAGTCCCCCAGCTCCGGCACGTGGAGCGTGCTCCTGCGCGATGTGATGGGCGAGGCGGCCGACGATATGCCCTTCCGTGTGGTCACCGCCGATGGCGTCACGAGCAACTACCAGGGGCTCACGCTCGATATCTCGGCCGGCATCTCGGATGCCGCCGGAACCTCGACGCGCACGACCATCTACGCGAAGAACAGCTCCGTCAACTCCCCCTCGAACACCGCCGCAGCAAATGGCCAGAGCATGACTCCGGTCTGCACAGGAATGAGCTATCGCCCATGATCCGTCTCCGTGGTCTCGACCGTGACACGAGCGAGCGGGGCTCCGCCCTGCTCATGACCATCATCTTCTCGGTGCTCGCCGGCGGCCTCATGCTCGTGCTGCTGTCGGTGCTGCTCTCCCAGGCCCAGGCCTCCGGGCTCGCCCAGAAGAACACCCGCACGGGATACGCGGCGCAGGCCGGCATCCAGGCGACCCTCTCGGTGCTGCGCTCCAGCACTGTCAGCATCAACGGCACCACCTACGGCGACCCGTCCCGCCTGCCGAACACGCTCAGCGGAACCGTCGACGGCCTGCCCGACAGCGACCTCGGCTATGACGTCACGATCGCCTACTACAGCACAGATCCCTCGGGGCAGTCCGACTCCTGGCTCGCCGCGAACGCTCTGCCCTACCCGCTCTCCTCCGCGACCGGTCAGCAGCCGAAGTACGCGCGCATCGTGGCCTCGGGCACGGATGCCGCGATCACGGGTCTCGGCGGTGACGTCGCCGACCGCACGGTCTCGGCGCTGTACACCTTCACGACGACGAACGTGAACATCCCCGGTGGTCTCATCAAGAGCGCCGATTCGACCGGCTGTCTCAAGGCCGTCTCCCCGAGCGTCGGCAGCCTCATCAAGATGGTGCCGCTGTCGGAGTGCACTGACGACACCCGAGACATGTGGGTGTACGACACCGATTACCGCATCAAGCTCGCGAACACGGTCGGGACGGCGGATGTCCTGTGCATCACCGGCCAGCAGTGGGCGGCCACCCCGACCGGCATCACCTCCAGCACGGCGAATGCCACCCTGCAGCTGTGCGCCGCTGAGAACAGCTCCGCCCCCGGCAACCAGCTCTGGAGCTGGGACTTCCCCGACTCGTGGGAGGGCCAGGACAAGACCAACTCGATCCGCTCGAACCGCTGGCTGAGCATGAACGGCGACACGCTCGTCGACGGTCGCACCAAGGTGAAGTCCTTCGATCCCGCCCCCGCCGTGGGCGCCGGTGCCGCGAGCGCCGCCACCCAGCAGCTCGTCAACTACCGCGAGTTCGGGCGCTGCCTCGACGTGGCCCTCAACGCGATCTCCAGTGGCTACCTCATCGCCTACCCCTGCAAGCAGGACCCAACGGGCACGGGCGCCGCGGTCAACTGGAACCACAAGTGGACCTACACGGAGCCCACCGGAACCGCCACGTCCACCGCCCCGCAGGCGATCTGGGTCAAGGAGAACGAGGTCCGCCCGTACTGCCTGACCGCACGCATGGGCAGCGACCCCCGCGTTCACGCGACCTCCTGCGCGACGCCGAACAACACCACCTCGCTCAGCGCCCTGCAGCAGTTCATCCGCAACGGCGACACGGGCGACAACCGCACGAGCTACACGATCCAGTTCGCCGGCGACCCGACTCTGTGTCTGACGGCCGTCAGCACGCCTTCCACGAGCGGCGACTCCTACTCGGTCATCCAGCTGCTCTCCTGCAACGGCTCGACCGCGCAGAAGTGGAACGCCCCGGCGCAGACGATGGGATCGTCGCTCGGCGGATACAAGGAGATCGGATGATCGACCCGTTAATCCCGGCCTGGTTCGCCATCACCGTCACCGCGGTGTTCGGCGGGCTCATCGGGTCATTCCTCAACGTCGTCATCTGGCGGCTGCCGCGTGGCATGAGCATCGTGCACCCGCGCAGCGCCTGCCCCGTCTGCAAGCGCCCCATCGCCTGGTACGACAACATCCCGGTGCTCTCCTATCTGATGCTGCGCGGCCGCTGCCGCACCTGCTCTACGCGGATCTCGCCGCGCTACCCGGCGATCGAACTGCTCACCGCCGCCGCCTTCGCCGGAGTCACGATCGGCGCCTACCAGGGCGTCTACCCGGCGGCCATCCTGCCGCTCCTGCTCTTCTGGGCAGGCGCCGGCATCGCCCTCGCGATGATCGACCTCGACCACCACCGGCTCCCCGACGCCATCACGCTCCCGGCCTACATCGTCAGCTTCGTCTTCATCATGCTGGCCACAGCCCTCACCGGCGATCTCTCCCGCCTGCTGTCGGCGCTCATCGGACTCATCGCGCTCGGCGGCCTCTATCTGCTGCTGGCCTTCGGCTGGCGGGAGGGAATGGGGCTCGGCGACGTCAAACTGGCCGGTTCCCTGGGTATGACGCTCGGCTGGTTCGGCTGGCCGCAGCTCATCGTCGGCGGTTTCAGCGCGTTCATCGTCGGCGCGATCGTCGGCGTCGCGCTCATCATCGCCCGCCGCGCGGGCCGCAAGTCGGGCCTGCCCTTCGGCCCGTTCATGCTCATCGGCGCGGCGATCGGCATCTTCGCCGGTCAGTCCATCGCCGACTTCTATCTCACCCTCGTGGGTCTCGCATGACCCTCGACGGTTCCACGTCAACACATCACGGAGGACACACATGGCAGGAGTAGTCGCACTCGACCTCAGCAGACGGGGGCTGCGGGGCGTACAGATCGACGGCGCGTACACGAACCGCCCGAAGATCACGAAGTTCGGGGCCGTCAACGTCGCCGACGGCGTGATCGCCGATGGCGAGATCATCGACGAGCGCCGCGGTGCCGCCGCCATCAAGGAGCTGTGGAAGTCCGCGGGCTTCTCGACCAACAAGGTCGCTCTCGGCATCTCCAACCGCAAGGTCGTCGTGCGTGAGCTCACCCTCCCGGCGATGCCCACCAGCCAGCGCAAGGCCGGACTGCGGTTCGCCGTCGAGGGCCAGGTCCCGATCGACCTCGACGACTCGATCCTCGACTTCCTGCCGCTGCGACAGTCCAGCGAGGGCGGCGAGGCCCAGCATGAGGGTCTGCTCGTCGCGACCTCGCGCAGCAGCCTCGAGATCACCGTCAACGCGATCGAGAAGGGCGGCGGATACATCGACGCCGTCGACTTCGCGGGCTTCTCGCTGCTGCGCACGCTGACGAGCCCGAACAGCGGCACGCAGGCGCTCATCAATATCGGCGCCTCCAGCACGACCGTGGTGATCGCGACCGGCAGCATGCCCGAGTTCGTCCGCATGGTTCCCAGCGGCGGTGACGACGTCACACGCAGCATCGAGCGCGCCCTCGGCATCAGCTTCGCCGAGGCCGAGCAGGACAAGATCACCCGTGGTCTCCAGGGTGGCGCGACCAGCGCCCGTGATATCGAGGCCGAGACGGTTCTGCGCGAGAACGTGGCGGCGCTGATCGACAGCATCCGCAACACCCTGAAGTTCTACAACAACGCGCACCCGAACAAGCCGATCGGCAACGTCGTGCTCACCGGCGGCGGCAGCCGCCTCACCGGCCTCGCGCCCGTGCTCACACGAGCCCTCGGCCTGCCCACCGGCTATGGCGACCCGCTCGAGGCGTTCTCGGTCAGCAACAAGGTCCGTGCCTCGGGCGTCGACCGCTGGGCCCTCGAGCTCGCAGCCCCCCTCGGCGTCGCAGTGGGAGAGAAGTGATGAAGAAGAAGGACTCCACCGAATCGACCCCGCGGCGTGGCTTCGCCACTGTCGCCTCCGTCGCCCGCGTCGACCTGATCCCGCCGATCGTCGGCATCCGGCGCAAGCAGAACGCGCAGATCCGATCACTCATGACCGGTCTCGTCCTGCTGGCGATCATCGTCATCGTGATCAGCCTCGCGGTCTCGTTCTTCGCGAACGGCGCCGAGAAGAAGCTGACCGCTGAGCAGACCCGCGGCGCGCAGCTGATCGTCGAGCAGAACCAGTACTCCGAAGTCGCCGGCATCAAGGCGCAGCTCATCGACTACGAGACGGCCCGCTGGGCGGCGCTGTACTCCGAGGCCGATTGGGCGCGCATCATGCGCGAACTCGACAGCGCCATGCCCGATGGCGTCGACATCACCGCCGAGGCCATCGCCGTCAAGGGCCTGGGAACGGCCAACAGATCGACGAAGGACGCGAACGCGATCGTCATCGATAAGCCGGGGGTAATCGAAGTCGCCTTCACTGCACAGTCCGACATCTTCGAATCACCGACCGCGATCCTCAACGCGCTCGCGAAGACGATGACCGGATTCACCAGCGCCAACGTCGATTCCGTGGTCGGCGCGCGCGAGGACGGCTATGTCGTCACCGGCATTGTGCAGCTGAACGCAGGCGCACTCGGCGGCACCTCTCGCACCGGTTCGCTAGATGCCGAGACACTCGAGCAGCTGCACAAGCAGCTCGAGCAGGTCGCCATCGCGCCGCCCGCCGCCGTCGCACCGGCCGCGGAGGCCACGGAAGACGCCGATCAGACGAGCACGGGGGAATAAGCACATGAGCAAATACAACTTCAGTCTCATCGCCATCGGTCTTCTCGCGGCGATCATCCTCGCCGCCGGTTGGTTCGTCGGCATGAAGCCACAGCTCGACCGCATGGGCGAGGCGAATAAGCAGACCGAGAACGCCCGCCAGATCAACGATGTGCAGGCTGCGAAGAATGCTGCCTTGGCCGAGGACCATAAGCGCCTCGACGAGTACAAGGCACAGATCACCGCCACGCAGGCAGAGATCCCGCAGACGCGCTCCCAGCAGGGCCTGGTCGACCAGATCAATGCCGCAGCGGACAACGCCGATGTCATGATGCGCTCACTCACCTTCGACTCCACGATCCGCTATACACCGCCCACCGGCGTCACGATCGCCCCCGTCTCCAGCGGTGACCTCGTAGCCGTCACGGTGTCGATCTCGGCTGAGGGGGATCGTGAACGCCTCGAGGATTTCGCTGCCCGCCTGCAGGCTTCGAAGCGGCTCGTGACCGTCGTCGACAGCATCTACACCGGGCCGGAAGATGCTGTCCTGACTCTGAACGGCATCACCTGGGTCCTGCAGCCCACGGAATGATCCGCTGACACCGCGAAAGGCGGGGTGCTTGCACGGTATCCGTGCGAGCACCCCGCCTTCGTCGTTGCGGGTGGAGGTCAGTCGGTGTCGCCGGCCTGCTTGCGCTCGTGCGTCAGGAGGGTGATGGCGAGGCCGACGGCGACGCCGAGGACCGTCTCGATGGCCCGGTCGGCGATCAGCTGGGTGACGGGGATCGGATGCACCAGCTGAACCATGCACAGCGCGAGAGGCGTGATGAACAGCAGCGCGAAGCCGTAGTTGCGGCCGACGAACATCTCGGCGCCGGCCTGCGCGATGCCGATCACGATGATGAGCGCGACGGGAGAGGGGTCGAACGACAGCACGGCCCAGGTGACGAGAACACCCAGCAGTGTTCCGATGACGCGCTGGATTCCGCGCAGCGACCGCCCCTTGGCATCCGCCGCCGCGAGCGGGACCGTCACCGAGACCATCGCCCAATAGGGGTGCCCGATACCGATCGCCGTGGCGATCGCGCCGGCGACCGCGATGGCCAGCGCATAACGGATCACGTAGTGGTGCCAGGGCCACTCGGCCGCTGCCGCCGCGACCGGCGCGGGGCGCGGGGCCGCCGCCTGTCCGTTGCGCCGCTGCCAGAGCAGGGCGATCGACGACATGATGAGCGTCAGCAGCAGCACGAAGGCGATCGTCGCGATCGTCACCAGCGAGGCGGGGACGAGATCGCTCACGGTCCGCGCCGACGACGAGAGACCGCCGATCGCGAAGACCTGCAGGATCACGCCGCCGGGGTGCCAGTTGCGTCGGTGCACGATGATCGCCAGCACGGTCGCGAAGATCGCGACGGCCGGGATCGCCAGCCAGTCGCGGGCCGGGGACATCCCGACGCACGCGCCGATCAGGATCGCCGCGAGCAGCGAGGCGCCGGCCTCGAGCTGCATGCGCAGGCGTCCGGGAAGAGCTTGGTTGCGCCCGTAGAGCGATGCCATCGCACCGAATGCGGCGTACAGCGCCCAGTCGAGGCGGTCGGTCGCGTAGAGCACGACGAGCGGGATGATGGCCGATAACGTGGCTCGCAGCGCGACCGCCCACTCGCCCTGACGCGGATGGAAGCGGGTGATGGCCTGGATCAGCGTGGTATCGGTCATGTCCTTTCCATTCTCTCACCGGGCACTATCCTCGTCCCATGCGCCGTCTTCTCTCCGCCCTGATCGTCTCCGCCGTCCTCGTCACGGCGTCCGGATGCTCCGCCGAGGTGGATTGGGCGGATGCCGAGGCTCAGGCCAATGCGTTCATCGGTGCGGAGTACGACGGGCTCGGAATCGCATCGTTGCGGCTCGCGGACGTATCAGCGGACGAGGGCGGCAGTGTCACCCTCGAGTTCTCCGAGCGAGGTACGGTCACCGGCGTCGACGTCGCCTGCTTCGGTGATGGTCGCGCGCGGTTCGCCTACACAGCTGAGACGGAATCGGGATCGGTCGGCGCAGAGGCGGAGGTTCGGTGCGACGGAAGCGTGCTCGCGGTCGTCCCCCAGGACGTCATCCGCGGGGTCGGGTCGGTGACGGTCACCGGCACCCTCGTTTCCGGGGGCGGTGGCTTCCTCGTCGCACGAGTGCTCGGCGAGGTCGAGTAGACCCGGCCCGCATCGTTCAGAGGCCGCGCACTCGGGCGTCCGCCCGGGCGCTCGAAAGCCAGTCGCGCACCAGTGCGCCGACGACATCGGGCTGTTCGAGGTGCAGGTTGTGCCCCGCACCGTCGAGCACGACGAATGTGCCGCGCGGGTAGTGCGCGCGGTGCGCGAGGCCGTCCTCGAATCCGACGACGTGGTCCTGGCGGCCGAAAACGTGCAGGGCGGGTGCGGTGAACGGTCCCGTCGCGTTTCTTTCGGGAGCGGATGCTTCGGCATAGGTCCGGCTCAAGCGTTCGAGCACGCGCAGGTCGGCGCCGGCTGCACCGGGAACCACGAAACGACGGAACGCCTCGAGCGTCGCCAGGCTCTGCACGACCGCCATGGCGGCGAAGTCATCCCTCTGTTCGCCCGCCGCCTGCAGAACCGCATCATCGGCGACGATGACCTCGTGCTGCGGAAGGGCGCGCAGCGCATGGTCCATCTCGAAGACGCCCGCGAGCGTCGCGAGACCCCAGCATTGGTCGGGCAGTGCGTGCGCGATGTGGCGCGCCACCATCGCGCCGAAGGAGTTGCCGATGATCGCGAACGGGCCGTCGCCGACGAACGCGCGCACATCGTCGAGCGTCTGTGCGGCGACTTCCCGTGGGGTCCTCGCCCCCGTGTCGGCGGCGCCCTCGGCCCACGGAAGATCGATGTAGACGCGCTGCCATCCGGCATCCGGGACCATGTCCTCGAGCGGCAGCATGATCCGGTGATCGACGCCGAAGCCATGGATCGCGATCAGGGGAATCCCCTCGCCGCGCGTGAGAGCAATCATCCTTCGAGGGTATCGGCGGGCCGCTCGCCCCTGCCCGTCGGCGTTCCGCCCGTCGGATGCTGCTCCCACGGTGGCGCGTGCCCGCCGCGTTCCGTGAATCAGATGCCCGGTGATGCCCACGGCGTTTCACGTTCGCGAACGAACCCGACACGCCTTCTCTCGCCGCGCCCAGCCGGTTCGTGACACCTGTACGCGGCTCCGGCACGCAGCTATCGTGACGGCATGACCTACGAGGCGCGCCACATCTCCCAGACGATCCGTCGCGAGCCGCAGGCCGTCGCGGCATTCGCCGGGTCACCGGAGAACCTGCCGCAGTGGGCAGCGGGACTGTCCAACGGCATCCGATACGACGAAGGCCGATGGATCACGGAGTCGCCCATGGGGATCGTCGAAGTGCGGTTCACCGGGGATATCGGTCTCGGCACCCTCGATCACGACGTCGTCCTCCCGAATGGTGACGTCGTGCACAACCCCCTGCGGGTGCTGCGCAACGGCGACGGCAGTGAAGTCGTGTTCACCCTCTATCGGATGCCGGGTGTCGAGGATGCGGCGTTCGAGGCGGATGCCGCACTCATCCGGGACGACCTTCGCCGGCTGCGAGACATCCTCGAGGGGTGAGGCGGCGGGTCAGACCGCGTCGCCCTGCACCGGCCCCTCGGTGTTCGGCTTCCAGCCGAGCTCGGGCGCGACGTACTTCGCGAACGACTCGAGCACGTGCAGGTTGTAGGCGACGCCGAGCTGGGTCGGAACGGTCAGCATGAGGGTGTCGGCGGCCATGACGGCCTCGTCAGCGAGCAGCTGGCGCACGAGTACATCGGGCTCGGCGGCGTAGGTCTTGCCGAACGTGGAACGGTAGCCGTCGATGATGCCGATCTGGTCGTCGGAATCCTCACTGCGCAGCCCGAAGTAGGCGCGGTCCATGTCGGACACGATCGGGAAGACGCTGCGGCTCACCGAGACGCGGGGCGTGCCCGTGTGACCGGTGGCCTTGTATGCGGCACGGTACTGGTCGATCTGCTCGCGCTGCAGCCGGTGGAACTCGTCGCCGGTCGCCTCGGTGAGCAGCGTCGAGCTCATGAGGTTCAGGCCCTTGCGCCCCGTCTCCTCAGCGGTCGCGCGGGAACCGGAACCCCACCAGATGTGGTCGCGCAGAGTCTCGGACTGCGGCTCGATCGGCAGATAGCGGCCCTCGTCGACCTGCTTCGGGTCGCCCTGCACGACGGCAGCGCCGTCGATCGCCTCGAGGAAGAGGTCGAACTTGTCGCGGGCGAGATCCGCACCACGCGGGTCTTCCGAGCCGACGTAGCCGAAGGCCTCCCAGCCGCGCAGCGCGGGCTCGGGTGAGCCACGGCTCACACCGAGGGCGATTCGACCGCGGGCGATGAGGTCGAGGGCGGCGGCCTCCTCCGCGAACTGCAACGGGTTCTCGTACCGCATGTCGATCACACCGGTGCCGACCTCGATGCGCTCGGTCTTCGCCGCCATCGCTGCCAGCAGCGGCATGGGCGACGCGGCCTGGCGCGCGAAGTGGTGCACCCGCGTGTACGCGCCGTTGACACCCAGCTCATCAGCGCCGACCGTGAGGTCGATCATCTGGTGCAGCATGTCGCCGGCGGTGCGCGTCGCAGAACCGGGCACGTCGGCGTAGTGCCCGAACGAAAGGAATCCGAAAGCCTTCATGCCCTATGCAACCGAATGGATGCCGGGGATTATTCCCCTGTTACATACGCCCGCCATGTCAGCCGTCCCGCGTAGGTTGCACGGTGGATAGACTCACCGGCATCAACGAAGGAGTGATCATGGCGCGTCGTCGCGGGTTCTTTGCAGAGATGCAGCATCAGGCGAAGCTGGCCGAAAGACGGCAGAACGCGAAGCAACGAGAGCGGGCCCAGGCAGAGAAACGGGCAGAAGCTGCCCAGCGCGCCGCGGAGCGGGCCCGTCTCGCCGCAGAGCGCGCATCCGAACAGGACCGGAAACGCCTGGATCGTGAAGCCGCCCAGGCCCACGTCGAGGCGCGCATCGCTGAAGCAGAAGATGCAACTGCGGAGCTTCATGCGAAATTCGAGGAGCTTGATGGAATCCTCACAGCGACATTGGACATCGATGATTTCGTGGACCTTGAAGCACTCCGCATCACCGCAGAGCACCCGCCGTTCCCCGCTGAGCATCTGCGCCGGCCAATTCCTGTTCCGGCGCCGATCCCGGATCCCCCGCTCCCGGTGAAGCATGATCCGAAACCGGTGCGAGCTCTGTTCGGACGCAAGCAGAAGGAGCAGCAGGCGATCGTCGATGCCGAGCAGCAGTACGCAGCCGACTACTGGACGTGGAAGACGGCATCCGATGAGTTGCCTCATCGACGCGCTAGACAAGCACAAGGCCATGCGCTTGCAGAGCAGGAGCGAGAGCGGAAGCTCGCCGAAGCCGAAGCTCAATACGCAGAGGAGACTGCCGCCCGCGACCGTGATGTAGCCGAGCAGAATGAAGAGCTCGACCAGTTGATCAGTGGTCTGGCATACGGCACGGTCGAAGCCGTGCAGGAATACGTGGCGATCGTGCTCGCGAACTCCATCTACCCGGAATGGCTGGAGGTCTCGAGCGAAGCGGAGTTCGATCCCAGTCAGGCAGAGCTCTCGATGCGTGTCCTCGTTCCTGGTCCGGAACTCATCCCCGCCATCAATCACTTCAAGTACACGAAGTCGACAGATGAAATCTCCCCTGTGGCAGCGACGCAGAAGGAAACAAAGGAGCGCTATGCATCACTGATCAACAACGTTGCGCTGCGGTCGTTGCACGAGGTCTTCGAAGCCGATCGACGGGGAATCATTCAGAGCATCTCGCTTGAGCTCGGCACCGAGACGATCAGCCCCGCAACGGGCCTGCCGACATACGTCCCGTTCATCGCTGTCGCTGCCCGGCGTGAGGAGTTCGACAAGTTTGATCTCTCCTCCGTTGTACCGGCAGCTACCCTGGAGCATCTCGGGGCGACTGTATCGAAGAGCCCGTACACGTTGGTCCCGATTTCATCCGCGGGTATCCGACGAGCACGATGAACCCGTCGTCGAAGTCGTTCAATCCACCTCCCGGCTGGCCGAAACCACCGGCCGGATGGGTTCCTCCCGCGGGGTGGACTCCCGACCCGAGCTGGCCGGAGCCGCCGCCAGGCTGGCAGCTCTGGCTTCCGGTAGACGGCTCTCCATCCCTCGAGAAGGGGCTTGAGATCCCTGATGCTCCACATGCGGATACTCACAGCTCGACACCGTCGACGTTGGAACAGCGCGTGGCAGCACTAGAAGCAGAAAACGCCGCGTTAAAACAGCAGATGACCGGCGACACCGCAACTGACCTCATCGATCTAGACGACGCTCGGATCTTGCAGGAGGTCGGAATCTACCGATATCACCACCCGCTGGAATCTGCCGCCGGCTACGGAGATGCTTTGAAAGCACTTGAGCAGCAGATCGCGGAGATGGTGAGAGCGGAAAGTGCCTTCACGCGTTCCGAAGTGTTCACCTTCAACAACTCGCTCGCGCAGGGCCGCAGAATGAGCGACGACCTCGGCAAACTGATGCTCCGTGCGTACAACGCAGAAGCCGATAACGTGATCCGCGCACTCCGGGCTGGCAATGTCGAGACGGCTCGACGCCGATTGGAAGCATCCCGCGCAGCGATCGCGAAACTTGGCCGTCTGATGGACATGCGCATCAGCGATGAGTTCCATGCTCTCCGTTTGAAGGAGATCGAGCTCACCGCCGATTGGCTGATGAAGAAGCAGGAAGAACGCGAAGTCGAACGCGAAGAGCGGGCACGGCTTCGCGAAGAGAAGCGCGTTGCGAAGGAACTCGCGGAGGAACGCGCGCGCCTCGAGAAGGAGCGCCTGCACCTTGTCAACACTCTCGCTGTCCTGCACCAGACGGGAACCATTGACGACGCACTCGCGCTACGACTCGACGAAGTCCAGCGGGCGATCGAGCAGAACGACTATCGTGCCGCGAACATCCGGGCCGGCTACGTCTACGTGATCTCGAATCAAGGGGCCTTCGGCAAGAACGTCGTCAAGATCGGGTTGACGCGGCGTCTCGAGCCTCGCGAGCGAATCTTTGAGCTCGGTGGCGCGTCGGTGCCCTTCAGGTTCGACACGCACGCACTCTTCTTCTCCGAGGACGCCGTATCCCTTGAAGCAGAACTTCATCGTCATTTTGCCGATCGAGCTCTGAACCGAGCCAACTCGCGCAAGGAGTTCTTCTTCGCGGCTCCTGGTGAGGTCCGGCAGGTTCTCCTCGGCAAAGTGGGCAACATCCTCGAGTTCACGGAAGATGTCGAGGCCACCGAGTACCGGCAGTCGGTGGGGCTCTGGCCCGAGCAGGGGTAAGTCAGACGACCGCTACCGAAGTAACTCGCTGCGTCACGCCCGAATATCGACCGACGGCGCCCCGGTGATCGCGACGAGTTCATCGTGCGTGATGCGGAACACCGCGTGGGAGACGCCGCCGCCGGCCCAGACGTGCGGGTAGTCGGCGAGGCTCTCATCGATCAGGGTGCGCAGGGGTTGCGGGTGCCCGACCGGAGCACAACCGCCCACGCGCTGCCCGGTCGCGGCGTGCACGAACTCCGGGTCGGCCCGACTGAGCTTGTCGACTCCGAAGTTCACGGCGGCCTTCGCCTTATCGATCCGGTGAGCGCCGCTCGAGAGCACGAGGACGGCTTCATCGCCCGCACGGAACACGATGCTGTTGCAGATCGCCCCCACTTCGCACCCGAGGTATTCGGCGGCGGCCGCAGCAGAGGGCACCTTCTCGGTCAGCTCCGCCATCCGGTCCGTCAGCCCGGCGGCCGTCAGCGCGTTCTCCACGGTGACCAGTGCGGGATTTCGAGTCAGCATGCGCCCCAGTATAGGAATCCCGGCGAACTCAACCAGAAACCGTTCTTTAGCCAGCCACCAGAGTTGTCACCCGACTCAAGGCATCACCTCTGCGATCTCGCTCAACCTCGATGTCATAGTCGACCTGGAGATTGATCCAGAACTTGGCATCAACGTTCAGAGCCTGGGACAGCCGCAACCCAGTGTTCGTGGTGATCGCACGTTTGCCCCGGATGATCTCGCTGATCCGCGTCTGAGAAAGACCCGTCGCCTGCGCGAGGCGGTACTGACTTATGCCGAGCGGCTCAAGAAACTCGGTCAGCAAAATCTCGCCGGGCGTGATCGGCTCATGAACGGTACTCATGCCTAACCCTTCAGTGGTAGTCGGTGATCTCAACGTCTTCCGCCCCCGACGCCTCCCACCGGAAGCAGATCCGGTACTGGCTGTTGACCCGGATCGAATACTGACCGGTACGGTCTCCCGAGAGCTTCTCAAGCCGGTTCCCCGGCGGTATGCGAAGGCTGTTCAGTTGTGATGCAGCGTTGATCAGGCGCAGCTTCTTCTGAGCTGCGCGCTGAATATCCGGCGAGAGCGTTGGCTCTCGCTCTCGCAGCCACACGCGTTCAGTCGCCTTGTCACGGAAGGACCGAATCACCACACAATAATATCGCGATGCGATAGTACCCACAATGGGTACTATCGCGAGGTGATGCGGCGGGCTGCCCGGTCACTCCCCCGCGAGGAAACCGTCGAGCACGAGCGCCCGGATGCGCGGCTCGAGGTCGGCCCAGAGGTCTGCCAGCGGAACGTCGAAGAGGTCGGCGAGGGCCGCGACGATCTGCGCGACGGTCAGTTCTCCGTCGCAGGCGCCGACGAATCCGGCCAGGGCCGAGTCGACCGAGACGGTGCGTCCGAAGGCGCCGCCCTGGCGGAGTTCGATCACGCTCGGGTCGTCATCGCCGGGCATGTAATGGCGGGCTTCGGTGACATCGGATGCTGTGACCAGCGTCTGCGGGAGGCCCGCCATGAGCACATCGTGCGCGACGAGGCCGTCGCGCAGCGCGCGTCCGGGCGATGACAGCGGCTGCGAGAGCCTCTCGAAGCGGCGCAATGGCGCAGCCGCGGCATCCGCCGGGCGCCGTACGAGCACGTACCCGAAGCCGACGGCGGTGACGCCGCGGTCGGCGAAGTCGTCGAGCCAGGCTTCGAGCATGCGCCCGAACTCGGCCTCACGGGGTGTGGTGCCGCCGTCACGGATCCACAGTTCGGCATAGGAGAGGGGCGTGAGCTCCTCGCGCTCGACGATCCAGGCATCCAGCGCCGGGTCGATCCAGCCTTCGAGGCGGCTCAGACCCGCGGCATCCTCGCCCGTTCCCCGAGACTCCCAGTTGCCCAGCATCTGGGCGACCCCGCCGGGGGCGAGGTGCGCGGGCACAGTGCGCAGGAACTGCTCGACGAGCGCATCGCCGATCAGCCCGCCATCGCGGTACTCGTACTCGGTGACGCCCTCGACGCGGGGCGTGATGACGAACGGAGGGTTCGAGACGATCAGATCGAACGTCTCCCCGGCGACGGGTTCGAACATGCTCCCGAGACGGAACGAGACGTTCTGCACCCCGTTGAGCAGGGCATTGAGCCGCCCGAATGCGAGAGCGCGCTCGGAGATGTCGGTCGCGATGACTTCGTCCGCATGACGGGCGACGAGAAGAGCCTGGATGCCGCATCCGGTGCCCAGGTCCAGAGCACGGCCGACCTTCTGCGGGATGATCAGCTCCGCGAGCGTGCGGGAGGCGCCCCCGACTCCGAGCACGTGATCGGAGGGAAGCGCTGTGCCGAGCGCAAGCTCGTCCAGGTCGCTCGCGAACCACCACTCGCCGATCCCGTCCGCGTCGACGAAGGACTGGGGGCGGATCAGGACCGCGGGAACAGCATCCGCATCATCGATCCGCGCGAATCCCATCGTGACGAGACCATCGACGCCGAGACGCGGCAACGCTTCGGCAACCAGTGCGGCGGGCTGCGGCATCCCGAGAACGAAGAAGCGTCCGAGCGTGGCCAGAGCACCGACATCGCGCGCGATAGCGCGCAGCAACGGTTCGCGCACACCGCGACCGAGGGCATCGTCGGCTTCCTCGCCCCAGAGCCGGCGCAACGGTTCGGAACGGAAATCGGCGTCATCGAGATCGGCTGCGAGGGCCGTGACGAGAGCGGGATCGGGCGAGGTCGGAAGAGCATCGGACACGGCGTCACTCTACGCGCCTTCAGACTTCCCCGATGGCGTCGCTCTAGAATTGCCAGGTCACAACTCACGGGCCGACTCCGCCGTGCCCGAGGAAGACCAGAGACGTTGATCAGCCCCCGAACCGGCCGTCCTCAGCGCGCGCATCGCTGTGCGCGCGGTTCCGTCGTCTTCGCGCTCGCTTCCGGGCTGGTCCTCGGTCCGGTTCTGACGCCCTTCTCCCCCGCCGCGGCAGACACCGTCGACGACGAGGAGACGGGCCTCATCTCGCTCGCCCTCACCGCCGGATTGCACGGCGTCGTGAAGCCCGATGCGACGCTGAGCTCCTCGGTCACAATCGCGAACGACTCCGATGCCGATCTCGCGGCCGGTCAGGTCACCGTCGAGATCAACCGCACGCCGTTGACGAATGCGGCGGCGTTGAGCGCCTGGCTCGACGGCGCCGAGGTCGCGGGAACCTTCAGCGCACTCGGCTCAGAAGACGTTGACGCGGTCGCCGCGGACGACACCGCGATCGTGTCCGTCCTCACACCCCCGACGGTCCTGGGCACGATCTCCGAGGGTGTCTACCCTCTTCGGGCGACGCTGACCCCCGAGGCGCTCACCGATACCGATGCCTCTCCCGATGGCGAGGCCGACGACGAGGCGGATGCCGAGACCCTCGACCTCGGCGCGAACAGCGTTCTCATCGTCACCGGCGATTCCGCCCGCCAGGTGAGCGTGATGGTCCCCATCACCGCGACCCCCGCGAACGGCACGCTTCTCACGAACGATGAGCTCACCGTCCTCACCGCCCCGGATGGAGCCCTCACCGCGCAGCTAGATGGTGTCGCCGGCACCTCGGCGATCATCGCCGTCGATCCCCTCATCCCCGCTGCGATCCGGGCCCTCGGCACCTCGGCGCCCGCCACGGCCCTCACCTGGCTCGATCGGCTCGAACTGCTGCCGAACGAACGCTTCGCCCTCCAGCCCGGCGATGCCGATGCCACCGTCCAGGTCCGGGCCGGCCTGACCGAGCCGCTCGAGCCGCTGGCCTTCACCACCTACCTCGATCCCGCGGACTTCGCCGTGCCGGATGCCGCAACGCCATCCCCCTCACCGGCGGCCACGGCATCCGAACCAGCGCTCCCCTCGGCCGAAGAACTGCTCTCCGTCCGCTCGGCCGAGCCCGGCATCCTCTGGCCCGTCGCCGATCTCCAGACCGCCGATCTCGCCGTCTTCGATGCTTTCCTCGGCACCGACGCGACGACGATCCTGCCCTCGAGCGCCATCTCGGGATCGCGCAACGCCCTCGCCGAAGTCGACGGTCACGACCTGCTGGTGCTGGATTCCGCTGCATCCGCCGCTGTCTCCGCCGCCACGGTCGAAGACGACGACGCGATGCGCGACCAGAGCATCGCGGCCGGGATCGCCCAGGTCGTCCTCTCCGGCTCCGATTCCGTCCTCATCGGGCTCGACCGGGCCGAGACACGATCGGCAGCTGCACTGCGCGAGGCGATCCTGTCGCTGTCAGCGGTCGCCGACACGGTCTCCCTCAACACGCTGCGCACGACGGAGACCGGTTCCGTCACCCTGACCGCCGAGACATCCGGCGAACGCGCCGAAGCCCTCACCGCGCTGCTGTCCGAAGAAGCCGACCTGACGGCGTTCGCGTCGATCCTCGACGAACCGTTGAATCTGCGCGCCCCCGAACGCCTGCGCCTGCTGCGCCTCATCGGCGTCGGCCGGACCGCCGACTTCACCGAGGCCGTCGCCGCGCACCAGTCCACGACCGACACAACCCTCAATGCGGTCGGTGTGCAGCAACCGAGCCCGATCCAGCTGTTCACCTCCGCGGCACCCCTGCCCGTCTGGGTGCGCAACGACCTGCCCTGGCCGGTCAATCTGACCCTCACGGCAAAGCCCTCGGACGCCCGACTCGACGTGCAGCCCCGCCGCGATGTCGTGGCGCAGGCCGGCAGCAACGAGCGCGTGAAGGTGCCCGTCGAAGCCCGCGTCGGCAGCGGTGTGCTCACGGTCGATTTCAGCCTCACCTCGCCGACCGGCGTCGCGATCGGTGCCGACCAGACCGCGACCGTCACGGTGCGCGCAGAATGGGAGGGCATCGGCCTCGGAATCCTCGGCAGCCTGATCGGTCTCCTCCTCGTCTTCGGCGTCGTGCGCACAGTGCGCCGTCGACGCAAGGACGCCGGCTCCGTCGAGCAGTCGGATGCCCCGGCAGAACAGGACACGAATGAGTAGCCTCGGGCGCGCCAGCGCGATCATCGCCGCCGGCACCATGGTCTCGCGCGTCACCGGGCTGCTGCGCAGCATCGTCCTCGTCGCGGTCGTCGGGTCCGTCGGCTCCGGCGCCGCCGACGCCTTCGCCTACGCGAACAAGCTCCCCAACAGCGTCTTCCAGATCATCTCCGTCGGTGTTCTCACCGCGGTGATCGTCCCGCAGATCGTCAAGGCCACCGCGGATCGTGACGGCGGGAACGCCTTCATCTCGAAACTGTTCACCCTCGGCACGGTCGTGCTCGTCGGCACGACGCTGCTGGCGATGCTCATCGCCCCCTGGCTCGTGCATCTCGCCGCCGGGAACGCCCCCGACGCGGTCATCGCCCTCGCCGTCGCGCTCGCGTACTGGTGCCTTCCGCAGATCCTCTTCTACGGCCTGTACGCGCTCCTCGGCGAAGCCCTCAACGCCCGCCGCATCTTCGGCCCCTTCACCTGGTCGCCGGTCGTCAACAACATCATCTCGATCATCGGCTTCCTCATCCTCGGCGCCGTCTTCGCACCGGTGTCGACGGATGCCACGCAGTGGACCCCCGAGATGATCGCCGTCCTCGGCGCCACCGCGACAGGCGGCATCGTGCTGCAGGCCGTCGTGCTGCTGCTCTTCTGGCGGCGCACCGGCCTCTCCCTGCGCCCCGACTTCCGCTGGCGCGGCGTCGGCCTCGGCAACGTCGGCCGCCTCGCCGGATGGACGCTCCTCATGGCCTTCGCCGGCCTCGCCGCGGGCTTCCTCCAGACGAACATCGTCAGCGCCGCATCCGACCTCGGCGCCGCCGCCATGGTCACCGACAACGCCTGGCTGATCTTCATGCTCCCCTACTCGGTGATCGTGCTCTCGATCGGCACTCCCTACTTCACCCAGATCTCCGAGCATGCCGCCGCCGGCCGCCACGATGAGGTCCGCGCAGACATCAGCCGCAGCATCCGCACCCTCGGCTTCTTCATGGCCGCGGCCATCGCCGCCGTCGCCGCGGCCGCGATTCCGGCATCCCGCATCTTCACCCAGACCGCCGAGGATGCCCCGGCCGCAGCCCTCGTGCTGATCGCCTATCTGATCGGCCTGCTGCCCCTCACGATCCTCTTCATCGTGCAGCGCACCTTCTACGCCTACGACGACACGCGCACGCCCTTCTGGTTCACGATCTTCCAGTGCGCGCTCATCGTCATCACCGCGCTGACAGCCGCGGCACTGCTCGCCGCCGACATCCTCCCCGTAACGATGCTCGCCGCCGCCGTCGCGCTCGGCCAGTCGATCGCCAGCACCCTCCAGCTGCTCCTCGCCACCTGGTTGCTTCACCGCAAGATCGGCAGCCTGGATGCTCGCACCTGGCTTCTCGCGATCGTGCGCTTCACGATCGCGGCCGTCCCCGCCGGCCTCGCGGGTTGGGGAACGTTCCTCCTCCTCGGCGGAGTCCCCGGGTGGGCAGCATCCTCGATCCTCGCCGCCGTCGTCAGCACGTGCCTCATCGGCGCCGCGGTCGTCATCGTCTACATCCTGCTGCTCGCGCTCATGCGCGCGCCCGAGCTGAAGACGGCCACCGCGCTGGTCAAGCGATTCCTGCCCGGCCGCTGAGCGCCCTGGACCCCATCGACTCACGCCCGAACGCGGGAATGCGACGCGGTTACGATGGGTTTGAACCATTGAGTCCCGTCCGACACCACCCGTCAGGCAAGAAGAGAGTGCACATGCGCAAGGTCATCATCATCGGCTCCGGTCCCGCCGGTTTCACCGCGGCCATCTACGCGGCGCGTGCCAGCCTCGAGCCGCTGCTCATCGCCAGCTCCGTCGAGGTCGGCGGAGAACTCATGAACACCACCGATGTCGAGAACTTCCCCGGTTTCCCCGACGGCATCCAGGGCCCCGAGCTCATGGCGAAGCTGCAGGCGCAGGCCGAGAAGTTCGGCACCGAGATCGTCTACGACGACGTCACCGAACTCAACGTCGACGGCCCCGTCAAGAAGGTCGTCCTCGGCAGCGGCGACACCCACGAAGCACAGTCGATCATCTACGCCACCGGCTCCGCATACCGCAAGCTCGGCGTCGAGGGCGAAGAGCGTCTCTCCGGCTTCGGCGTCTCCTGGTGCGCCACCTGCGACGGCTTCTTCTTCCGCCAGAAGACCATCGCGGTCGTCGGCGGCGGCGACTCCGCCATGGAAGAGGCCACGTTCCTCACCCGCTTCGCCGACAAGGTCTACGTCATCCACCGCAAGGACACCCTCCGCGCCTCCAAGATCATGCAGGAGCGCGCCTTCGCCAACGAGAAGATCGAGTTCCTCTGGAACAGCGAAGTCGCCGAGATCACCGGCGGCGACAGCGTCTCCGGTGTGACCCTGCGCAGCACGGTCGACGGCACCACCAGCGAACTGGCCCTCGACGGCCTTTTCGTCGCGATCGGCAACGACCCGCGCACCCACCTCGTGCACGACAAGCTCACGCTCACCGACGAGGGCACCATCTGGGTCGATGGACGCTCCTCGCGCACCTCCGTCCCGGGCGTCTTCGCCGCCGGCGACGTCATCGACCCCACCTACCGCCAGGCGATCACCGCTGCCGGCTCCGGAACGGTCGCCGCCCTCGACGCCGAGCACTTCCTCGCCGACCTCGAGGACGCCTCCGTCGAGAAGCCCGCGGCCGAGGCCACCGAGATCATCGCCTGACCGGAACATATTCGACGCATCCGCTGTTTCAGCGAGTGTCTCAACCAAAAGGAGCAACTATGACTGCCAAGGCAACCAGCCAGGCGACCTGGGAGCAGGACGTCATCCAGGCCGAAGGCCCCGTCCTCGTCGACTTCTGGGCCGAATGGTGCGGCCCCTGCCGCATGGTCGCACCGGTCCTCGACCAGATCCAGGCCGAGAACGAAGACAAGATCACCATCGTCAAGCTCAACGTCGATGAGAACCCCGAGCTCGCCATGAAGTACCAGATCACGTCGATCCCGGCGATGAAGGTCTTCCAGGGCGGCGAGGTCAAGGAGACCATCATCGGCGCCAAGGCGAAGCCGGCCCTCGAGAAGGAGCTCGCGGCCTACCTCGCGTGAGCCGCCACCCTCTCTGAACGAAGAAGCGCCGGTCGACATCGTGATGATGTCGACCGGCGCTTCTTCGTTCGGTCTTTGCTCGGTCTTCGCGAGCCGTCATGCCTCAAGCCACGGTCGTGTCCCAGCGGCGATGCCGCGAACCCTCCCCCAGAAGCCCCCAGACGGCCTCTGTGAGCTCCGGATACTCCAGGGCGATCTGACGCATCACGCGATAGTTGCGTTCGGCATTCGGGCGCACACCGCCGTTAGCGGTGATGTTCTCGGCGCGCAGCAGGTATACGACCAGTTCATCGATGCTCGGGAGCTCCTCCATGAACTCCCACGGGTCCTCACCGCTGAGCAGACGCTCCTGGATCAGAACAGCCAGTTCATCGGATGCTTCGGCGCGAAGAACTTCGAGACTCGCGCGACGCGGGACACCATCAGACATCCCTTCAGCCTACGCGGACTCCTTGCGCCGCCGGCGCGGCAGATCCACAGCATCCGTCATGCTCTCCAACTCCCGGCCCTTCGTCTCCGGCACCTGGAAATACACGAAGAAGAACGACACGATCGCGAAGAACGCGTAGAAGCCATAGGCGAAGGTGAGTCCGATCTCGGCGAAGACCGGGAACGTCGTCGAGATGAAGAAGTTCGCGATCCACTGGGCAGCCGCCGCAACGGCCAACGCCCCGGCACGGATGCTGTTCGGGAACATCTCGCCCAACAGCACCCACACCAGCGGACCCCACGTGGCACCGAAGAACACGACGAAACCGTTGGCGCACACCAACGCGATCATCGACCACGGATCGGGCAGAGTCACCGCCCCGTCCTGCAAAGTACCGAACGAGAATGCGACGGCCATCATGCCGAGCGTGATCGCCATGCCGACCGACCCGATCAACAGCATCGGACGGCGACCGACCTTATCCACGAGGAGGATCGCGATGATCGTCACCACGATGTTCGTGATCGACGTGATCACCGATGTCTGCAGCGCCTGCGATTCATCGAAGCCCACCGACAACCACAGGGTCGTCGAATAGTAAAAGATCACGTTGATGCCGACGAACTGCTGGAAGACGCTCAGCAGGATGCCGACCCACACGATCGGCTTCAACCCGAACTTGTCGCCGCGCAGATCCTTGAGCGACTCGCCCTGCTCCGCATTGAGCGTCTTGCGGATCTCCTCGATCTTGAGATTCACATCGGGTTCACCGCTGAAGTCGTAGAGCACCTGAGAGGCCTTATCGATCTTGCCTCGCGCCACGAGGAAGCGGGGCGACTCCGGCAGACGCAGCGCCATGAGTCCGTAGATGAGAGCGGGAATCGCCTCCACCATGAACATCCAACGCCATGCGTCGATACCCAGCCACAGAACGTTGGCGGCGGAGCCGGCGATGTTCGCGAGCAGGGCGTTCGATAGCAGCGCCGTGAAGATACCCAGAACGATCGCCAGCTGCTGCAGAGAACCGAGACGGCCACGGATCTTCGCCGGCGAAACCTCGGCGATGTACGCCGGCGCAATCACCGACGCCGCGCCGACGCCGAGCCCGCCGACCACTCGCCAGATGATCAGATCGATCACGCCGAACGCGAGACCAGACCCGATCGCCGAGACGAAGAACAGCACCGCAGCGATCAGCATGACCGGGATGCGGCCGAGCTTGTTCGCGAGACTCCCGGCGAACCAGGCGCCGACCGCGCATCCGATGAGCGCCGAGGAGACGGCGAAGCCCTGCAGTCCCGCCCCCAACGAGAACGCCCCCGCGAGAGCGGCGACAGCGCCGTTGATCACGGAGGTATCGAACCCGAAGAGGAATCCTCCGAGCGCCGCAGCGATAGTGATCCCGATGACCCGAGCGTTGAATCGCTCCGCCGTCGTCTTCTGAGCCATGCGTCCTTCTCCCCCGTGAGCCTTCACTCTAGAGCGCGGCCCCGCTCAAAGGCGAGACCTCGCCATGACCGTTAAGCGCCGAACTTCTCTTCGCCGAGCTCCGCAAGAATGCGGTTCAAGTCCTGAATCGAGGCGAACTCGATCGACAGCTGCCCCTTGCGCGCCCCGAGAGTCACCTTCACTCGCGTGTTCAGGCGGTCGCCGAGCTTGTCGGAGACCTCGTCGAGGTATGCCCGACGCGCCCCCGCCTGCGGCTTGACCTTCTTCGGCCCCGAAGCCGGAAGCGCCTTCGCCGCCTCCTCCGTCGCACGCACCGAGAGCTGCTCGTTGATGACCTTGTCGGCGAGCTTCTGGATCTGCGCCGGGTCGTCGAGTGCGAGCAGCGCACGTGCATGCCCGGCCGAGAGAACACCGGCCGCGACGCGCTGCTGCACCGGCACGGGCAGCTTCAGCAGACGGATCGTGTTGCTGATCTGCGGACGCGAGCGCCCGATCCGGGTCGCGAGCTCCTCCTGCGTGATGCCGAAGTCGTCGAGCAGCTGCTGGTAGGCGGATGCCTCTTCCAGCGGATTGAGCTCGGAGCGGTGCAGGTTCTCGAGAAGCGCATCGCGCAGCAGGTCTTCGTCTGCAGTCTCGCGGACGATCGCCGGAATCGCCGTGAGGCCGGCCTCGCGCGATGCCCGGGTTCGGCGCTCGCCCATGATCAGCTCATAGTCGCCGTCGCCGTTCTTGCGCACGACGACGGGCTGGAGCACCCCGAACTCACGGACGCTGTGGACCAGCTCTGCAAGGTCTTCCGGGTCGAAGTGCGTGCGCGGCTGACGCGGGTTCGGAACGATATCGTTCGGGTCGATCTGAATGAGGTGAATGCCGGGAACGACCGTCAGTGCGGATTCCTCAACCGTCGGCTCTTCGCTCTTCTTCTCGGAAGCTGCAGGGGCGGTCTCGGTCTTCGCGCCGGGGAAGAAAACATCGACGGGGCGTTCTGTCTGATCCGCGGTGGGGATGAGTGCGCCGATTCCTCGACCCAGTCCAGTGCGCTTAGCCATCAGTTCTCCTTGCTCTGCGTCTTCGAGGACGCGATTTCGACAGCGGCCTCACGGTAGGCGATCGCGCCGGCGGATGTCCCGTCGTACGCGACGACCGTCTGGCCGAAACTGGGTGCCTCCGAGACGCGGACGGAACGCGGAATGACCGTGTTCAGCACCTGCTCGGGGAAGTGTCCGCGGACCTCATCGGCGACCTGCTGCGCGAGGCGCGTGCGCCCGTCGTACATCGTGAGCAGGATGGTCGACAGGTGCAATGACGGGTTGAGGTGCTTCTGGATCATCTGGATGCTGCCGAGCAGCTGGCTGAGTCCCTCGAGCGCGTAGTACTCGCACTGGATCGGAATGAAGACCTCGGTCGCCGCGGTGAAGGCGTTGATGGTCAGCAGGCCGAGCGACGGCGGGCAGTCGATGATGACGAAGTCGAGGTCGTGCTCTGCGAGGTAGTCCTGCAGCGCGGTGCGCAGACGGTGCTCACGAGCGACCTGGGAGACGAGTTCGATCTCGGCACCGGCAAGGTGGATCGTGCTGGGGGCGCAGAACAGGTTCTCGGATTCGGGACTCGGCTGAACGACATCCGCGAGCGGGATGCTATCGATCAGCACCTCATAAATGCTCGGAAGATCAGCGCTGTGCGGGACACCCAGTGCCGTCGACGCATTGCCCTGCGGGTCGAGGTCGATGACGAGCACTCGGGCACCCATCCCCGCCAGTGCGGAGGCGATGTTCACCGTTGAGGTGGTCTTGCCCACGCCGCCCTTCTGGTTTGAAACCGTGAGGATACGGGTCTTACCCGTGAACTCGACGGAGGTGCTTTCGAGCTTCTGGCGGCGCGCACTCAGGTCGGCGATCTCGCGCGCAAGCGGCGTATCGACCCCGAAATCTTCGTTCGGCGTTGCCTTCTCGGACTGTTTCACGTGAAACATCCACTCCTTCCGGGGACGCAATCCACTCTAATCGTTGGCACGGACGTTTCAGAATGCCGTGCCCGGAAGCGCGATCTTTCTGCCGAAACCGGGTACATCTCCTGTGTCCGCTCCCCTCCCCCGGCTCTCGTCCGTCGGTTCTCGTTCTCCCGTAGGCCCCGTTGACCGTCGTTCCGCTACGCTGCGTCTCAGCTGCGAGTCACCGCGTCGCGGAAGATCACTCCTCGAGGTGCACCGTCGCGGCTCTGCGGTGGCGACGTGGTCGAGATGTTTCACGTGAAACGTCGCGCATTGTCGGTGCTTGGAGTGGGATTCGGTGCTTCGTGGGGCGCCCAGGGTTCAGCATCCGTTCGTCGTGCACTACCGTCCCGCTCATCGCGGTCGCTCGTCGAGGTGCATTGTTTCACGTGAAACAGGAGCGCCGCTCGTCTGATGTCTCGTCCATTCCTCCAGCTGTCTTCGGCCTCGGCTCTCTCACGTCGCAATCAAGCTTGGAGTGTTCCACGTGAAACGTCATGGTTGATGCCCCATGCCCAGACCAGCTGGAGGACATCCTCGGTATCGAGACCGCCGCACGTGGGTCGGTCTGAATTGTTTCACGTGAAACGGGAGGATGCTGACTGTGGATGCATATGCCTCACCTTTCGCTCGCTTTCGCGAACCCGGGTGGCCGGCGCGGCCAGATGCTCGCGACGCAGAGTCGATCCGCGCACAGAACACCCTGATATTAGACGCGCTGTCGGCGAGCACCTCCGAACAGGTGCGACGAAAAGATACATCTGGATAGCACCGAGCAACAGCTCCGACGGTTTCATGTGAGGCGTCGTTCTTGTGCACGAACACACCGGGCCGGTTCTTGCGGACGCCCGGCACACCCACGCGTTAGATCTCAGAGTGCGTGCAATCCTGATCTCCGGCGATCGGCAGCAAAGGAGGAGTCGAATTGGGGATCACGCGCGAGGTGTTCCCCAGGGGTGTTTCACATGAAACATCACACTGACAACTGACGATTGCGGGATTCCCCGGGCTTCATCTGGCATAGCGTCGCTGAACTTCACGATGCAGCGGACTGGGCTCCGTACGTTCCGTGCGGAGCCGCGCATCGGCCTTTATCGGTTGCATCGCGCTGGTACGAAGCCGACATGTGCGAGGCGCCACCGCGCATGCCGGCCACCGCACCGCGGGCCACGGCCACAGCCATTCCCGCAAATACCGCACAACCCGTCGAACGAGATTCGGCCACCACCTCGTCAAAGACGGCGCCTCCTCCGCGGCCGCATCAATCCTCGCCGTCGGCCCAACAGTTTCACGTGAAACACTCCGACCCGGGGCGTCATCATCTCGCGTCCGATCCCGCACCGTCTCATCGATCCCGACGACAAGAACGACAAGGGCCGCAATGTCTTCGGGCGCGACTTCATCAATGGCGTCCGCGGATCAGGTCACGTCACCGGACACGAAGCGTTCCTACTGATCCACCGTGTCAGAGCAATCTTCGGGGTTGTCACGCTCTTACGCGACCCATTGGGACGGGTGCTACTCCAGTTCGGTGACGGCAAAAGGTTCATGGTTGAAGAAGCCATTTCTCGCTTCGAGTGAGACCTGCCGTCCTTCAGCTACTTCTATTCGCGAATCCACGATGCCCAGGACACTTCTCGTGCCGCGATAACGCGCACCGATCCCAACCCCGTGTGGGCCAGCCGCGACGGGGATCTGAAGTGGATGTCCCCAGGTCGCTGCGTGTTCGATCCCGTCGATGCGAACACCCGGGCGAGCCAGTAATCGCAAGAACCAACCATTGAACCAGTGGACACAAGGGGTGACCACCACCGACGAACTCATGACCTCATGAGCGCACCAATCGCTCACCTGTGAGACCTTCATTTTAGGAGGCCAAGCCCCATAGGATCCACTCCCCCGACGCACGGGTCTGGATCTCACTTGACTGACTATGTTCGATCGCGAAGCGCGTTAGTTCTCCCTGCCGCTGCGACACGAGATCATCACCCTTTCGCCCCACATGGCTTTTGGTCGAAGAAGATCGCTATGTTTCACGTGAAACATTCCCGAGGTCAGTACGATCTTCTTCGAGCTGGACTTTGTCGCTTCGTGGCCACTCAGAAGAAACCCCTCGCGGGAGTGCCCGGATAATGCTTTGGCGCCTGCGGTTCCCTCATCGAACGGGAGCTTCGAGTCGGCACGTACGTGCGCCAGCATCCCGCCCATCCACGTCGCCACTTACCCGGTCTTCCGTACTGGAACGCACACGTTGAACCAGCGCATGAACCAGCCCGAACGCAACTATGTCGCGGCGTCACAGGAGAACAGAAACCTACAGGCCTCACGCAGTGACCCACTTTCTGAGGACTCCACACCCTATGAGGTCGGCATCCATCCACTCCCAACCGCCTGGCTTCCTGACCCATACGCAATGCAGCGACAGGCGCGGCGATTGGATGCGCGAGCCCATGTGACGCAGGGAGGCCACCAGCGCAGCCGGAACAGGAACCGCCCGCTGCCGGCTTTCCAGGATCCCTGGTGAGATTTCCCGCGTTTCACGTGAAACAACCCTCAGCCGAAAGCGCAGAAATACAGTAACGCCTCGTATCCCCAACCAACCTGTCCTCCCCCTCTTCCGTGGCGGCGGCGTTCCCGAGTCCCCAATCAATCGGCACGAACCCGTGATTGCAGTAGACAAAACTCGAGCACGAGCGCTTCAAGGCTCGGCATTCCCCGGCACCTGCGCCAGATCGGCGACTGGTATTCGGATTCATGACGCCAGCACAACTCAGCGTTTCACGTGAAACTACCTGCTCCGAGAATTGAGAGACCTATCCATCCGGACGCGATCAATGAACGGAAGGCTCTCGTTGACGACCGCGCATCACCAGCCCCAAGACCCAAAACCTCATACGAACAGCACCGCTGCTCCGACCATGATCATCAGTCGCGCGATGAGACCTCCAGCCTCAGGACTGGCTACTCTCCATGCGCCCTGCTGAGTCATCGATTTGCTTCACGTGAGATGCCAAGCCAAGGCCGCTCTCAGTGAGATCTTGCCGCGAAACTGGAGCTGACTCAGCACGGCAAAAAGACGAGATCGCACAGGAAAACCGTGCTTCATCCCCCGCTGCAGAGAAGCGAATGCTCAGCGCCGTTGCATCAGCCGCAGTCGTGGACGAATAATCGCCGCTGAAAAAGGGAGGACGAACACAGATCAACACGAGACGCACTCATGGCGCTCCGGATATCGGTGCTGATCAGCCGCGGACCGTGGCGCGAACCACGCGCGTCGTCTCGTCGATAATGCCTTCACCGAGGACCTCGACGCGCACATCGCTGAGCTTGAATTTCTTGATCTGCTTCGCAGCGGCCTCGATCTCTGCCTCCGCGTTCTTCCCCTTGAGTAGCGCGAGCTCACCGCCGTCTTTCAGGAGAGGAGCGGTGAACGGAAGAAGGGTGCGCAGAGCACTCACTGCACGAGCCGTGACCATGTCGAAGCCGTCACCGATCGTAGCTTCTTCCGCCCGAGCTCGCAGCACGGTGACGTTCTCGAGGCCAAGCGCTTCGACCTGCTCGTTCAACCAGGTGACTCGTCGTTCCATCGGTTCGATGAGTGTCCATGACACATCAGGTCGGGCGATCGCGAGAACGAGACCCGGGAGACCAGCTCCTGATCCGATGTCAGCAACGCTGCCCGAGAACAATGGAGCGGCAATCACACTGTTGAGGATGTGTCGCGTCCACAAACGGGGCAGTTCGAGCGGGCCGATCAGCCCGCGCTCCTCCCCCTGATCGGCGAGGTGCGCTGTGAATGCACGTGCAACGTCAATGCGATCTCCGAAAAGCGTCGCCGCAACAGCAGGTTCGTTCTCAACCTCAGTCATGCCATCCTCCCGTGATGTTTCACGTGAAACATCAGCGACGACGGATCACGGTGTGGCGCTCAGCGCCTTCGCCGTAGGACTCCGAGACCAAATCGCGATCAGCCACGATGTCGTGGACGAGCTTGCGCTCATAGCTCGACATCGACGGAAGCGACGCCTGCGACGCGCCTTCGTCGAGCTTGGAGACCGCGGCATCCACGAGCTTCTCGAGCTGCCGGCGCCGTGCATCGCGCGAACCCCCGACGTCGAGGATCAGGCGCGAGAATGATCCGGTCTTGCTCTGAACAGCGAGACGAGTGATCTCCTGCAGTGCCTGCACCGTATTCGGATCTGAAAGAACGGCGATGCTCTCATCCTCGGACTCGACCGAGACATAGGCACGTCCCTGACGAACGTCGAGATTCAAATCTCCGTCGATGTCCGCGATATCGAGAAGCTCCTCGAGGAAGTCAGCCGCGACGTCGCCCTCGTGCTCGAGCTCGTCGATCGTCGGCTCAGCGCGCTCGATGGTGTTCTCCGTGGTCATCAGTTCGAGCCCTTCTTCTTCGCGCGCTTCTTACCGACCGGCTGCTGACGCTTCGGCGCCTCGGCCTTGGCCTTTTCAGCCTCTTCGAGCATCCGCTGCTGCTCTGCTTCATAGGCGGCCATGGGCACGACCTTGCCGGAGGAATCGATCGCCTTGCCCTTCCGAGCGAGACGCTCTTCGCGAGCCTTCGCGGCTTCCGAGCCGGGGGTCGGCATCTCACGGATGACGAGGAACTGCTGAGCCATCGTCCACAGGTTCGAGACGAACCAGTAGATGACCACGCCGAGCGGGAAGAAGACACCCGAGAAGATGAAGCCCAAGGGCAGAACGTAGAGCATGATCTTCTGCATCTGGTACGCCTGGCCGGTCTTGGCCTCGGGCGACAGGTTCTTCGAGATGATCTGCAGCTGCGTGATGAACTGCGAGGCGATCATCAGCACGACGAGGATCACCAGAAGGATGATCGCCGTCGTGTTCTTGTTGTTGACCGCATCGCCGAGCGTCTCGTGCAGCGAGACGACGCCGAACAGCTTCGCGTCGTAGAACTCCTGCGTGAGCTCGGCGTTGAGCAGACCGACACCACCGGTCTTCGCCAGCGCGTGCGCCGAGACATCCCGCAGCACGCTGAACAGCGAGAAGAAGATCGGCATCTGCACGATGAGCGGCAGACAGCTCGACATCGGCGAGGTGCCGTGCTTCTTGTACAGCGCCATGGTCTCGCGGCTCATGGCTTCGCGAGAGAGCTGGTCCTTCTTGCCCTTGTACTTCTCCTGGATCTTCTTCATCTCAGGAGCGACTTCCATCATCTTCCGCTGGCTCTTGATCTGCCGGACGAAGAGCGGGAAGACGGCGGCGCGGACCACGATCACGAGTCCGACGATCGAGAGGACCCAGGTCAGACCCGAGGCCGCATCCATACCGAAAGCGGTGAAAAGCCAGTGCCATGCCACGAGAATGAGCTCGACGGCCCACTTCAACGGCCACAGGATGGTGCCCAACAGGTCGAAGCCGGCGCCCTCATCAGAGGAAGACGCGGTCGCTGCGGAGGCGAGCAGAAGGTCAAGACCCACTGTTCAGTCCTTTCGAGAGGGTACGACGAAACCTCGGGCGGTCAGGTCGTGTCGGAAATGGTCGTGAGGCCGAACGTCATCGACGCCGCCGGAAGTCCAGGGATTGCATCTCAGCACTCGCCACGCCGAGAGCGCTGCTCCCTTGACCGCACCGTGCTGCTGCACCGCTCCTACAGCGTAAGCAGAGCACGAGGGGTAGTAGGCGCAGACGTCTCCATAGATGGGGGAGATGACCGTGCGGTATACGGCGAGCAACCCGAGAACCAGGTTGCGGGGAAGCAAAGGGATGCTTCGCAGAAAATCCTGGTTCTGGAGACGGGCTGTTCCCATCGCATAGGACGGCAGAGCGCTCATACCGACGCCCTTGTCCGGTTGAGACGCGCCAAACAACGGGTCACGTCGGCGAGGAGCTCGCCGTATGTCGCTGTGGCGGATGCAGGAAGGGCACGGATGACGACATCCGTGCCCTCGGGCACGCTCAAGAGCGCTTCCGCGCAGACGGCTTTAAGCCGTCGACGCACGGTGTTGCGCACAACAGCGTTGCCCACCTGTTTGCTGATGATGAACCCGAATCGGGGTTCACGTGTCTCACCGGTCGTCAACATCGAGGTGACGACACGGGCGCCCCCGCACCGGATGCCGCGACGAACGACCGACCGGTAGTCGGTGCCTCGCGTCAATCGGAGCGGGCGGGCGAGCACGAGGCTTACGCCGAGAGCTCGGTGCGGCCCTTCGCGCGGCGTGCGGCCAGGATGCCGCGGCCGGCACGGGTGCGCATGCGGGCGCGGAAGCCGTGCTTCTTGGCGCGACGACGGTTGTTGGGCTGGAAAGTACGCTTGCTCATGGGGATCACTCCGGGAACGCTGTCACCGGATGAATACGACCGGAGACATAGGGAACTGCCCTGGACCGGGCATAAGTCAACCGATTAAGGGTACGTCCTGGCGGCGCAGAGAGCAAATCTCAACGCGGGGAGAGGTGTGTGACTCATCGGTCGTTACGACAATTATCCACAACCTCAACACTCGCGGATGCTTCGACACACGCTTGATATTCCGTGGGCAGGTTGCCGTTCACAGGTTGGGTGGCTACCGTTGCATCCGAAGTTATCCACAGGGGGGAACAGCGGCAGAACAGCCGCGCCCTCCGCTACCCCCGCCGGAGCACCATGTCCTCTTCCGCCCAGCCCGATGTCCCGATCTGGGCGCAGGTCATGGAGCTTCTCGACCGGGACGAGCGCGTGACGCCGCAGCTGCGCGGCTTCCTCAACCTGGCTGTACCCGCCGGCGTCATGGGCGGTTCGCTCTATCTCGATGTGCCCAACGATCTCACCTCTGCGCAGATCAACAAGCGGTTGCGGGTTCCCCTCGTCGAGGCGCTCGCGCAGATCGGCGGAGATGTCACCTCTTTCCGAGTCGTGGTGAATCACGATCTCGCTGATCAGCCGACGGCTCCGATCGCGGTCGCGGATTTCGGCCGGCCCGAAGCTCCGCGCACAGATCTGCCGACGGAGCTTCCGACGCCGGCCCGGCATGACTCGCGTCTGAACCCGAAGTACACGTTCGACAACTTCGTCATCGGCCAGTCCAACCGTTTCAGCCATGCGGCGGCCGTCGCGGTCGCCGAGGCGCCGGCGAAGGCGTACAACCCGCTCTTCATCTACGGCGATTCGGGTCTGGGCAAGACTCACCTCCTGCATGCGATCGGCGACTATGCGCAGTCCCTCTATACAGGCGTGAAGGTCCGGTACGTCTCGAGCGAGGAGTTCACGAACGACTTCATCAACTCGATCGCCAACAACCGCGGTTCCGCCTTCCAAGCGCGCTACCGCGATGTCGACATCCTGCTCATCGACGACATTCAGTTCTTGCAGGGTCGTGCGGAGACGCAGGAGAGCTTCTTCCACACCTTCAACACGCTGCACGATCACAACAAGCAGATCGTGATCACCAGTGACGTCGCGCCCAAGCACCTGACTGGCTTCGAGGACCGCATGCGCAGTCGCTTCGAGTGGGGCCTGATCACGGATGTGCAGGCACCCGACCTCGAGACCCGCATCGCGATCCTCCGGAAGAAGGCGCAGAGCGAGGCACTGCACGTTCCCGATGAGGTGCTCGAGTACATCGCCACAGTTGTTTCATCGAACATCCGGGAGCTGGAGGGCGCACTGATCCGCGTCTCAGCGTTCGCGAGCTTGAACCGCTCGGCGCTCGACATCTCCCTGGCGCAGACAGTGCTGCGCGACATCGTCGATACGGCTGAGGACAACATCATCTCGCCGACGGACATCATCACGGCGACGGCGCAGTATTTCAAGCTCACGGTCGACGATCTCTACGGTTCCAGCCGCTCTCAGCAGATCGCCACGTCGCGTCAGATCGCCATGTATCTGTGCCGCGAGCGCACGAATCTGTCTCTTCCGAAGATCGGACAGCTCTTCGGCAACCGCGATCACACCACAGTCATGTACGCCTACAAGAAGATCAGCGACCTCATGAAGGAGCGTCGTTCGATCTACAACCAGGTGACGGAGATCACGACGCAGCTCGGTCGTCGCTGACTGGCGCTCGCAACGCCCTCGGACCCTTCTGAAGAAGGTCCGAGGGCGTTTTGTCGTTCTCCGAGGCGCACGACGCGCCGTGGGAGCGAGAAAAATGCGTCTTTGCACATGTGGATAACCTGTGGATGAATGGGTCTTAACATCGGGACGGATGTGTGGGAATCCCCCCAACCTGTGGATAACCCCGGGGGAAGCCGGTCGACCGCGATCCCACTGTTCACGCGGTTTCCTCACTGATTCCACAAGTAACAAGCGTGTAGTTCCCTACTCGCGACTGCTATCCACCGAGTTATCCACAGTTTCCACAGCTGTTAACACCGTTAAGAAGTTAATCCTTGAAAGGGCGATTCGATCACCTCCCGAGTGTGAAGAACCCGGCGTAGGGACGACGACAGGTCTGGGGATACGATGGGATCCCCTGACGCGGAAACACGCACGTCAGGTTTTCTGCCATTCACGACGAGGGAGCGCCAGTGAAGTTCCAGGTCAACCGCGATGTGTTCAGCGAAGCTGTGTCCTTCGTCGTCAAACTGCTTCCGCAGCGCAATCCTCAGCCGATCCTTGCCGGTGTGCTCATCGAAGCCGGCCCAGAAGGACTGACCCTCTCCGCCTTCGACTACGAGGCATCCGCTCGTACGACCATTGAGGCGACTGTCGATGTTCCCGGCACGATCCTCGTGCACGGTCGGCTCCTCTCCGACATCGCGAGCCGGCTGCCGAACGCTCCGATCCAGATCGCCGTGGAAGAAGACGGCGGCATCGCGGTCACCTGCGGTTCAGCACGATTCACCCTTGCAGCCATGCCGGTCGAGGAATATCCCTCGATCCCTGAGGTGTCCGGCTCTTCCGGCGTCGTTCCCGCAGACGATTTCGGAACCGCGATCGCCCAGGTCGGATTCGCCGCTTCGCGCGATGACGTCACCCCCGTGCTCACGGGCGTTCAGCTCGAAGTCTCGGGCCACAACCTCAGTCTCGTCGCGACGGACCGTTATCGCGTCTCGCTGCGCGATGTCCCGTGGGACGGTGAGGCGTCAGAGCAGACGGCACTCGTCCCGGCCCGCACACTCACCGAGGTCGGTAAGACCTTCGGCCACGCGGGAACCATTCAGATCTCGTTCTCCGGTGAGGGCGATCGCGAGATCATCGCGTTCACCGCGGGCAACAAGACCGTGACCTCTCTGCTGATCAAGGGCAATTTCCCGCCGGTCCGCCGTCTGTTCCCGGAGCAGACCGAGCACTACGCCGTCGTGAACACGGCCGACCTCATCGAAGCGGTACGCCGTGTTGCGCTGGTCCTGGACCGTGCCGCTCCGCTGCGTTTCACCTTCACCTCGGACAGCGTCACGATGGATGCTTCGGGCAGTGAGCAGGCCCGAGCATCCGAATCCGTCGACGCTCACCTCTCGGGTGGGTCCGATGTCACTCTCGGTCTGAACCCGCAGTACCTGACCGAAGCGCTCAGCGCGGTCAAGAGCGAATTCGTCCGCGTGACGTTCACCTCGAGCGACAACGCCAACAAGCTCAGCCCGGTGCTGATCACGAGCCAGACCTCTGTCGACCAGGCGGGGAACGACTCGTACAAGTACCTGCTGCAGCCGAATCTCCTGCTGCGCTGATCGCCAACCGCCTCGGAGACAGGTCTCCGAGGCGGTGTCAGACCTCGAAGGTAGGCTGATTCCGTGATTGTGGAGCACCTGAGTCTGGGCGATTTCCGCAATTACGCGACCGCCGAACTCCGTCTGCACCCCGGGCCGAACGTTCTCGTGGGCCGCAACGGTCAGGGCAAGACGAACCTTGCCGAGGCGATCGTCTTCCTGGCGACGCTCGGCTCGCACCGGGTCTCCTCGGATGCGCCGATGGTGAAGGACGGTCGGGAATTCGCCGTGATCCGCGCTCGTCTCGCTGTCGGAGAGCGCCAGGTCCTCACCGAGGTGCAGATCAATCGACAGGGATCCAATAAGGCCCGCATCAACGGTGCACCGTCGAAGACCAGTGAGCTCCCCCGGTACGCCCACGTCGTCCTCTTCGCACCGGAAGACCTGCAGATCGTACGGGGCGATCCCTCATCGAGAAGAAGATTCGCCGATCAGATGCTGATTCAGCGCACTCCTCGCCTGGCCGGTGTGCTCGCCGATTACGACCGCGTTCTCAAGCAGCGCAGCGCTCTTCTGAAGTCTGCTCGGGCTCGTGGCATCCGCGGTGAGGGGCTGAACACCCTCGATGTCTGGGATGACAAGCTCATCGCTCTCGGCTCCGAGATCATCGATGCGCGCATTCGGCTGGCATCCGATCTCACCCAGCCGCTGATCGACGCATACAGTGCGATCGCCGGCGCCGATCACAATCCGGAGATCGACTGGGCCCTGTCCATCGGCGGTCGCGATCCCGAAGACGGCGATCCCGAAGACGGCACGACGCTGCGCGAAGCGCAGGGATCTCGGGCGAAGATCGCCGAGATGTTCCGCAGCGCGCTGCATGAGAAGCGCTCCGCCGAGCTGGATCGCGGGCTCACCCTCGTGGGGCCGCACCGCGACGACCTGATTCTTCGGGTACGCGACCTTCCCGTGAAGGGTTACGCCTCGCACGGAGAGTCCTGGTCGGTCGCCCTTGCGCTGCGGCTGGCCTCGGCCGAGCTGTTGCGCGCAGAATCCCCCGCCGGCGACCCGGTGCTGATCCTCGATGACGTATTCGCCGAGCTCGATGCAGATCGTCGTCGGCGACTGGCGTCCTTGACCGCCGGATATGAGCAGGTTCTCGTGACGGCGGCCGTCGAGGAGGACATTCCGGACGTGCTGCACCGGCATGTGGTGAGGGTGAATGCGGGAAAGATCACGGATGCTCGGGCTCACCAGTCCGATGGAGACGCCGAGGAGAAGGAGGAAGGGGCATGAGTGACGCCGGAACTCCGGAAACCGTCGCGACCTACCTGCGTCTGCGCGGTCTGAAGCCGAGTTCGTCATCCTGGAAGCGGAAGAAGCGCATCGTCGATGATGACAATGCTCCTTTCACCCCGGGGCGCGACCCGGGAACCCTCGGTGCGGTGCTCGACAAGCTCAGCCGGGATTCCGGGTGGGAGATCACGCTCGCCCGCGAAGACCTCGTGCGTCAGTGGGGCGAGCTCGCCGGAGCCGATACCGCGAAGCACTCCGAGCCGGTTTCGCTCGAGAACGGCATGCTGACAGTGAAGTGCGATTCGACGGCCTGGGCGAAGAACCTGCAGTTCATGCGTGCGACGATCATGACGGAGATCACTCTGAGGTATCCGCAGGCCGGTGTGAAGAACCTGCGTTTCATCGGACCGGACGTCCCCTCCTGGAAATGGGGGCCGAGAGCCGTCCCAGGGCGGGGTCCGCGCGATACCTACGGGTAGGGCATCGACGGAGCCCTCTCGATCGATTTCAGGGCCACACGCGGCCGTTCAGCCGCGTGTTACCCCATTTGTGAGGGTAGACTGGGCAATCGAGATATCGATGTGGAGATTGCTTTCAGATGACGACTGAATCCCCTGCTGACGAGCCTGAATCGACAACCGGGGGCTCCCCCGCGGAGAACGTGCCCGTTGATTACGGCGCCGACGCCATTCAGATCCTTGAGGGTCTGGAAGCGGTTCGCAAGCGCCCGGGCATGTACATCGGTTCCACCGGACCGCGCGGTCTGCACCACCTGGTGTACGAGATCGTCGACAACTCCGTCGATGAGGCCCTCGCCGGATACTGCGATGCGATCGTCGTCACGATCCTCCCGGACGGCGGCGTCCGCGTCGTCGATAACGGTCGAGGCATCCCCGTCGATCCGCACTCCTCCGATCCGTCGAAGTCGACCGTCGAGGTCGTCCTGACGATCCTGCACGCCGGTGGCAAGTTCGGCGGCGGCGGGTATGCGGTCTCCGGTGGTCTGCACGGCGTCGGATCCTCGGTCGTCAACGCTCTCTCCACGCGCTTCGACGTCGAGATCAAGCGTCAGGGATACATCTGGAACCACCGCTTCGCCAACGGCGGGCACCCCCAGCAGGCTCTCGTCCAGGGCCCGGCCACGGATGAGACCGGAACGACGATCACGTTCTGGCCCGACCCCGAGATCTTCACCGAGTCGGTTGATTTCGAGTACGACGTGCTGCGCACCCGTTTCCAGCAGATGGCGTTCCTGAACAAGGGATTGCGCATCGAGCTGCATGACGAGCGAGATGGCGCCACGATCGAGATCGAGGAGGACGGCACGACGATCACGAAGCAGCGATCGGATGTCTTCCTCTACGAGCGCGGTCTCGTCGACTACGTCGAATACCTCAACAGGGTGCGTCACGCCGAGGTCGTCACCGAGGAGATCATCGACTTCGACGCCGAGGACGTCGAACGCAAGATCTCTCTGGAGATCGCGATGCAGTGGACGACCGGGTACACCGAGAACGTCTTCACCTACGCGAACACGATCAACACGCATGAGGGCGGAACCCACGAAGAGGGCTTCCGAGCAGCGCTGACCACCCTCGTGAACAAATACGCCCGTGCGAACAACCTCCTCAAGGAGAAGGACGACAACCTCTCCGGCGACGATGTCCGCGAAGGTTTGACGGCCGTCATCTCGATCAAGCTCGGCGAACCCCAGTTCGAGGGTCAGACCAAGACCAAGCTCGGAAACACCGAGGCGAAGGCGTTCGTGCAGAAGGTCGTCGGCGATCAGCTCGGCGACTGGTTCGACCGCAACCCGGCTCTGGCGAAGAACATCATCCGCAAGGCCATCGATGCCGCGACCGCGCGCATGGCTGCTCGCAAGGCCCGGGAGACCGCGCGTCGTAAGAGCGTTTTCGAGTCGGCCGCGATGCCCGACAAGCTCAAGGACTGCACGAGCAAGGACCCGTCGATCAGCGAGATCTTCCTCGTCGAGGGTGACTCGGCCGGTGGTTCCGCCGTTCAGGGGCGCGACCCGCACACGCAGGCGATCCTCGCGTTGCGCGGAAAGATCCTCAACGTCGAGCGCGCGCGTCTCGACAAGGCTCTGGGCAACAAGGAAGTCCAGGCGATGATCCAGGCCTTCGGCACGGGCATCGGCGAGGACTTCGACATCGAGAAGGCGCGCTATCACAAGATCGTGCTGATGGCGGACGCCGACGTCGACGGCCAGCACATCACGACCCTGCTGCTGACGCTGCTGTTCCGTTACATGCGCGGGCTCATCGAGGCTGGCTTCGTGTATCTCGCGATGCCGCCGCTGTATCGCTTGAAGTGGTCGAATCAGCCGCATGAGTACGTGTACTCCGATGCCGAGCGCGATGCTCTCATGGAGCACGGTCTCGCCAACGGCAAGCGTCTTCCCAAGGATTCTGGCGTTCAGCGCTACAAGGGTCTCGGCGAGATGAACGCCAAGGAGCTGTGGGAGACCACGATGGACCACACGACGCGCACTCTGCGTCAGGTCACGATCGAGGATGCCGCGAGTGCGGATGAGATCTTCAGCGTGCTGATGGGCGAGGACGTGGAGTCCCGCCGTACGTTCATCCAGCGCAACGCCAAGGACGTCCGTTTCCTGGACATCTGATCCGGGAAGCCGAGAAGAGAACGATATGACTGACGAAGAACGCCCCGACCTCACTCCGACGCACGACCACGGCAAGATCGATCAGGTCGATCTGCAGTCGGAGATGCAGCGCAGCTATCTCGACTACGCGATGGCCGTCATCGTCGGTCGTGCGCTGCCCGATGTGCGCGATGGTCTCAAGCCCGTGCACCGCCGTGTGCTCTTCGGCATGTACGACGGCGGGTTCCGACCCGATAAGTCGTTCTCGAAGTGCGCCCGCGTCGTCGGCGAGGTCATGGGCCAGTACCACCCGCACGGCGACAGCGCGATCTATGACGCGCTCGTCCGTCTCGTGCAGCCCTGGTCTTTGCGTTACCCGCTCGCCCTCGGGCAGGGAAACTTCGGCTCCCCCGGCAACATGGGCGCGGCTGCTCCCCGCTACACCGAGACGAAGATGGCTCCGCTCGCGCTCGAGATGGTGCGCGACATCGAAGAGGAGACCGTCGATTTCCAGGACAACTACGACGGTCAGACGCAGGAGCCGACGGTTCTGCCGGCTCGTTTCCCGAACCTGCTCGTCAACGGTTCGGTGGGCATCGCGGTCGGAATGGCCACGAACATCCCGCCGCACAACCTTCGCGAGGTTTCCGAGGCGGCTCTGTGGGCCATGGACAACCCCGATCTGCCGCGCGAGGAGCTCCTCGAGGGTCTGATCAAGCGTGTTCCGGGCCCGGACTTCCCGACCGGTGCGCAGATCCTCGGGTCGAAGGGCATCCACGAGGCCTATCGGACGGGCCGCGGCTCGATCACGATGCGCGCGGTCGTGAACGTCGAAGAGATCCAGGGCCGCACGTGCTTGGTGATCACCGAGCTGCCCTACCAGGTCAACCCCGATAACCTCGCGGTCAAGATCGGTGATCTGGCCCGCGATGGCAAGATCACGGGCATCGCCGACATCCGCGATGAGACCAGTGATCGCACGGGCCAGCGTCTCGTCGTGGTCCTGAAGAGGGATGCCGTCGCCAAGGTCGTTCTGAACAACCTGTACAAGCACACGCAGCTTCAGGACAACTTCGGCGCGAACATGCTGGCGATCGTCGACGGTGTGCCGCGCACGCTGGCCCTCGACGGGTTCATCTCGCACTGGCTCGCGCACCAGATCGACGTCATCATCCGTCGCACGCAGTTCCGTCTGCGCAAGGCGGAGGAGCGCATGCACATCCTGCGCGGCTACCTCAAGGCGTTGGATGCTCTCGACGAGGTCATCGCACTGATCCGCCGCTCCCCCACGGTGGAGGATGCCCGCAACGGTTTGAAGGACCTGTTGGCGATCGATGACATCCAGGCGGATGCCATCCTCGCGATGCAGCTGCGTCGGCTCGCTGCCCTCGAGCGGCAGAAGATCATCGACGAGGCCACCGAGCTCGAGGCGAAGATCGCCGATTACAACGACATCCTCGTCACCCCCGCCCGCCAGCGGGAGATCATCCGCGCAGAGCTGACCGAGATCGTCGACCGTTTCGGAGACGACCGCCGCACGCACATCCTGCACGGCTTCGACGGCGATGTGTCGATCGAGGACCTCATCGCCGAAGAGGAGATGGTGGTCACGGTCACGCGCGAGGGCTACATCAAGCGCACGCGCAGCGACAACTACCGTTCGCAGCACCGCGGCGGCAAGGGCGTGAAGGGCGCGCAGCTGCGTGCCGATGACATCGTCGAGCACTTCTTCGTGACGACCACGCACCACTGGCTGTTGTTCTTCACCGACAAGGGCCGCGTCTACCGCACGAAGACGTACGAAGTGCCCGAGGCCGGCCGCGATGCCAAGGGCACGCACGTCGCGAACCTTCTCGCGCTGCAGCCGGATGAGAAGATCGCTCAGATCCTCGCCATTCCGAATTACGAGGAGGCCGAGTACCTCGTGCTCGCCACCCGCGACGGCCTGGTCAAGAAGACGCGTCTGAGCGAGTACGACACCAACCGTCAGGGCGGCGTCATCGCGATCCGCCTGCGCGAGGAGGATGAGCTCGTCAGCGCGATGCTCGTCGACAACACCGATGACATCCTGCTGATCTCCCGTCATGGCATGTCCCTGCGCTTCAACGCGACGGACGAGGCGCTGCGTCCGATGGGACGCGCGACAGCCGGTGTGAAGGGCATGGGCTTCCGCGGCGATGACGTTCTGCTCTCGGCATCCGTCGCCGATGAGGACGGCTTCGTCTTCGTCGTGACTGATGGCGGCTACGCCAAGCGCACCTCGATCACGGAATACCGTGTTCAGGGACGCGGCGGAATCGGCATCAAGGTCGCCAAGCTCAACGACGATCGGGGGGTTCTCGCGGGTGGTCTGATCGTGAGCGAGGACGACGAGGTCTTGGTGGTTCTCTCCAGCGGCAAGGTGGTACGCTCTGCCGTGGCCGAGGTGCCTGCGAAGGGTCGAGACACCATGGGAGTGGTGTTCGCCCGGACATCCGAGAAGGATCGCATCCTCGCCATCGCACGCAACAGCGAGCGGGGCCTGGCCGAAGACGACGAGGCGGAAGAGCCTGTCGAGGCTGCGGAGAACCCCGCCACAGAGACCACTGAGGAAACAGACGCATGAGCACAGTAGCCGACAAACTGGCGAAGAAGTCCACGCGCAAGACCGGCGGCAAGCAGGTCCGTCTGCGCCTGGTCTACATCGACTTCTGGTCGGCTGTGAAGCTGTCCTTCCTCGCCGCGGTCGCGCTGGCGATCGTGACGATTGTGTCGTTCTTCCTCATCTACTTGGTTCTCCAGGCGACGGGGATCCTGGCGGGGGCCGATGAGTTCGTCGGGCAGATCACGGATGGCGCGGTGTCGATCGCGGCTCTCATGGGTCTGCCACAGGTCATGGCGTTCGCGGCGGTCGTCGCGATCCTGAACCTGATCGTCGTCACGGTTCTCGGCGCGGTCGTCGCCGGAATCTACAACCTGGCGGTCAAGGTCACCGGCGGTCTGCTGGTCGGCTTCATGTCGAACTGACGGTTTTCTTCACGACGGGCGGATGCTTCGGCATCCGCCCGTCGTCGTCGGTAGGGAAAACCCGAATCGAGCTCTCCGGTTTCCTCGGTGTCGTGCGGAAGGCCCGCGGCCTACCTTTGAAGCATGACAACTCATCCCGCTTCCCCGGCACAGGCTCCCGCGCCTCCGCTGCGCCTGTTCCCGACGGTGCTGCATCTCGCGGGTCTCGGCGTGATCGGTGCCGTCATCCTCACGGTCTTGAGCACACTGCTCGGCGTCGGTCTCGGTCTCGCACTGGTTTTCGGCGTCGGCCTGATCCTGCTGGTCGGCTTCATCTACGGGCTCTTCGCGACCGGGTGGTTCGAGATCGCACGCGCTTCGGGGCTGTACCACCTCGACCTGGAGCCGTTGCGGTGGCGGGGAAGCCCCCGAAAGGGATTCGGCGGCTGGCTGCACTCCCTGTGGCGTCAGTTGGGGGATGGCCGGATGTGGCGCGCTGTCGCGAACCTTGTGATCGCATGCTTCATGGGTGCTCTCGTGCTGCAGTTACTGGTCATGGTGATCCGTTCGGTGGCGATCGTGTTCGCACCGCTCACGGGCGTGGACAGCGTGATCGGGCCGTTCGGCGTCCCGGCGGCGGCATCGTGGGCGCCGGTGGTCGGGATCCTCGGTGCTGTCCTCGCGATCGCGGCGATCCTCGGTCTCGCTGTTCTGCACCGCACACTGACCCGGGCGATCGTCGTCCCCAGTCGTGAAGCGGAGCTCACCGAGCAGGTGCGCGCCACGAGCGCACAGCGCGAGGGAGCCGTCCGCGCGGCCGATGTCGAGCGCAGCCGCATCGAGCGCGACCTCCACGACGGCGTCCAGCCGCGTCTCGTCTCGGTGGGGATGACCCTGGGGCTCGCGCAGCAGAAGATCGACACGGATCCGGATGCCGCCAAGGAACTCATCGGCGAGGCGCACACCTCCACGAAGGCGGCGATCACCGAACTGCGACAGCTCGCCCGCGGCATCCACGCCTCCGTGCTCGATGATCGGGGTCTGGACGCTGCGCTGTCGGCCCTCGCCGGCCGATCCCACATCCCGGTTCAACTCGACGTTCGCCTGCCGGAGGGCGGCGTCCGCTGCCGGGATGCGGAAGCGGCGGTCTACTTCTCGATCGCCGAGTCGCTCACGAACGCCGCGAAGCACTCCCGGGCCAGCGAATGCCGGGTCATCGTGCGCATGCGCGAGGGCGATGTGCTGTGGGTGCGGGTCGAGGACAACGGACTCGGCGGCGCGCAGATCCAACCCGGCGGAGGCCTGGACGGGATCTCGAACCGTGTGCTCGCGGCCGGGGGCACGTTCTGGCTGGACAGCCCTCAGGGCGGACCGACGTCGCTGGAGGTGAGTGTGCCGTGCGCATCCTGATCTGTGAGGATTCCGTCCTCCTCCGAGAGGGACTCATCCGCTTGCTCGAGGATTCCGGCCACGCGGTCGTCGCGGCGCTGCCCGACACGACGATGCTCGGCGAGAGCATCCGGGAGAAGGATCCCGAGCTCTGCATCCTCGATGTGCGTCTTCCCCCGACGTTCACCGATGAGGGCATCCGTGCGGCGCTCGCGCTGCGTTCCACACATCCATCGCTGCCCCTGATCGTGCTCTCGCAGTACGTCGAGGAGCGATACGCGAGTGAACTCATCGCCGCGGAGGGTGGAGCGCTCGGATACCTGCTCAAGGACCGGGTCGCGGACGTCTCCGAGTTCGTCGCCACGGTCGAGCGGATCGCCGCCGGCACCAGCATCCTCGACCCGGAGGTCGTCGCCCAGCTGCTCACCCGTCGTCATCGTGACGATCGGATGCTGTCGCTCACAGATCGGGAGCGCACCGTTCTCGCGCTCATCGCGGAGGGCAAGTCGAATCAGGCGATCGCCGTGACGCTCTTCCTCTCGGAGGCGAGCGTCGAGAAGAACATCACCTCCATCTTCCAGAAGTTGGGGCTCGAGCAGGACGAGTCGGGTAACCGGCGCGTGCTCGCGGTCCTTGCACACATCGAGAACACCGGCGGATCCGCGAACGGAACGCCCCCGCAGACAGGATCAGGACGATGACCGCTACGAAGAACCCCGCCGCGAAGACCATCGGGATCATCACAGCCGTGATCGGCGGGGTCGCGCTGATCGGTTCGGGAACGCAGGCCGCAGTCGCCTCGGTCCACGCGCTCTCTCACACGGATGACGCGCAGACCGCCGATGTGCGCGGCGTCGAGGCGCTCAGCGTCGACGTCGCCGCCGGCGATGTCATGATCCGCTTCGACGACGTGGAGGACGCGAAGCTCATCGTGAGTGGGGCGCAGCAGGCGAGCTGGGTCCTCGAGCGGGACGACGAGGATCTCGTGCTCCGCGACTCGAACGGCTGGTTCGGGTGGGGCGGACAGGACTGGTCATGGTTCGGAAGCGGGATCGGCGCTGAGCAGATCGAGCTCGTCCTGCCGAACTCGCTCGCGGGAATCGACGCGGATCTGTCGTTGGGGGCGGGGAGCCTCGATGCGCGCGGCGAGTTCGGCGAGCTCGATCTCGACATCTCCGCGGGTGGCGTCACGATCGACGGATCAGCACGGAGTCTGGACGCGGACCTCGGCGCCGGGCGCGCGGATCTTTCGCTCGCCGACGTCTCCGAGGCGGATATCGCGGTCTCGGCCGGGCGCTTCATCGCCGTCTTCACCGGGGAGGCTCCGCGTTTGACCGAGATCGAGGTCAGCGCCGGTTCACTCGAGCTGTCTTTGCCGGATACCGCGTACGACGTGCGTCAGGAGGTCAGCGCGGGGGTTCTCGACAATCGTCTGCGAACGAGTTCTGAAGCACGAAACTCCGTCGTGGTCAGCCTCTCCGCCGGGACCGCTGTGCTGCGACCCGCCCGGTAGGTCGGGCTCGATTCGGAATCTTCGGAATCTTCGGGTAAAGTTTATGAGGTTGACGGGGCTATAGCTCAGGCGGTTAGAGCGCTTCACTGATAATGAAGAGGTCCCAGGTTCAAGTCCTGGTAGCCCCACACTTCAACACGAAAGCCACGCGAGGAATCGCGTGGCTTTCGTCGTTCCTGTCTAGTCGCGGTTCATCGCGCATCGGCAGGTCTAGAATCGCCCAGCATCCGGGCGCGCAGAGAATCGTAGATCGGCTCGGAGCGGACGAGGGATGCTGTGAGCACCGCGCATCCGGCGGCGATGATCAACGGCACGGCGAGCACCGTCGCCCCCGTCATCTCGAGTACGATCACCGCTCCGGTGAACGGTGCACGGACGGTGGCGGCGAAGAACGTCGCCATGCCGACGATCGCGAAGGGGATCGTGAGCGGGTCGCTGGGGATGAACCAGGAGACGACTGCGGCGAAGATCGCACCCCAGAGCGCGCCGACCGCCAGGATGGGGGCGAAGAGTCCGCCCGGGGTGCCCGCCGCGTAAGACAGCGGGCCGAGCCCGAATCGGACGACGACCCACAGCAGCATGATCGGGATTGCGTAGGCGGTGCCGCTGAGCAGCGACTGCACGATGGAGTCGCCGTCGCCGGCGAGATTCGGGTCGATGAACAGCGCGCATCCGATGAGGAGACCGATGATGGCGGCGGTGGCTTCACGCGGCATGCGCGAGAACCGGTCGACCGTTGTGAGGCTGGTCATCACCGCCCGGTTGTAAACGGCGCCGATCAGGCCCGTCAGCACACCGAAGAACAGAAAGAGAGGGAGAACATCCAGGCGAGGCGGATCCAACTGCACCGTGCTGAAGTCGGTCCGCGTGCCGACGAGCGCCCATGATGTCCAGACCGCCGATGAGACGCCGATCGTCACCGGGACCACTGTTCGCAGGTGGAACGACCGGGTGACCTCTTCGAAGACGAACAGCGCCCCGCCGATCGGGGCGTTGAACGCCACCGCGAGACCGGCCCCGGCGAGGCTCGTCTGCAGGGTGGTGATGTCGGCGCTGCTGCGACGGGAGATCCGGCCGGCTTCGGCACCGATCACCGCGCCCATGTGCACCGTCGGCCCTTCGCGTCCAAGGACGAGGCCGGATCCGAGGGCGAGCAGACTGCCGAAGAATTTCGCGGGCAGCACGCGCAGACGCGGCGCCTCGGCCTGATCGCGTTGAACCGCCTCGATGATCTGGATGCCGCTGCCGCCCGTGCGGGGGACGAAGCGCACGATCAGAGCTGCGACTGCTGCGCAGACGGCCACGGCCAGCATCATCACGATGACTCCGACAGCGCCCAGGTCATGCGCCCAGTCGAGCAGTGACTCACGGAGGTCCTGGGCGCGCAGCAGCGTCCAACGGAACGCGCCGCCGATGAGACCCGTGACCACTCCGGCGATGAGTGCGAGCACTGCGAGGATCGTGAGGGCCCGGCCGGAGGAATCCGGTTCGGAACCCTCCCCCCGAGGATCCGCGACTTTGATCACGGGATCACCATAGCGTCCGGTCTGCCGATGGTGGAGGATCGATCGGCTGCGGCCCGGCGCGGCTCGTTTTGCGCCAGTGCGCGCACCCGGGTAGAGTAGTCGAGTTGGGACACCCCACATGGGGCCTTAGCTCAGTTGGTAGAGCGCCTGCTTTGCAAGCAGGATGTCAGGAGTTCGAATCTCCTAGGCTCCACAGTCAAGAAGAACCCCCGAGGCGAAAGCCCGGGGGTTCTCTCGTTTTGGACCGGTCAGCGGGGGAGGAAGAACCCCAGCGCGAAGAAGATGCAGGCGCACACCGCGAGAATGCCGGCTCCTGCCCAGCGGTAGTCCCGGGCGAGTGCGCGCGCGTACAGCTCGCTGACCTGGTTCGCACGGTTCGGGAATCGGCGCCAGACCCAGGCCATGGCGATGAAGGGTGCGGCAAGGGCGACGAGGAACACGGCGAACGCCAGCAGACGCAGCAGGAGATGCGGTGTCACAGAGGTGGTGACGCGTCCGACGAGGTACATGATCGGCAAAGTCGTGAAGCCGATCACCGAGCTGGACAAGCCGATGAGCAGGTAGGTCCATGGGTGGGACCCCTGCGCATTGTCGGTGTTCGTATCCTTCGTCGGCTTCGGAGCGCGTTCGGGGACGCGCAGCGCCCACACCGCGATGACGATCGCCAATACGAGGAATACGAGACCGGCACCGAGATCGACGGCGCGGTTGAACAGCTCATCGTGAGCGCGCTGCTTCACCGCGCTCACGAAGCTCGTCGGGTTGAACGCCTGCAGGAGCAGGAACAGGGCGCTCGCGCCGATGTAAAGCCCGAGGATCATGGACCCCAGGTGCACCGGTACCGAGGTCTTGCGCGCCAGCATGTCGGCGGTCGCCCCGTACAGGGCCGGGTTCAGCCCCAGGGAGAGTCCGAACCCGATGAGGGAGAGGAGCGCGGTGGCCCACCCTAAGATCTCTGCCATCCCGACGTGCTCCTGTGGACGTATCGCTGGTCGATACGCACCCGAACGGATGCGCCGACGCCCAGTGTACGGGGGCGTGACGCGCCGTTCATCGCCAGGGCGCTGGGGGAAGCATCCGTTCGATTCCTGCACCCGCGCGGAGCACACGCGGGAGATTGGCGGACAGCCCATGCAGGGGCAGTGCGTCGAGGCGGTCCTCCAGCGCGGGCAGACGGTGCTGTGTTCCATGCACCAGCGCCCGAACGGCGTTGAGGAATGCGAGCGGATGCATGTCGAGTGCGCTATGGCCGTTCTCGATTTCAACGAGCACACCATCCGGTGCCGTGTCGACAGCGCGTTGGGCGATCACGGGAGGGGTTCGCAGGTCCCGACGGCCGCTCAGGGCGACGAGCGGCCAGTCGAATGCGGCGATCTCCTTCGTCAGGTCGTAGGGGGCGCCGGAGAACGGCGGGAAACGATCGGCGAGACGTGCATAGGTCAGCGCGGGATCGAGCGGGAGACCATCCGCCTCTCCCCCGTAGCCGAGCTCGCGGAAGCCGATGGCGCCCACCGTGTCGAACTCGTAGAAGCCGGGGATGCGGATGATCGATTCGTCTCGTGCTGCATAGATCCCGAGTCCCCGCCAGACGGCGCTCCAGGGATGCCGGAGCTTCGCCTCCGCGATGGCGATCACCAGGTCATCGCCGCCGAGTTCGAAAGCCGCACGAATCCCGTCGAGCAGAGGGCGGTCCGGTACGCCCTCGGCCGCCAACGCGTGCACGGCGGAAGCGACGGCGGTATCGGCATCCCAGAAATGCGCGCGGATGATCTCGCGCTCGATCCGCATGTCATCGGTGGATTGCAATGCGGAGTCGAGCAGCATCCCTGCGACACGGGTCGGATGCTGCGCACCGAATGAGCCGGCCAGATAGCTGCCGTATGACGATCCGGCGATATACGCGCGTTCGACGCCCTCTGCATCCAGGACCGCGGCGATGTCGTCGACGACATCGCGGATGCGCATGGCCGACTGCGGAAGCCGGCGCCCGTGCCTGTCATCGCGGGAGAAGCCCACTCCGCGATGATCGATCATGATGACGTCGAGGCCACCCCGGGCGGCCTGTCGGCGCAGTCCTCGATACGGAAGGATCGAGCCGAGGCCGGGGCCGCCCGGGATGACGACGGTGGGATGGGGCGTGCGAGGCCCGGTCCGGACATATGCGGAGGTGAAGGCCGGACCGTTCGCGTCCGCGGGGCGAAGCACTCGTCTCATCGTGAGGATGCTACCCGCACACGCTGCGGTTGGCCGTTATCCACAGGTGTTAACAAGGTTGTTAACAAGGGGCTGGGGGTGTTAGACAGTCCACTGCGGCGGGGCCGGCGGCTCGTTCCGCTCGGGGCGACGGTGCAGATCGGGGTACACATCGCGGTGCGCGGCGATGTCGCGCACGTTCTTCTGGACAGAGATCGCGGCGAACAGACCGAGAAGGAAGACCGTCAGGTAGAAGCCCTTCTCTGACAGAAGCACGTTCCGGTCGGCCGAGTGCTTCTTGCTTGTGGCGCTCAGATAAAATGTCCCCACTGGGTATCAGATCAGGAATCAAAGAATTCCTGATTGGCAATGAACATAGCCACCTATATATTCCGTAGGGGGGATAAATCCTCGCGTTTCTGTTCGACGTAGAATCGGAGAGTGCTCATCGGTCTCATGCGTCCTGTCGAGGTTCAGACCTTCGACGTCGAATCCGCCGATCTCGCCGGTGTCCAGAATCAGCTCGAAGCGCTTCGCCCCGAGGGGTTCGACCTCATCTCGGCCCCCGTGCGCATGATCAAGGGCGCTCCGGTGCTCGAGGCGACCGGTACGTTCGCGCGCCGCGATGGCATCCGGGAGATCGAGGGCGACGACATGGATGTACTCCTGGCCCAGGTCCCCGAGGGATGGCAGCTGCTCAGCGTGCGCAGCGCCGGCTGACCCGGAGGCCAGCCGGCAGCGCTCAGGCACGACGTTCGCGCACACCCGCGGCGAGCTGCGACAGCGCGGTGGTCGTCGATTCCCACCCCATGCACGCATCCGTGACGCTCTGCCCGTAGGTGAGACGGGTGCGTCCGGCGTCGATGTCGAGCTTCTGCGCTCCGGCGACCAGGTTGCTCTCGAGCATGACGCCCGCGATCGCCCGGCCGTCGGCGGCAATCTGCGCCGCGATCTCACGGGCGACCTCCGCCTGACGGATGTGATCCTTGCCGCTGTTGGCGTGGCTGGCATCGACGACGAGACGCGGCGTCAGCATCGCAGCATCCAGGCGCTGAGCCGCCTGGAGAACGGTTTCTGCGTCGTAGTTGGGACCATCCGCGCCGCCGCGCAGAATGACCGCGGTGTCGGGGTTTCCGGTCGTGGAGACCAGGCTCGCACGCCCGTCCGCACCGATGCCCAGGAACGCCTGCGGGCTGGATGCGGCGGTCGCGGCATCCAGCGCCACCTGCAATCCTCCGTCGGTTCCGTTCTTGAAACCGATCGGCATCGACAATCCCGACGCCAGCTGACGGTGGATCTGGCTCTCGGTCGTCCGCGCGCCGATGGCGCCCCAGGTGATGAGGTCGGCGGTGTACTGGGGGCTGATCGGCTCCAGGAACTCGGTCGCGCACGGCATTCCGAGCGCGGTCACATCGCGCAGGAACGCGCGTGCCATGCGCAGCCCCGTTTCGATGTCATGGCTGCCGTCGAGGTGCGGGTCGTTGATGAGGCCCTTCCATCCGACGGTCGTACGGGGCTTCTCGAAGTAGGTGCGCATGACGATCAGCAGATCGTCGCGGTGCTTCTCGGCCTCCATCATGAGGCGCCCGGCGTATTCGAGACCTGCTTCCGTGTCGTGGATCGAGCAGGGGCCTGCGACGACGAGGAGACGGTCATCCTGGCCGTTCATGATGGCGCGCACCTCGTCGCGGGTGCGGGCGACCAGTGCGGTGCGCTCATCACCGATCGGAAGCGTCTCGCTGAGTTCTGCCGGGGTGGGAAGAGTCGTAAACTTCGCGACGTGCAGGTCGCTGGTCGCTTCGGCGGTATCGATGGTGTTCATGGGTCCTGTCCTGTGATGAGGGCGGACCCGGATTCAGAGCCCGCCGAAACGGCGAAAGCCAGAGCAATGCTCTGGCTTGTCGGCTCTGAAGGGGTCGGTAGACGCTACATCGGCGTCGGCCCCTCCAGAGCCGACTCGAAATACGCATACCAACGGGTTGTCATGCGAAAGAACATACCCCATTCCCGGGGCTGTCGGATCCACATGACGGTCGATGACGCTGATAATCTTCACGCGCGCCTTGTGGGAAGGCGTCCTGAACAGGAAGAGGGAATCAGTGAAGATCAATACCGCTGCCGCGCTGGCAGCCCTGGGAATCGTCGTCGTGCTGTCGGGCTGCGCGGCATCGGAGACGCCGACGCAGAAGACCCCGGATGCCGTTGCGGAGACGCCTGCTGCGGAGGACCCCAGCGATGAGCCCACCTGGGCGGCACCGGCCGTCTGCCAGGACATCGACCTGACTCCGGATGTGATCGTGCCCGGAAGCGTGCTGGGCGGTTGCATCGCTGAGGCGCTGCCTAGTTTCGTGACCGGCAAGGAGTTCGTCGAGACGAGCATGCAGTCCGGCGAGGTCGTGTTCCGCTACAGCGGCACCGAACTGGACATGCAGGGCGGTTTCGATGGCGACGGTGGCACCACGCAGTTCACGATGCTCGACGGGACGATGTGGATGGATTCCGGTTCCGGCTGGGTCAAGGGCGATGTGAACTCGGATGACCAGGAGGCGCAGATGATCGGCGCGACGGCTGAAATCTTCCGAACGTACGCCGACCCGGTCCACTACGCGGACCTCATCAGCGCGGGCGCCGAATGGCGAGTCGGCGCGGCCGAGAGCGTGACACTGGGGAACGGCGAGAACATCGAGGCCTACCCGATCGCCGTCACCGCTCCCTTCACCTGGAACGACATTCCGGTCACGGCGTCGCTCGCTTGGTTCGCCGAGGGCTGGGTGCCCGTGGGCGTGCGGGGCACGGTCGAGATGTTCGGAATGACCGAGACGACGACGCAGACCTGGTACGAGCTGGGCGAGCCGGTGGAGATCGTTCCGGTGGAGTGATTATGGGATGCTGGCCCCATGAATCTGCCTCACGATGATGTCGACCCCGATGGCCTGCTCGAGTACTCGGTGGTGTTCACCGATCGCTCGTTGAACCACATGTCATCGCGCTTCATCGATTCGATGCAGCAGATCCTGAATATTCTGAAAGAAGCATATAATGCGGAGGGTGCCGCCATCGTCCCCGGTGGCGGCACCTACGCGATGGAGTCGGTCGCTCGCACGCTCGCGACCGGCCGTCGCGCGTTCGTGATCCGCAACGGACTCTTCTCCTACCGGTGGTCGCAGATCCTCGAGGGGGGAGGCATCAGCGAAGACGTCACCGTGATGATCGCCCGCCCGGAGTCCGAGCACGTGCAGGCGCCGTGGTCGCCGGCGCCCATCGAGCAGGTCGTCGCCGCGATCCGCGCACGCAGACCGGAGGTCGTCTTCGCACCGCACGTAGAGACCGCGGCCGGCATGATCCTGCCGGACGACTACCTGCGGGCCGTGGCGGAGGCGACTCACGAGGTCGGCGGTGTCCTCGTCCTCGACTGCATCGCGTCCGGCGCGATGTGGGTCGACATGGATGCCGTCGGCGTGGATGTCCTGATCAGCGCGCCGCAGAAGGGCTGGAGCGGCACCCCTTCGGCGGGGTACGTGATGCTGAACGCCGCAGGGCGGGCAGCTGTCGAGGCATCCGGAACGACGAGTTTCGCGCTCGACCTCGGCCGCTGGCTCCGGATCGCCGACGATTATCGGGACGGCAGAGCGGGCTACCATGCGACGATGCCGACGGACTCCCTCGTGCGCAATCTGTCAGCGATGATCGAGACGCGCGATCGTGGTTTCGACGCGCTGCGCGAGGCCCAGATCGAGTTGGGCGGTCGTATCCGTGCGCTGCTGGCCGAGCATGGCCTGGCCTCCGTCGCGGCGCCCGGCTTCGACGCACCCGGCGTCGTGGTGGTTCACACCGATCACCCGGCGCTGAAAAGCGGGGCGGCATTCCGTGAACACGGACTGCAGATCGCCGCGGGCGTCCCTCTGCACTGCGAGGAGCCCGAAGGGTTCTCGACATTCCGCATCGGCCTCTTCGGACTCGATAAGCTCGCCGACATCGACGGCACCGTGGAACGGCTGCGCCGCGCGCTCGACGTCATCAGACGTTGAGGTCTGCCGGGATGCCAGTAGGGTGTACGCATGGATCTGCGGGTCGCAGCGTATGCCGTCATCACCGACGATGACGGTCGTGTCCTGCTCGCGCGATGGACGGAGGGCCGGCGCACCGCATGGACGATGCCGGGCGGCGGAATCGAATCCGGTGAGGACCCGCTCGACGCCGTGCGCCGGGAGGTTCGCGAGGAGACCGGTTTCGATGTGCGTGTTGACGAACTCCTCGGGGTCCACTCACGGGTGATCCCCGCGGGACGGCGCGTTCCACGCTCGAAGGTTCCGCTGCACACGCTGCGCATCGTCTACCGCGCGACGATAACGGGCGGGAGCCTTCGCTTCGAGAAGAACGGGTCGACCGACATGGCCGCATGGTTCGCCCTGCCCGAGGTGAAGCCGCTGCAGCGGGTCAAGCTCGTCGACATCGCACTGCGGATGGCCGACATCCTCTAGGGCGTGTCTGATAAATTGTTCGGGGTCGGGCTGAGAGTCTGGGATGGTGTCGCGATTCCAGTTGCTGTCGGAT
>NZ_JBSJZH010000075.1:0-520 GCF_054798215.1 Microbacterium sp. GXF6406 | reverse complement strand
GGCTTGACGCCCATCGAGTTCGAAGCCAAGCTAGCCGAGCCGCTCACACTCGCGGCCTAAACCGAACCTGTCACCAGTTCCTTCCTCACGCCCGCACTGCCTCATACAGCGCTTCGACCTGTATCGGCGTGATGACGTCTTCGCTTTCGTCGTGGTCGGCGTCGTATCGAACGGACTCCTGGCGTGGGATCGAAACGTTCGGTGCGGCAGGAATGATGCCCTCGCGAGCGGCTTGGCGCAGGATCATCATGAGCACAATCAGCACCGGCCTTGTGATTCCGTTGAACTTCGACTTCGGATTCAGCGGTGCCGGTATCTGGTCGAGGCGATCTGTCATCTCGCGAATACGATCGGCGTCAATCTCTTTCAAAGGAGTATCACCAAACTCCGGGACGAGATACCCCGTCACTTTGCCCGCGTAGGAGCGAACCGTTCCAACGGCGGGTCAAGTCCCGAGTAGTGGTGTAGCGCTGTCCTTCGGTGTTGATGGTTAGGCGCTGAGTTCGAGGACGGGCTGTTC
>NZ_JBSJZH010000074.1:0-573 GCF_054798215.1 Microbacterium sp. GXF6406 | reverse complement strand
AACTCTCTGGGATAGGGACCGGGCATGATGACATCCTCCCCGCCAGCGCCTCCCGGCACTAACGATCAGTTGTCACCAGTTCCTTCCTCACGCCCAGCATAGGCAACGAGGTACTCGCAGTACGCCACAGCGAAACTGAGCGCGCCTGCCCAGATCAACCATAGCGGCAGCACTCCGGCGCAAGCGGCACCTCCAATGATCGCCAGCAGAACAGTCAGGATACTTACAAGGCCGAGGGCGGAGCTAGACGCGGCTGCCTTACTGGCCGGCTTCCAGATCTCCCAGAGCGCCCCACCCACTACTGCCCCGAAGACGATGACCAACCACCAGCTTCCGGTGGACACGACTGAGCCCGCTGCGATAGCGACGCCCCCTACCACGGTGCTTGCTGACCGGATCGCTTGTGCCTGTCGTGAGCGTTGAGCAGTCATCGTGACCTCCGTTGTTCGAAGTTGATAGACGCTGTTGAACAATCAACAGTTCCATGATTGCATGTCTGAATCGGCCTGACTTTCGTTCCGTTCTTCAAGCAAGGATGGAAGACGATGAACAGGAAGTATTCACCGGAGATGC
>NZ_JBSJZH010000073.1:0-577 GCF_054798215.1 Microbacterium sp. GXF6406 | reverse complement strand
GGGTCTGTCAGGTTAACGGTGGATCTGGCCTGGCGCATTCTTAGTTGATTCGGCCTTCGAAGGTGATCGCGAAGGCGTTGAGTGCGGGCTTCCACCTGGTTACCCAGCGTGCCCGACCCCGGCCTGTGGGGTCAAGTGAGCGAGTCACGAGATACAGGCACTTCAGCGCGGCGGCGTCGTTGGGGAAGTGGCCCCGAGCCCGCACTGCCCGCCGGTAGCGGGCGTTGAGGGACTCGATCGCGTTCGTGCTGCAGATGATGCGGCGGATCTCGACGTCGTAGTCGAGGAACGGGATGAACTCGCTCCACGCGTTCTCCCAGAGCCTGCGGATCGCCGGGTACATGGTGCACCACTTCTCCGCGAACTCCTCGAACCTCGCCCTGGCAGCTGCCTCGGTCGGCGCGGTATAGACGGGCCGCAGGTCGCGAGCGATCTGGTCCCAGTACTTCCGCGACGCGAACTTGAACGTGTTGCGGATCAGGTGAATGATGCACGTCTGCACCACGGCGAACTCCCACGTCGTGGTGATCGACTCCGGCAGCCCCTTGAGGCCGTCGCAGACCACGATGCAGACGTC
>NZ_JBSJZH010000072.1:0-594 GCF_054798215.1 Microbacterium sp. GXF6406 | reverse complement strand
ACCAGGACATACGCGCTCTTCCGCCCGAACCCCCAATGCTCAGGCGGGTCCGGCATCTCGACCCAGTCGAACTGGGTTTCCTCACCAGGCGGGTGCTCGATGACCGCGTTCGCGCGTTTGGTGACGTGCGCGCACGCGGTGCAAGCAGGCCTCAGCCCACGGGCGCGGATCTGCCGCGTCAACGTCGGATACGACCCCTCATAACCGAGCGGGCGCAGCTCGTCCAGCAGCGTCACCGCCCACAGGTGCGGGTCCTCGACGAGTCTCGCGGCGACGTAGTCGACGAACGGTTCAAACGCGTCGGGTACGGAGCGCTCACGCTTACCGGGCGTGCGCTCACCGTTCAGATACGCGCGGATGGTCTTGCGGTCATGGTTGGTGCGGCGGGCGATCTCGCTGATCGTCATCCCCTGCCGTTTCAGAGCGTGGATGTCCACGCTGCTCCTCTCTGAGAGCATGAGAAACAGGGCCTTCCTCGGGCTGGTGTGTGGTCAGAGACCACCAGCATCGAGGAAGGCCCGCCTCATGCGGCGGAGCGACCCAGGGTGGGGAACTTCGATGAGCAGAACTGAGGAATTTCAGTGAGCGCCGTCA
>NZ_JBSJZH010000071.1:0-696 GCF_054798215.1 Microbacterium sp. GXF6406 | reverse complement strand
TACCCGCTCGTATCTGAGCTCGCCGACGCGGGGATCCCCGTGACGGTGTCGTGCCGGGTTCTCAAGCTCGCCCGCCAGCCCTACTACCGGTGGCGCAACGACCCCGTCCGGGACGCGGACGTGCTCCGCGCATATCGGATCAACGCGCTGCACGACGCGCACCACGAGGACCCGACGTTCGGCTACCGATACCTCGCCGACGAGGCCCGCCGAGCGGGGTGGCGGATGAGCCGCCGGACGGCGTGGAAGCTGTGCTCGCAGGCGGGGATTCTCTCGTCCGCGCAACGCCGGCGACGCGGGAAGGGGAAGAAGGCCGGGCCGCCCGTGTTCGACGACCACGTCCAGCGCGTGTTCCGCGCTGACGCACCGAACCGGCTCTGGCTCACGGACATCACGGAGCACTGGACGAGCGAAGGCAAGCTCTACTGCTGCGCGATCAAGGACGTGTTCTCCAACCGAATCGTCGGGTACTCGATCTCAGATCGGATGACCGCGAAACTCGCCGTAGACGCCGTCCGAAACGCTGTCGCGCGCCGTGGTGAGGTCGCCGGCTGCATCCTGCACGCCGACAGGGGCAGCCAGTTCCGCAGCCGAGCCATGGCCCGCGAGTTGCGCCGCCACGACATCGTCGGATCGATGGGAAGAGTCGGCGCTGCGGGGGACAACGCGGCCATGGAGTCGTTCTGGTCACTGCTG
>NZ_JBSJZH010000070.1:0-724 GCF_054798215.1 Microbacterium sp. GXF6406 | reverse complement strand
GCGGTCGCGCAGATGCTCGGCATCGGGTCGCCGGAAACGATCCGCACCTGGATCCGTCGGGAGCAGGTCGATGCGGGCGACCGGCCCGGTGTGACGACTGACGCGACAGTGGAGATCAAGCGCCTTAAGCGGGAGAACGCCGAGCTGCGGCGGGCGAACGAGATCTTGAAGGCGGCTTCGGCTTTCTTCGCGGCCGAACTCGACCGGCCACACAAGCGATAGTCGCCTTCATCGACGAACACAAGCACCGCACTGAGGGCGGGATGCGATGGGGTGTCGAGTCGATCTGCGCCGTGCTCACCCAGCACGGCGTGAAGATCGCCCCATCGACCTACTACGACGCGAGAGGTCGCGGTCCGTCGCCCCGGCAGGTGTCGGATGAGCGGTGGAAGCCGATCATCCTCGCCGCGTGGCAGACGCACCGCAAGGTGCTCGGAGCCCGGAAGCTCTGGCTGCGGTTGCGTCGTGACGGGCACGACATCGCGCGCTGCACGGTCGAGCGTCTCATGCGTGGGCTCGGGATCACCGGCGTGCTCCGTGGGAAGCGGAAGCGCCCCGTCGACACGGATCCACGGGAGACCCGCCCAGCGGATCTCGTCGACCGGCACTTCGCCCGGTTCCGCACGAACCAGCTCTGGGTCGCGGACTTCACGTATGTGTGGACGTGGTCCGGGTGGGTCTACGTCGCGTTCGTGTTCGACGCGCACTCCCGCCGCATCATCGG
>NZ_JBSJZH010000007.1:0-122951 GCF_054798215.1 Microbacterium sp. GXF6406 | reverse complement strand
TCGCCATCACCTACCGCGCCGCCGCAGTCCTCCACGCTGCCCTCACCTGGGCAGCCCTATTGGGAGACATGCCCTAGCCAGCCGAGGGTGCGGCGCAGGAGATACTTGATCAAGTTCGTGTCTTTCTCTTTGCAGGCGCATTCGGGATCGGCCGGGAGGCGCTGAGTCGAGATTCAGTCAAACATCTTCGACTCGGTTGCGCGACCGATTCACCATTCAACGACTGGTACGGAGTCGGGTTTCCGCTGGCACCGAGTGTCACGGATTCGTACAGAGCAACCTCGAGAGACTATCACCGCAGTCGAGGAATCGAACATTAGGCGCCCCTGACCGTAGACTGGACGGGACATGTCTCCACGTGCCCTGAAACCGCTTTCGCCTTCCGCGACGCCGCCCTCGCAGATCCGAAACTTCTGCATCATCGCCCACATCGACCACGGCAAGTCGACGCTCGCCGACCGCATGCTGCAGATCACCGGCGCGGTCGCCGATCGCGACATGCGTGCGCAGTACCTCGATCGCATGGATATCGAGCGAGAGCGCGGTATCACCATCAAGAGCCAGGCCGTGCGCATGCCCTGGGAGATCGAGGGCGAGACGTTCGCCCTCAACATGATCGACACCCCCGGTCACGTCGACTTCACCTACGAGGTGTCGCGGTCGCTTGCCGCCTGCGAGGGCGCCATCCTCCTCGTCGATGCGGCGCAGGGCATCGAGGCCCAGACGCTCGCGAACCTCTACCTCGCGCTCGAGAATGATCTGACGATCATCCCGGTGCTGAACAAGATCGATCTGCCGGCGGCGGATCCCGATAAGTTCGCCAAGGAGCTCGCCGACCTGATCGGCGGCCGCCCGGAAGACGTCCTGCGCGTCTCGGGCAAGACCGGCGTCGGCGTCGAGGACCTCCTCGACCGTCTGGTGCGCGAGATCCCTGCTCCCGTCGGTGATGCGGATGCTCCGGCGCGCGCGATGATCTTCGATTCGGTCTACGACTCCTACCGCGGCGTGGTCACCTATGTGCGCATGATCGACGGAGCGCTGACTCCGCGTGAGCGCATCCAGATGATGTCGACCAATGCGCAGCACGAGCTGCTGGAGATCGGCGTCTCGAGTCCGGAGCCGATTCCTTCCAAGGGCCTCGGCGTCGGCGAGGTCGGCTACCTGATCACCGGCGTGAAGGACGTCCGCCTCTCCAAGGTCGGCGACACGGTGACGACCGCTCGCAAGCCGGCTGCCGAGCCGCTGGCCGGGTACACCGACCCGAAGCCCATGGTGTTCTCGGGCATCTACCCGATCGACGGCAGCGACTACGCGGATCTGCGCGAAGCGCTCGACAAGCTCAAGCTGTCGGATGCCTCGCTGCAGTACGAGCCCGAGACCTCCGTGGCGCTCGGCTTCGGCTTCCGATGCGGATTCCTGGGTCTGCTGCACCTCGAGATCATCACCGAGCGCCTCAGCCGTGAGTTCGGACTCGACCTGATCACGACCGCGCCGAGCGTGATCTACGAGGTCACGACCGATACGGGCGAGACGGTCACCGTCACGAACCCGAGCGAGTACCCCGATGGCCGGGTCGCCTCGGTCGCAGAGCCCATGGTCAAGACCGCGATCCTCCTGCCCAAGGACTATGTCGGCGCCGTCATGGAGCTGTGCCAGTCGCGCCGCGGCTCGCTGCTGGGCATGGAGTACTTCAGCGAGGAGCGCGTCGAGCTTCGCTACATGATGCCCCTCGGCGAGATCGTCTTCGACTTCTTCGACCACCTGAAATCCAAGACGCAGGGCTATGCGAGCCTCGACTACGAGCCCGCCGGCCAGCAGACCGCCGATCTCGTGAAGGTCGACGTGCTGCTCCAGGGCGACAAGGTCGACGCGTTCAGCGCCATCGTCCATCGTGAGAAGGCCTACGCATACGGAACGCTCATGACCGAGCGACTGCGCAAGCTCATCCCTCGCCAGAACTTCGAAGTGCCGATCCAGGCGGCGATCGGCGCGCGCATCATCGCCCGCGAGACGATCCGCGCCCTCCGCAAGGATGTGCTCGCCAAGTGCTACGGCGGTGACATCAGCCGTAAGCGGAAGCTGCTCGAGAAGCAGAAGGAGGGCAAGAAGCGCATGAAGATGGTCGGTCGCGTCGAGGTCCCCCAGGAGGCGTTCATCGCCGCGCTCTCCGGTGACGTCGAGGGCAAGGACAAGAAGTAGGCGTGGCATCCTCATCGCGTGTGGGGGTGTTCGTCCAGGACCGTCCCAGTAGTCTGGGTGTCATGCGGCGTGGGACATTCCGGGACGAGACGGTCGATTACGCAGCGGTCGGCGCAACACACGCCCCTGATCTGATGCAGTATCCGCCGGAGCGCAGCGTGCCGGCGGAGAACTCCTGGAGGATCGGCAGCGGCGAGGAGCGTTTCCGAACCGCCGGAGATGCGTTGCTGTCCTGGACGGCTCAGCGTGCCGCGGGTCTGCACGTCGAAGATGTGCGCCCTGCCGCCGGTCCTACCTACGCGGGCGTGAGTTTCGACGCCGAGGGAAACCCGGTTGCGCCGAGCAAGCGCGAAGTCGAGCAACGCTTCGACGCCGAGGGGACGCCCTTCGTCGGCCCGGGCATGACCCTGACGCTGCGCGGCCGCGTCTCCGGCATGCGCGCGGATGCCGAGCTGCGGGTCATCTCGGTGAACGAGGAGCCCCGTCGGATCGGCTTCGTGCTGGGCACGGTGGGCGGTTCCGTCGTAAGCGGCGAGGAGCTCTTCGAGATCGACTGGCGCGAGGACACGGATGAGGTCTGGTTCACCGTGCGCGCATTCGACGCGCCGGTGTCCGTGCTCTACCGTTTCGTTCCGGGGCTCGTGAAGCGGCGGCGCAAGGAGCTGTTCGACCGCTATCTGCGTGCGATCTCCCCGCTCTACGCGACGCCGCTCTGATGGCCGGTGCTCTGCCGCTCGGGGATCCTGCTCCGAGCGATGGTCGTCTGCCCGCTGATCTGCCGATCGATGCGCAGGTTCCATTCTCGGCGTATCTGCACATCCCGTTCTGCCGTGTGCGGTGCGGCTACTGCGACTTCAACACCTATACCTCCAGCGAGTTGCGCGGCGCCCGTCAGGACGATTACGCCGACACGCTCCGGGCGGAGATCGCGCTCGCGAAGCGGGTTCTGGGCGATGCGGGTGCGCTGCGCCCGATGGACACGGTCTTCTTCGGCGGAGGCACGCCGACACTTCTTCCGGCGGGCGATCTCGCACGGATGCTCGAAACGGCCATCGACGCCTTCGGGATCCGTGAGGGCGCCGAGGTCACAGTCGAGGCGAACCCCGACACGGTGACGGATGAGGTTGCGCGCACGCTCGCCGACGCCGGAGTCACCCGGCTCTCGGTCGGCATGCAGTCGGCCGTGCCGCATGTGCTGGCGGCGCTGGACCGCACGCACCGGCCCGAGAACGTCCGCGCAGCGGTTGCAGCGGCGAAGGGCGCGGGCCTCGAGGTTAGTGTCGACCTGATCTACGGCGCCCCCGGGGAGTCCCTCGCCGATTGGGAGGCTTCGCTGGATGCTGCGCTCGCGCTCGAGTCCGACCACATCTCCGCCTACGCCCTGATCATCGAGGACGGCACGAAGCTCGCCCGTCAGATCCGTCGCGGCGAGGTGCCGCGCCCTGATGATGATCTTCAGGCCGACATGTACGAGACGGTGGATTCCCGCCTGGCCGCGGCCGGCTTCGAGTGGTACGAGGTCAGCAACTGGGCGAGGTCGGTGCCGGGCGCCGATCACCGGTCACTCCACAATCTCGCCTACTGGCGGGGGAGCGACTGGTGGGGTTTCGGCCCCGGTGCGCACAGCCATGTCGCGGGTCTGCGCTGGTGGAATGTGAAGCATCCGGCAGCCTATGCGCAGCGGCTCGCGGCATCCGAGTCCCCGGCAGCGGGAACCGAGCGCCCCGATGCGGCGTCTCATCTTCTGGAGCGGGTTCTCCTCGAGACCCGCCTGGCGGAGGGCATGGCCGTCATCGATCTTCCGGAGGCGAATCGCACCCGCGTTGCCGGGCTCATCGCAGATGGGCTCGTGGACGCTCCGGCAGCCCTTCGCGGCCGGATCCGGTTGACGCTGAAGGGCCGGCTGCTCGCGGATGCCGTGGTGCGCGAGCTGACGGATTGAGCACCGGGGTAGAATTGGCACTCCGGGTATCTGAGTGCCAGAAGGGAGGCGCGACATGGTCACCGAGCGAGGACTCCAGGTTCTTCAGGCCATCGTCCAGGACTACGTCGAGACGCATGAGCCGGTCGGCAGCAAGTCGATCGTCGACCGTCATTCCTTCGGCGTCTCGGCCGCGACGATCCGCAACGACATGGCCCAACTCGAGGACGAAGAACTCATCACGGCTCCGCACACCTCCTCAGGTCGCGTGCCGACGGACAAGGGCTACCGGGTCTTCGTGAACCATCTGGCGCAACTGCGCCCTCTGTCCTCGGCGCAGCGCAATGCGATCGAGGGCTTCCTCACGGATCCCGCCGACCTCGACGACCTCATGGCGCGCACGGTCCGTGTGCTGACCCGTCTGACGGGCCAGGTCGCTCTCGCGCAGTACCCGTCGTTCGCCCGCGCGCACCTCACGCATATCGAGCTGGTGGCGCTCGCCCCGAACCGGGTCCTCGTCGTGCTCGTCACGGATGCCGGCGGAGTCTCGCAACGGATCGCCGGGCTGCCGTTGGATCTCGACGACGCCGAGGTCGCCGTGGTGCGGGCACGGCTGTCGGCCCTGCTCACCGGCCAGACGGTGCGCGAGGCGACCGACCGCGTGCAGGCGCTGCAGAAGGGCTCCGAGCCTTCGCGCATCGATGTCGCGGCCCGTGCGCTGGCGTCCGTGATCGGCGAGGAGCTCGCCGAGTTCCGCCAGGAGCGGCTCGTGATGGCGGGAGCCGCGACACTCGCGCGACGCGAACAGGACTTCCGCGGCAGCATCCACCCGCTCCTCGAAGCAATCGAGGAGCAGGTGACCCTGCTGCGGCTGATGAGCGAGATGGTGACCGACGAGCATGGTCTCGCGGCGAGCATCGGCGCCGAGAACGAACCGTTCGGGCTGCCCGAGGCATCCATCGTCGCGAGCAACTATCTGACTCCGGGAGGAACAGCGCGCGTCGGCGTGATGGGTCCCACCCGGATGGACTACCCGAGCAATCTCGCGGCGGCGCGGGCTGTGGCCCGCTACCTCTCGCGCATGCTCGACGAAGACGAGGCGCGCCGCTGAAGCGGTACGCGCGTGTGCACGCACACGCAGGAAGGTGATTGTGGCGGACCATTACGAAGTCCTCGGAGTTTCCCAGGACGCATCGACGGATGAGATCAAGAAGGCGTACCGCAAGCTCGCTCGGCAGCTGCATCCCGATGTGAACCCGGGGGAGGATGCGGCCGAACGGTTCAAGCTCGTCACGCACGCCTATGACGTGCTCAGCGATGACGACTCGCGTCGTCGTTACGACATGGGCGGCGGGGACGGCGCCGGCGGCGACTTCGGAGGGTTCGGCGGCTTCGGGGACATCTTCGAGACGTTCTTCGGCGGCCAGGGCGGAGGGCGCGGTAACCGCCCGCGCTCGCGCAAGGAGCGCGGACAGGATGCGCTCGTGCGCGTCACGATGGAGCTCGGCGACGTCATCTTCGGCGCGCACCGCGACATCGAGGTAGACACCGCGGTGCTCTGCGAGACCTGTCAGGGCGCCTGCACGCAGCCGGGCACTTCGCCCGCCACCTGCGACATCTGCCATGGCACCGGACATGTGCAGCGCCAGGTGCGGAGCCTCCTCGGAAACGTCGTCACCTCGCAGCCCTGCGGCAGCTGCTCCGGTTACGGAACCGTCATCCCGCACCCGTGCGGGTCGTGCCACGGCGAGGGGCGTGTGCGCTCGCGCCGCACCGTTTCGCTCGACATTCCCGCGGGCGTCGAGACCGGGCTGCGCCTGCAGCTGCCCGGATCCGGCGAGGTCGGCCGTGCCGGTGGTCCGAACGGCGACCTCTACGTCGAGATCTCGGTCGCCTCGCACGCCGCGTTCAGCCGCGACGGCGACGATCTGCTGGCGACGCTGGAGGTCTCGATGGCCGATGCGATCCTCGGCACCCAGACCTCGATCCAGGGCCTCGATGGCCAGGTCGATCTGGAGATCCGCTCGGGTGTGCAATCCGGCGACATCCTGACGATCAAGGGGCGCGGCGTGACTCCGCTGCGCGGCACGCAGCGCGGCGACCTCCGTGTCGCCGTTCAGGTCGTCACCCCGACGAAGCTCGACTCGGCGCAGCGCAAGCTCATCGAGGACTTCGCCAAGAAGCAGAAGGCACCGGCACCGCAATTGGCCCAGTTCCAGCAGGGACTGTTCTCGAAGCTGCGCGACAAGTTCCGCGGCTGATGGCACTGCACTTCCTCGCCCCGACCTGCACCGATGCGCGCATCGGCGACATCGTGGCGCTCACGGGAGCCGAGGCGAAGCACGCGGCCGTCGTGCGCCGGTTGCGGGTGGGGGAGCAGGTGACGCTCGGCGACGGGGCCGGCATCTGGCTCGAGGGAGTCGTGACCGATGTCTCCGCGTCGCTGGTGAACGTCGAGGTCACGGGACGCCGCGCACAGGACGCTCCGACCATACGTCTCTTCCTCGCGCAGGCACTCGCAAAGGGCGACCGTGACGAGCTCGCGGTGCAGACTTCCTGCGAACTCGGCATCGATGGTGTCATCCCGTGGCAGGCCACGCGCAGCATCTCCCGCTGGGAGGGTGCGAAAGCCGTCAAGGGACGCGAGCGGTGGGCGACCATCGTGCGTGAAGCAGCGAAGCAGGCGCACCGCGCCTGGGTGCCGCCGGTGGCGGAGCCCGTGACGACCGGTCAGCTGATCGCGGCATCCGAGGGGCGGCGGATGCTGGTGCTCGATCCGACGGCGACGACGAAGCTCTCACAGATCCGGGCGGATGAGCGCGACATGGTCCTGATCGTGGGGCCCGAGGGCGGCATCGCTCCGGAGGAGCTCGCGAAGTTCGACGAGGCCGGGGCCGAGAGGGTGCTGCTGGGCGACACGGTCGTGCGTACATCCACCGCGGGGCCGGCGGCCATCGCCGTGCTCTCGGTCGCGCTCGAGCGCTGGTAGCGGCGACACAATCCAACAGTGACGACGGGTGCGCCGATGCGCCTGTGAAGGGACAGCGATGACGGAAGCCGCAGCACCGGGCTGGTATGACGATCCGGCCGGAGCGGCGTCGTACCGTTACTGGGACGGCACGCAGTGGACCGAGTCCACGAGCGACGCGGAAGAAGCCGTCGAATCGGCGCCCGCCATCGCGCTGGAGGAGCGGCAGCGCCGTGTGCGACGGCATCGCCGGCATCGGTATCGCCGCGGTGATCGCGCTGATCGCGGGAGGACTCGTCGTCGCTGAGGCCATCGGAGGCCGGGATCCGAGCGGCACGGTGATCGCCGGCGGCTACGCCTGGGCGCCCGTGGTGGAGTTGGCAGCGGAGGAATCGCTCGAGGTGCCGATGCGCGTGGACCCGCGCACATTGCCGGATGGCGATGAGGACGGCGTCTTCGCAATCTTCTTCGACAGTGCTCTGACAGATTCGTTGCCGCACAACGATCTCTGGAGCGAGAAGGATCAGACGGTCGCGATCCGCCCGTGGGAGGACGCCGAGCTTCGTGTGAGCAGCGGTTTGCCTGAGCTGCTGCGAACGACGAGTGTGCCCTACTTCGATCCGGTCGCTGAGGAGCTCGAGGACGCCGACGACTGGATCCGCGCGTCGTGGATGAGCTATGAGACCTATTACGTCGTGCAGTACTACGACCGCGATGGCGAGCTCCGCGACACCCCGTTGGTGCACACCGTGCGCTCATCCGACCACGAGATGTTCTTCGACACCATCGTGCCGACCTTCTCGATGGTCGGCACCGGTGGCAGCGTGAAGGCCACCTGGAATGCGCCGGAAGGTGCCGATGACAGCACCGAATACTTCCTCATCAAGAGCGACATCGGTTACGGCGGGCACACGGGCCCCTCGGTCGTCGCATCCACGACAGAGACGAGCAGGACCTCGAAACCGCCGACGCACGGAGAGGCTCCGGAACGAACGTTCAGCCTGTTCTCGGGCTTCTCCGTCGACGAGACCGGCGGGTCGCTGTTCACCTACGAGGAGCCGGAGCCGCTCGCGCACATGGCGGTCGTCGCCGTCGGGGGCGGCAAGCACTCGCGGATCAGCTATATCGACGCGAACTCCGTGATCGGAGCCGTGCCCTTCGACAGCGCATACAACGCCTATCGCGACATGTTCGATCTCAGCGATAACGGTGATTTCAGTGCGACCCCGACGCAGTATCCGGTCACGACGCTCAACGGCGACACCATCACGATGCCGCTGCGTCTGGACCCGACGACGATCTCCCCGCACGTCGTGACGCTCGGGATGTTCCTCTCGGGCGATGAAGACGCGCAGATGACCGGCCTCGTGAAGGGGGCGGTACCGGGAACGGACTTCCGGGTGACCCTCTACACGCTCAAGCCGGACGGCGTTTCGGAAGCGGATTGGCCGGCACGCATGGCCGACTACGTCTCGGCGTACAACGAAAGAGCGTCCATGGAGATGCCGAAGACGGGAGCGGTGACGACGTTCGCGGATCTCACCGGATCCCCGAACAACGTGACTCCGTCGACCGTCGCACCGGTGAGCGAGTACGAGCTCTTCGCTACGGACGAGTTGACCCGGTACATCGCCGCGAACCTCGCCGCCAGCGAACAGGCGGTCGATCTGAGCGCCTACGCCGGGAAACCGGGTCTCCCCGCTCCGGCGGATGCGTACCGAACGGCCTACATCCAGAATCCGCTCATCAGCGCGGTCGTGGACAGCGCCGTCATCGAGAAAGAGATCCTCTACGTCACCTATCGCGAAGATGCCGATGCGGTGAAGAAGATCCAGTCCCGGCTGAGCGCCCTGGCGGAGGGCATCATCGCCGAAATCGTCGACGCCGGGATGAGCGATGCCGACAAAGCCGGCGCCATCAACGCCTGGATGGTCGACAACATCGAATACGACTACGAGACCTACACAGAAGTCTCGTCGAACAGCATCCTGGCGGAACCGGTCGGTGACCAATGGAGGGCATGGGACTCGCACGGCGCGCTGATCGACGGACTGGTGGTCTGCGGAGGATACGCCGACGCCTTCAACCTCCTCGCCCGCGAGGCGGGCCTGGAATCGGTGTACGTGTCCGGTAATACGGTCGGCGGCGCCCATGCGTGGAACCACGTCCTGATCGACTGGCGATGGAAAGCCATCGACACGACGTGGAACGACGGCGCGGACTCGACCCGCTATCTGCTCATCGACGAATCGGACTTCACCGGGATGGCGCAGCGCACGATCAACGACGCATGGCTTCCCGAGATGTTCCAGGAGGACTACGCCACCGAGTGATCGGACGGCGGTCGCCTAGACTGGGACCATGACGGAACCTTCGATCTTCACCCGCATCCTGCGCGGTGACATCCCCGGTGAGATCCTGCTCGAGACCGAGACGGTGTTCGCGATCCGCGACATCAACCCTCAGGCGCCGCTGCACGTGCTCGTCATCCCCAAGACCGAGCAGTACCGCGACGTGACCGAGCTCGCCGCCGGAGACGCACCGCTCATGGCCGACATGGTCGCCGCGGCGAAGCGCATCGCCGAGGAGCATGCGAACGGCGAATACCGGCTCATCTTCAACAACGGCGCCAGCGCCGCCCAGTCCGTCTTCCACGTGCATGCGCACGTGCTCGGCAATCTTCCGGAGGACCGGCTCATTGGCTTCTGACGAAAACGACCTCGTCACCGAGCGGCTCCTCGCCGACGGTGTCGCCATGGTGCAGCTGCTCGGACCGCAGGACCGCCTTCTCCGCATGCTCGAGAAGGAGCATCCCGCGGTGCAGGTCCTCGTCCGCGGCAATGAGATCACCCTCACGGGTGAGCCGGAACCCGTGCGCTCCGCGAAGAGACTCGTCGAGGAACTCATGACCATGACCCGCGACGGCGTCGATCTCGCCCCCGGAGACGTCGAGAACTCGGCTCGGATGCTGCGCCGGGACGAGGGTCCGCGTCCGAGCGAGGTGCTCGGCGAAGCGATCCTGTCGACCCGCGGCCGGGTCATCCGCCCGAAGACGCTCGGCCAGAAGGATTACGTCGACGCGATCGAGGAGAACACGGTCGTGTTCGGCATCGGTCCCGCCGGCACGGGCAAGACCTACCTCGCGATGGCGAAGGCCGTGCAGGCGCTGCAGCGCAAAGAGGTCACCCGCATCATCCTCACGCGCCCGGCGGTCGAGGCGGGCGAGCGGCTCGGGTTCCTTCCCGGCACCCTCACCGACAAGATCGACCCCTATCTGCGACCGCTGTACGACGCGCTCAACGAGATGATGGACCCCGACATCGTGCCGCGGCTCATGGCCAGCGGCACGATCGAGGTCGCCCCGCTCGCGTACATGCGCGGGCGCACACTGAACGACTCCTTCGTCGTGCTCGACGAGGCGCAGAACACGACGCCCGAGCAGATGAAGATGTTCCTCACCCGCCTCGGCTTCGGTACGAAGATGGTGGTCACCGGCGATATCACCCAGGTCGACCTGCCCCAGGGTGCATCCGGTCTGCGCCTGGTGACCCGGGTGCTGAAAGACATCGAAGACATCCACTTCGCCCGGCTCACCAGCGATGACGTCGTCCGCCATTCCCTGGTCGGGCGCATCGTCGACGCCTACAGCGAGTATGACGAGCAGCGCACGGTTGCCCGCCACGAGCGCGAGCAGGCCCGAGAATTCGCCAACCGTGCCGACCGACGAGCCGGTATGCCGCGCGATCGGCAGCCGAGACGAGGACACTCATCATGATCGAGATCAACAACGAATCCGCCATCGACGTCGACGAGACGGTGCTGCAGCGCCTCACCGACTTCAACCTCGCCCAGTTGCACGTCAGCCCGGATGCCGAAGTGGCGATCGTCCTCGTCGACGAGGGTGCCATGGAGGCCCTGCACGTGCAGTGGATGGACGAGCCCGGCCCCACTGATGTGCTCAGCTTCCCCATGGACGAGCTGCGTCCGGGAACCGAAGACCGCCCGACCCCTCCGGGACTGCTCGGCGATATCGTGCTATGCCCCCAGGTCGCCGAGACCCAGGCGCAGGCCGCCGGACACACCCTGATGGACGAATTGATCCTGCTCACCACGCACGGACTGCTCCACCTGCTCGGGTACGACCACGCGGAACCCGATGAGGAGCGTGAGATGTTCGGCCTGCAGAAGGAGCTGATCCTCGGCTTCGCACAGGCCGAACGCACCCGATGACCGAGATCCTCCTCATCGTCGCCGCCATCCTCCTGGTGGCATTCGGCGGGCTCAGCGCCGCCATCGACGCAGCCTACGGCGTGACCTCGCGAGCCGACCTGGAAGAGATGGCCGGCGAGGGGCGCAATGCGAAGGCGCTCAAGCGCATCTGCGAAGACCTCGATGCCCACGTCAATGCGGTGTCATTCATCCGCGTGCTCGTCGAGGTCACCGCAGCCGTGCTCGTCACCGCCGCGTTCACGATCATGTTCGAGAGCATCTGGTGGGCGATGCTCGCCGCCGCGATCCTCATGACCGGCATCACCTTCGTTCTCGTCGGTGCCAGCCCGCGCTCCTTCGGCCGTCGTCGTGCCGAGGGGATGATCCGGGGCACGGCCTCGATCGTGCGGGGGCTCCGACTCATCCTGGGCCCCCTCGCCCAGGGCCTGGTCGTGATCGGCAACCGTGTCACGCCCGGCACGGGCCGCAGTTCGTTCGCCAGCGAGGACCAGCTGCTCAGCATGGTCGACGAAGCGGCGTCCAACGACCTGATCGAAGAGGACGACCGCGACCTCATCCACTCCGTCTTCGACTTCACGGACCAGTTCGTGCGCGCCGTGATGGTCCCGCGCACCGACATGGTCACCGTCGATGCCGAGGCGACGATGGATGAGGCCATGTCCCTGTTCCTCAATCGCGGCGTCTCCCGGGTGCCGGTGGTCGACGATGAGGCCGACGACGTGGTCGGCGTGCTGTATCTGAAGGACCTCGTGCAGTTCGCATATCGGGATGAGACCGCCTGGCGCGGAGCATCCATCCGCTCGATCTCGCGACCGGCGACATTCGTGCCGGAGTCCATGCGCGCGGAGACCCTTCTGCAGCAGATGAAGCGCGACGCCGTTCACGTGTGCCTGGTGGTCAACGAGCACGGCGGCATCGCGGGTCTCGTCACTCTGGAGGATCTGATCGAGGAGCTCGTCGGCGAGATCTCCGATGAGTACGACCGTGCCGCTGCCGAGGTCGTCGATCTCGGCGACGGCCGCTACCGGGTCAGCGCCCGCCTGTCGCTGGACGACGTGGGAGACCTGTTCGGCATCGACCTCGACGATGAGGACGTGGACTCGATCGGCGGGCTGCTCGGAAAAGCTGTCGACCAGATCCCGCAGCCCGGGGTCACGGCGACGATCGACGGACTGGTCCTGACCGGCGGTGCTTCGCGCGGCCGCGGACGGGGAATCGCCACGGTATTCGTGGAGCGCGCCGCGGGCGCAGCAGAGGAGACAGACGATGACCGATGAGAACCGCAGCGGATTCGCGACCTTCGTGGGGCGGCCGAACGTCGGCAAGTCCACGTTGACGAATGCCCTGGTCGGCGAGAAGATCGCGATCACGAGCGAGAAGCCGCAGACCACCCGTCGTGCGATCCGTGGGATCGTCAACCGGCCAAGCGGTCAGCTCGTGCTCGTCGATACACCCGGCATCCACAAGCCGCGAACGCTTCTCGGCGAGCGACTCAACGACCTCGTCGAGCAGGTGCTCGGCGACGTCGATGTGATCGGTTTCTGCGTACCGGCGACGGAGAAGGTCGGCCCCGGCGATCGCCGTATCGCCGCATCGCTCGACGGCTACGGCCGTGCGAAGAAGATCGCGATCGTGACGAAGACCGATGCCGCGGACCGCGACCAGATCACGGAGCGCCTCATGGAGGTCGACTCCCTGCGCGAGGACTGGGCCGCGGTCATCCCGCTGTCCGCCCTCACCCGCGTGCAGCTGGATGTGCTCACCGACGAGATGCTGGCGCTCATGCCCGCAGGGCCGGCGCTCTACCCGGACGACATCACGACGGACGAGTCCACCGAGGACCGCATCGCCGAGATGATCCGCGAAGCAGCGCTCGAGGGCGTTCGCGACGAGCTGCCGCACTCGATCGCCGTCGTCGTGGATGACATCGCCGAGCGCGAGGACAGCGACCTCACGGATGTTCACGCCTCGATCGTCGTCGAGCGGGACAGCCAGAAGGCCATCATCATCGGGCGCAAGGGATCGCGCCTGAAGCATGTCGGCGCGGAGGCCCGAACCGGTATCGAGGAGCTGCTCGGCACGCGGGTGTTCCTGAAACTGCACGTGAAGGTCGCCAAGGAGTGGCAGCGCGACCCGAAGCAGCTCGGACGCCTCGGGTTCTGAGCGTGGCGCAGCGCTGGGTCGCCGAGCACTGGGGATCGTACGAGGACTGGCGTCTCGTCGAGCATCCGGTGCCGGCTCCGGCGGCGGGGGAGGTCACGGTGCGCGTGCGCGCCGCCGGGATCAACCCCGCAGACCACAAGCACGTCGCCGCCGCCCGACCGGGCGCCGTCCTGCCCGTCGCGATCGGCTATGAGATCTCGGGCGAGATCGTCGCGATCGGCCCGGACACGACGATCGGCTCGGGGCCCGCGGCGATCGGCGATGAGGTCATCGCCTTCCGAGTGCAGGGCGGTTACGCCGACGAGGTGACGATCCCCGCGTCGAAGGCGTTCGCGAAGCCCGCATCTCTGCCGCACGCCGCCGCGGCGAACCTGCTGCTGGCGGGCACGACGGCCGCCGATCAGCGGGGCGGCCGCGGGGGAGACGATCCTCCTGCACGGCGCATCCGGCGCCGTCGGTATCAGCGTGTTGCAGCAGGCACGACGGCGCGGCATCCGCGTCATCGGCACCGCGAGCGCGGCGCGCTTCGACGAGGTGCGCCGGTTCGGCGGCATCCCGGTCTCGTACGGCGCGGCGCTGGAAGATCGCGTGCGCGCGGTGACGGATGCCCCCATCGTCGTGGCCCTCGACACGGTCGGCACGTCGGATGCCGTCGACGCATCGCTCGAGCTCGTCGAGGACCTGCGGAGGATCGTGACGGTCGCCGCACCCGCGCGCGCCGCTGCCGACGGCTTCCGGGCGATCGCCGGATCGCAGCCCGAGAGCGCGGCCTTCCGCGACAGCATCCGCGCGGATCTCATCGCCCTCGCCGGTGCGGGGGAGCTCGAGGTGCCGATCGCGGGCATATTCCCGCTCGCTGAGGCGATCGCCGCTACCCGCATGCTCGCGACCGGGCACGCCGGCGGCAAGTTCGCACTCATCCCGTAGCCCGCCGACCCGGCACCCCGTTGATTTGGCGACCCGCGCGCTGACGGGTGTACTCTGAACGCATGCCATTCGGCGGTCTGCTTCTTCTTAGCTGCCGCGACGAGTCCTGAGAGCAAGGGCCTTCCTCGTCGCGGCGCTTGTGTTGGCCCGATCATCCTGACGAAGAGAAGAAGCCCATCATGCAGAACACCCAGCGCCCCTCGACGATGCCGGTGCACAAGTACCGTCCGTACCACGAGCAGATCGTGGTCGACATCCCCGACCGCACATGGCCCGCGAAGCGGATCACCGAGGCACCCCGCTGGTGCGCGGTCGACCTCCGCGACGGCAACCAGGCCCTCATCGACCCGATGTCGCCCGAGCGCAAGCGCGTCATGTTCGACCTGCTCGTGGGCATGGGATACAAGGAGATCGAGGTCGGATTCCCCTCCGCTTCCCAGACGGACTTCGACTTCGTCCGTCACCTGATCGACGACGGCGCCATCCCGGATGACGTGACGATCCAGGTTCTGACCCAGGCCCGTGAGCACCTCATCGCCCGCACCTACGAGGCCATCGCCGGTGCGAAGCAGGCGATCGTTCACCTGTACAACTCCACGAGCGTGCTGCAGCGCGAGGTCGTCTTCCGCACCGACAAGCAGGGCATCATCGACATCGCCCTCGAGGGTGTGCGCCTGTGCAAGCAGTATGAGGCGACGATCCCCGAGACGCGGGTCTTCTACGAGTACTCGCCCGAGAGCTACACCGGCACCGAGCTGGAGTTCGCCCTCGACGTCTGCAACCAGGTGATCGAGGCCTTCGGCCCGACGCCCGAGCGCAAGGTCATCATCAACCTGCCGGCGACGGTCGAGATGGCCACTCCCAACGTCTACGCCGACTCGATCGAGTGGATGAGCCGCCGCCTGGCCCACCGCGAGAACGTCATCCTGTCGCTGCACCCGCACAACGACCGCGGCACCGGCGTCGCCGCGGCCGAGCTCGGCTACATGGCGGGTGCGGATCGCATCGAGGGATGCCTGTTCGGCAACGGCGAGCGCACCGGCAACGTCGACCTCGTCGCGCTGGGCATCAACATGTTCACGCAGGGCATCGACCCGCAGATCGACTTCAGCGACATCGACCAGGTCAAGCGCACCGTCGAGTACTGCAACCAGCTGCCCGTCCCCGAGCGCAGCCCGTGGGCCGGCGATCTCGTGTTCACGGCGTTCAGCGGATCGCACCAGGATGCCATCAAGAAGGGCTTCGAGGCGATGGAGGCCCGCGCGGTCACCGAGGGCAAGACCATCGATGAGATCGAATGGGCCGTGCCGTACCTGCCAGTCGACCCGAAGGACCTGGGCCGCTCCTACGAGGCGGTCATCCGCGTGAACTCTCAGTCCGGCAAGGGTGGCGTCGCCTATCTGCTGAAGACCGACCACAACTTGGATCTGCCCCGCAAACTCCAGATCGAATTCTCGGGCGTCGTGCAGTCCACGACCGACTCCGAGGGCGGAGAGGTCACCAGCGAGCAGATCTGGACCATCTTCACGGATGAGTATCTGCCCGCCGACGACGCCGAGGCGAAGTGGGGGCGGTTCGAGCTGCTGGGCACGCAGACCCGCAGCGACATGTCGGGCGAGGTCGTCCTGGATGCTGTTGTGCGCGACGGTGACGAGGAGCGCTCGGTGACCGCGCAGGGCAACGGTCCCGTCGCCGCCTTCGTGGAGGTGCTGCGCGGTCAGGGCTTCGACATCACGGTCTACGACTACGTCGAGCACGCGCTCAGCTCCGGCGGCGACGCGCAGGCCGCGGCCTACGTCGAGCTGCAGGTCGACGACCAGCGCCTGTGGGGCGTCGGCATCGACGGCGACATCTCCACCGCGAGCCTCAAGGCGATCGTCTCGGGAGTGAACCGGGCGATCCGCACGCGGCAGACGCAGCTGGCGGCCGTCTGATCCGTCGCGTTCGAAGCGGCCTCCGCGATGTGCGGAGGCCGCTTCTGCCTCGCCCGAGCCTGTGCGCGTTTTCCCATTCCGGCGGAGGATAATCGAACCGTGCCCACCTATCGAGACGAAGCGGTGATCCTGCGCACCCATAAACTCGGTGAGGCGGATCGCATCGTCACCATGCTCTCGCGGCGCAATGGCAAGATCCGTGCGGTCGCGAAGGGCGTGCGACGCACCTCGTCGAAGTTCGGCTCACGGCTCGAGCCGTTCATGGTCGCCGATGTGCAGTTGTACCAGGGCCGATCTCTCGACATCGTCCAGCAGGCCGAGACCCTCGGCTCCTACGGCAGCGAGATCGCCGTGCACTACGAGCGCTTCACCGCAGCGAGCGCCATGGTCGAGACCGCCGACCGGCTCAACGACGCGGAGGCGACGCCCGAGCAGTACCTGCTGCTCGTCGGCGGCCTGCGCGCGCTCTCCCGTGGCGATCACGCGGCGCGCAGCATCCTCGACTCCTACCTGCTGCGCGTCATGGCGCTGTCAGGATGGGCGCCGTCGCTCGGCGACTGCGCCCGGTGCGGGGCGCCAGGCCCGCACACCCACTTCGTCGGCCAGCTGGGCGGTCTCGTCTGCACGTCGTGCGCCCCGGCCGGCAGCCCGAAGATCGCCGACGGCACGATTCGCCTGCTGCGATCTCTGATCCGCGGTGAGTGGGGTGCGATCGATGCCGCCTCGCCGTCGGACACCGCCGCAGCATCCGGCCTCGTCTCCGCGTATGCGCAGTACCACCTGGAGCGCGGCATCCGCTCGCTCGCCCATGTCTCCGACCCGTCCCGAGAGGCGATCCGTTGAGCCCCCAGCCCTACACGCACAAGGATGCCGTTGCCTACCGCCCGCTGGATTGGACGGGGATCCACCCGCCGGTCTTCGCGAAGGTGCCCGAGCACGTCGCGATCGTCATGGACGGCAACGGCCGCTGGGCGAATAAGCGCGGCTTCAACCGCATCGAGGGCCACAAGGCCGGGGAAGAGGTGCTGCTCGACGTCGTCGCCGGAGCAATCCAAGCGGGCGTCAAGCACCTCAGCGTCTACGCGTTCTCCACCGAGAACTGGGCGCGCTCTCCCGAAGAGGTGCGGTTCCTCATGGGGTACAACCGTGACGTGCTGCACCGCCGTCGCGACCAGCTCAACGAGTGGGGCGTGCGGGTGCGCTGGGCGGGCCGCAAGCCGCGCCTGTGGGGCTCGGTCATCAAAGAGCTGCAGTATGCGGAGGAGCTCACGAAGGGCAACGATACGTTGACGCTCACCATGTGCGTCAACTACGGCGGACGCATCGAGCTCGTCGACGCCATGCGCTCGATCGCCGCGGACGTCGCCGCCGGCAAGGTCAAGCCGAACGCCATCAGCGAGAAGATGATCCGCCGTAATCTCTACGTGCCCGACATGCCCGACGTCGACCTGTTCCTGCGGTCATCGGGCGAGCAGCGCACGTCGAACTTCCTGCTCTGGCAGTCGGCCTACGCCGAGATGGTCTTCCTGGACACGCTCTGGCCCGACTTCTCCCGCGAGGAGCTGTGGCGCGCGATCGAGGTCTACGTCTCGCGCGACCGCCGCTTCGGTGGCGCGATCGATAAGCCCGCCGTCTGACCCGCCCTCAGCGCAGCCAGCGGGAGGCTTCGCGCGGATGGCGGAAGCGGACGACTGTCAGGTGCGGATAGAACTCCTGGACGCCGGGCATCCGCTCGTCCCATTTGTGACGGGTGCCTGTTTGCCAGCCCAGGATGTCGTTGTCACCGTTCCAGGCTTCTCGGCTCCACAGCGGTGGTTCGACGTTGCCGTTCCACAGTCTCGTGCGCAGCATCCGCCTCTTCAACGTGCGCGCGATGAGACGCCGGCGCACGATGTGCCACGGGTAGTCCAGCCACACGACGAGGTCCGCGCGCGGTGCGAGGATCGAATCGGCGCCCTTCGACGTGTACTGCCACTCGGTCACCCAACGATCCGTCGCCGCGAATGCGCGCACGTCGTGGAGGAACTCCGGTCGGACGGTCCAGTCGGGCCCGTGGTGCAGGGCGTCGATCTCGTGGTGCACGAGGCCGAAGCGATCGGCGATGCGCCGTGCCAGCGTGGTCTTCCCCGCGCCGGTGACACCGGCGATCAGCACACGCTGCGGGGCCGAGGGGAGCACGTTTCCGGAAGTGAGCATCCGAAGATGCTACCAACGGAATATTCCGCGTCATGATGCGCTTGAATCATGATGTGACTGAACCCATCTCCATCGATATCTGGTCCGACATCGCCTGCCCGTGGTGCTTCATCGGCAAGCGCAATCTCGAGAAGGGTCTCGAAGCGATCGCCGCCGATGAGGATGCCCCGCAGGTGACCATCACCTTCCACTCGTTCGAGCTCTCTCCCGATACCCCGGTCGATTATCCGGGAACGCAGGTCGATTTCCTCATCGAGCGCAAGGGCATGAGCCGTGAGCAGATCGAGCAGATGCTCGAGCAGGTCACCGGCGTCGCGAGGAACGCCGGGCTCGAGTACCGTTTCGATCTGCTGCAGTATACCAACACCGTCAAGGCCCACGAGCTGCTGCACCATGCAAAGGCGAAGGGGCTGCAGCACGAGATGAAGGAGCGCCTCATGACGGCGTACTTCATGGAAGGAAAGCACGTCGGACGCATCGACGATCTCGTCGAGCTCGGTGTCGAGGTCGGTCTCGACGCCGATGAGACGCGTGCCGCCCTTGCGGAGAACACGTACCTGCCGGCCGTCCACCAGGATCAGGCGCAGGCACGTGCCTACGGCATCCAGGGCGTTCCGTTCTTCGTCATCGACGGCCAGTACGGGATCTCGGGCGCTCAGCCCGCATCGACGTTCGAGACCGTCCTGCGCGACCTGTGGGCCAAGCGCGGCGAGAACGCCTCTGCCTGACCCGGAGGCGGATCAGCGGAGCAGGGCGCTCTCGATCGCTTCGACGATCTCGGGGGCGTCCGGCTTCTGCTTCGGACGGAAGCGCTTCACCGATCCGTCGGGAAGAACGAGGAACTTCTCGAAGTTCCACTCGACGCGGCCGGCCTTGCCCGCAGCATCCGGCGTTTGCTTGAGCGCCTTGTAGAGCTCGACGGCGTTTCGGCCGTTGACCTTCACCTTCTCATTCACCGGGAAGGAGACGCCGTAGGTCGTGGAGCAGAACTCGAGGATCTGATCCATGGACCCCGGTTCCTGTCCCATGAACTGGTTCGACGGGAAGCCGATCACGCTGAACCCGCGATCGCCGTAAGCGCGCTGCAGCTGCTCGAGCTGCTCGTACTGCGGGGTGAGCCCGCATTTGGAGGCGACGTTGACCACGAGGATCACATCGGCGCCGACGTCATCCAGGGTCTTCTCGGCTCCCTGAGCATCGGTGAACGGGATCTGGCGCACGGCGGAATCGGTCATATGCACATGCTATGCCGACATGCGGCGCGCGCGGCCGGAGGATGGGAGAATGGGAGGGATATGACTGTTGCTTCTGCTCCCGCGCGCGCGCTGCGCATCGGCCCGATCTCCCTCGACGTGCCCGTGGTCCTGGCCCCCATGGCAGGAATCACGAACACGGCCTTCCGGCGTCTGTGCCGTGAGTACGGTGCGGGCCTGTACGTCAGCGAGATGATCACCTCGCGCGCGCTCGTCGAGCGCAACGAGACGACCATGCGCCTGATCCAGCATCATGAGAGCGAGACGCCCCGGTCGATCCAGCTGTACGGCGTCGACCCGAAGACCATCGCGGATGCTGTGAAGGTCATCGTCGATGAGGATCACGCCGACCACATCGACCTGAACTTCGGATGTCCCGTGCCCAAGGTCACCCGCAAGGGCGGGGGAGCGGCACTGCCGTGGAAGACGAAGCTGTTCGCCGACATCGTCGACCGCGCGGTGAAGGCTGCGGGAGACATCCCGCTGACGGTGAAGATGCGCAAGGGCATCGACCCGGATCATCTGACCTTCCTCGACGCGGGTCGCGCCGCGGAGGATGCCGGGGCCGCGGCCGTGGCACTGCATGCGCGCACGGCCAATGAGTTCTACTCGGGCCACGCCGATTGGAATGCGATCGGCGAGCTCAAGCAGGCGGTGACGAGCATCCCGGTGCTCGGGAACGGCGACATCTGGTCGGGCGAGGACGCGGTGCGGATGATGGCCGAGACCGACTGCGACGGCGTCGTCGTGGGGCGCGGATGCCTCGGCCGCCCGTGGCTGTTCGGCGAGCTGGCGAACGCGTTCGGCGGTCAGGGGCGCGAAGTCGATGCGACGCTCGGCTTCGTCGCCGATGCCTTCCGCCGTCACGCGGAGCTGCTCGTGGAGTTCTTCGACAGCGAGGACCACGGCTGTCGCGACATCCGCAAGCACGTCGCCTGGTACTTCAAGGGCTACCCGGTCGGCAGCGATGTGCGCACGGGACTCGCGACCGCGCAGAGCCTCGCCCACATCGATGATCTTCTCGGCCAGCTCGATCACGACGCACCCTATCCGGGCGCGGATGCCGAGGGGCAGCGCGGTCGCGCGGGCCGGCCGAAGCGGCCGCACCTTCCCGAGGGCTGGTTGGATTCCCAGGAACTCGCGGCGGGAGCCAGTGAGATGATGCGTGGAGCGGAGATCGAGAACAGTGGCGGCTGAGAATTCGACCGGTGCCGAGAACGTGCTGGCCGGTTATGAAGCGCGCGACACGGAACGCTTCTTCAGCGAGAAGCACCGGTCCGAGCGCGATGGCTTCGCACGGGATCGGGCTCGGGTGTTGCATTCCGCAGCGCTGCGGCGCCTGGCGGCGAAGACGCAGGTGCTGAGCCCGGCGAGCACGGCCGACTTCGCTCGCAACCGCCTGACGCATTCACTCGAGGTGGCGCAGGTCGGCCGAGAGCTCGGCGTCGCGCTGGGCGTCTCCGCGGATGTCGTCGACACGGCCTGTCTCAGCCACGATCTCGGACACCCGCCGTTCGGTCACAACGGCGAGCGAGCGCTCAACGACTGGGCCGAGGACATCGGCGGCTTCGAAGGAAACGCGCAGTCGCTGCGCATCCTGACACGGCTCGAGGCCAAGGTGCTCGATGATGAGCAGCACTCCGTCGGGCTCAATCTCACGCGCGCGACGTTGGATGCGACGTGCAAGTACCCGTGGACGGTGGACAGCCCGATGCCCGACCCGGGCGGACGCCTCAAATTCGGCGTCTACCCCGAGGACGAAGAGGTGTTCCGTTGGATGCGCGAGGGTGCTCCTGGGCGCCTGCGGTGCATCGAAGCGGAGATCATGGACCTCTCGGACGACATCGGCTACTCGGTGCACGACTTCGAGGACGCGATCGTCAACGGCTATCTCGATGTCGCGGAACTCTCTGACCCCGCCGAGCACCATGCGCTCGTGGGCCGCATCCAGCAGTGGGTGGGCTACGACTTCACGCGGGAAGAGCTCGCGGATGCGCTGTACCGGCTCACGCGTCAGCCGATGTGGCTGAAGTCCTTCGACCGCTCCCGTCAGGACCTCGCACGCTTGAAGAACCTCACCAGCGACCTGATCGGCCGTTTCGCGCGGGCCGCGGTGACCGCCACCCGCGAGGCCTACAGCGGTCCGTCGCTGGCCCGGTACAACGCCCATGTCATCGTGCCCCGGGTCGTCGAGACCGAGATCGCCGTGCTCAAGGGGATCATGGGACAGGCCATCGTCACGATCGATGCGCGCAAGGGCGTCTACCGGGAGCAGCGCCGCGTTCTCACACGACTGGCCGACGCGCTCTGGTCGACGGACACGCTTTGGACTGCTGGTGCTGATGTGCTCGAACCGGCGTTCGCGGCCGACTTCCTGGCATCCGAGTCCGACGCTCAGCGCGCGCGCGTCGTCGTCGACCAGATCGCCAGCCTCACCGATCAGACGGCGCTCGACTGGCACAGCCGGCTCGTCGGCGACATCGACCCGGCTGAGGTCGGCATCTGGACCCCGCGCACCGCATCCGCGCGCCCGCACGCTCCGGCGCGCGCCCCGGAACCGGTGCGCTGATGCCCCTGATTCGGCAGGCGGATGTCGACGAGGTCAAATCCCGCACCAATATCGCCGATATCGTGGGCGAGCGCGTAGCCCTGAAATCCGCCGGTGTCGGATCGCTCAAGGGCCTCTGCCCGTTCCATGACGAGAAGAGCCCGAGCTTCCACGTGCGCCCCCAGGTGGGGTACTACCACTGCTTCGGCTGCGGAGAGTCCGGCGACGTCTATTCGTTCCTGCGCGAGATGGACCACGTCAGCTTCACGGAGGCGGTCGAGCGTCTTGCCGGCCGCATCGGCTACACACTGCACTACGAAGACGGCGGAGCCGCGCCGGAGACGAGCGGGCGGACACGTCTGTTCGCTGCGAACTCGGCGGCGTCGGAGTACTTCCGCGGGCAGCTGCTCACGGCCGACGCGGAGACCGGACGCCGCTTCCTCGGCGAACGGGGCTTCGACGCCGGCGCCGCCGCGCACTTCGGCGTGGGCTTCGCGCCGCGCGGCTGGGACGGCATGCTCAAGGCCCTCACGGCGCAGGGCTTCACCCGCGACGAGCTTCTCGCCGCGGGACTCGTCTCGCAGGGGCAGCGGGGCGTCTACGATCGCTTCCGCGGCCGCCTGGTGTGGCCGATCCGAGATGTCACGGGGCAGACGATCGGCTTCGGCGCGCGCAAGCTGTTCGACGACGACAAGGGGCCGAAGTACCTGAACACCCCCGAAACGCCGATCTACAAGAAGGCACAGGTTCTCTACGGGCTCGATCTCGCCAAGCGCGACATCTCGCGCGGGGACCCGCGTCGGGTGGTCGTCGTCGAGGGATACACCGATGTGATGGCCTGCCACCTCGCGGGACTCACGACCGCTGTGGCGACCTGCGGCACCGCGTTCGGGGCCGATCACATCAAGGTGCTGCGCCGCGTCATGGGCGATGATTCGGCCTCCGGTGAGGTCGTGTTCACCTTCGACGGAGACGAGGCCGGGCAGAAGGCGGCCCTGCGCGCCTTCACGGAGGACGACCGCTTCAACGCCCAGACGTTCGTCGCTGTGGCGCCCAACGGCCTCGATCCCTGTGATCTGCGCCTGCAGCGCGGCGATGCGGCGGTGCGCAGCCTCATGGACGCCAAGGTTCCCATGTTCGAGTTCGCCATCGATCGAAAGCTCGCGGGGTTCGACCTGGCGACGGTCGAGGGGCAGGTCGGTGCGCTGCGGGCTGCCGCGCCCATCGTCGCGGAGATCCGTGACCGTCTGCTGCGACCGGGATACGAAAGGGTGCTGGCACGACGGCTGGGAATGGATCCCACGGACGTGCGCCGCGAGGTCGAGCGCGCGGCACGCGGGGGCGCGAGCGCCTCGCGCCGCGAAGCGGAACAGCGCCCGGCGGACGATCCCGTCGGGGCGCCGGCGGCCGTCGCCGTCACGATGGCGAGCCTGCCGCGCACCGCGGATGTCGCGATGGAGCGGGGAGCGCTCATGGGCGCGCTACAGTACGGGCATCAGATCGATCAGGCCACGCTCTCGCGGGCTCTTGCGGAGCCTTTCCGGCATCCGGCACTCGAAGCCGTGCGCGAGGTGATCGTGGCGGTTCCGGATCGAACGCGTGTCGGGTGGGCGATGGATGCTGTGAACGCGGTGCGCGAGCCGTACCGCTCGCTCGCCGGTGAACTGCTGATGAGCCCGTTCCCGGCCAAGGACGAAGCCGGAGCCGTGGCATCCACCGCCGATCTCGCCCGCCGGATGATCCTGCGCACGCTCGATCGGGAGAAGAACGAGCTTCTGGCCGCCGTGCAGCGTGTGCCCGCCGATTCCGACGGCGGACGCGCACTGCGCGTGCGTCTGCGCGATCTCGATATCGAGCGTCAGCGGTTCACCGAGTCGTAACCGGTCGGTATACCGCCTTCGGGGGAGGATGGAGGACATGTCTCGCCGCTCTTCCTCCTCCTTCGCCATCGATTGCTCTGATCTGGTGGTGGATCGCATCGGGCATGGACTGCCGACCCGCGCTGTCGATGGCGTCTCGTTCCAGCTGCCTCCGGGGGAGCTCATCTGCGTCGCCGGCCCCACGGGATCCGGAAAGTCCACGCTCGTCGCGGCCCTCGCCGGCTCGACCGATCCGTCGGTGAAGATCGTCGGCGGACGGGCAGAGGTCTGTGGCGTCAACGTGCGCAAGCCGGGTCGCCGGCACCGTGAGCTCACCTATCAGACCGGATTCATCCCGCAGGGGGCCGGGGCGGGTCTTCCGCCGACGCTGACGGTCGGCGAGGTCATCGCCGAGCCCATTCTCATCCGTGAGAAGCGCGTGAACACCAAGGCCCTGTCGATCCGGGTGGCGACGCTGCTCGATGAGATGCATTTGCCGCTGGGCACCGCCGATAGGTTCCCGTACGAGCTCAGCGCGGGTATGCGCCAGCGCGTCGGCATCGCTCGGGCGTTCGTGCTCGAACCGTCGGTGCTGATCGCGGATGAGCCGCTCGCGAACCTCGACCTCGAGGTGCGCCCGGTCGTCTTCGACGCGATTACCCGGCGCCGCAAGGAGCAGGGGATGGGGGCCCTCCTCGTCACGAATGACGCGGCGTTCATCCGCGAGCTCAATGCCGAGACGCTCATGCTGCGCGGTGGCCACGTCGTCGCGCGGGGCGTTGGAAAAGACCTTCTCTGGGTGCCGAACGCCGAGGCTGATTCGCGCAGCCGCTGACCGCCAGCGGCGACACGCCCGAGGAGGCCCCTCGATGTGACGAGGAGGCCTGGAGGTTTGCTAAGCTAGAGGAGTTGCCTCTACTGCGAGGAAATAATCCCCGATAGCTCAATTGGCAGAGCAGCCGGCTGTTAACCGGCAGGTTGTTGGTTCGAGTCCAACTCGGGGAGCAGATGAGAAGAAGGCCCCGTCGAAAGACGGGGCCTTCTTCATTTCCCGACCACCGGACAAGAAGGAAGGCCCCGCCCGTGGGACGGAGCCTTCCTTCAGAACGCGGTGCGCGTCAGCGTGCGACGCCGGCGAGCGATCCGACGACATCGACCAGCGAACTGCCGGTCGCGTCGACCTCGACGATGATGCACTGGATCAGGCGGTCATCCGAGCCGTTCCAGCTCTGCTCCGTCGGCTCGAACCAGGTGTAGTCGAGCGTCGATTCCTCCCAGGCGAGCCCCACGAAGCCGTCGAAAGCGGTCTGGCATCCGTCGACGCCCAGCGGCTCGATGGCCTCGGTGCCGGGGAACTCGCCATCCGCAAGCTCGAACTCGTGGTAGACCTCGTAGGGGTGCGGCTCCGAGCAGGGGACCACCGGCGCACTGGCGGTTTCATCGCCCGTCATGCCGGACTCGGAGAGGCAGTCGCCGACCTGCAGCGCGAAGATGTCGATCTCGGAGCTCTCGGTTACGTTTCCGGCGTCATCGCGCTGCGTATCGGCACCCGCGATCGAATCGAGCATTCCGCAGCCCGTGAGCGAGGCGACGAGAAGGGAAGCGGTGCCGGCCGTCGCCAGGGCACGCCGAATACGGGAGTTGTTCATAGTGGGGATTTTCCTCGGGTAACTGTGAGCGGCGAACGAAGAGCGCCGCTGTCAACCCTATCCCTCGAGGTCGTCGACTCCCGGCAGCCAGCTGGCGCCAGGACGCCCCCAGCCGCGCTTGCGCGCGATCTTCTGCGTCGTCTTCCAATCGCTGTCCGACAGCCGATCGATGTAGAGGATGCCGTCGAGGTGATCGAACTCGTGCTGGAGAATGCGCGCACGCCAGCCATCGACCTCGATCTCCACCGGCTCACCGTCGAGGTCGGTGCCGATCACACGTACACGATCTGAGCGTCGGAGTGCGAAGCGCTCGCCCGGGAAGGACAGGCACCCCTCGGACTCGTCATCCGGATCGGGGGAGCCGGGCTCCGTCGGGATCATCCACAGCGTCGGGTTGATGAGCACGCCCCGCCACGGACGGTCATCATCGTCGACATAGGAGTACGTGAAGATGCGCAGGCCGACACCCACCTGAGGGGCCGCGAGACCCACACCGGGCGCGGCATCCATCGTCTCGTACATGTCGGCGACGAGCTGACGGATCTCATCGTCGATCTCGGCGACGGCAGATGCGGGGGAGTGCAGGACAGGATCGCCCATGATGCGAATCGGAAGAACAGCCACGCCACAACTCTAATGCGCCGCAGACGCCGGGTAAGGTCGTACTGTGAGCGCAGCCGTCGTGATGTCCGTCGAAGAGGTCGGCGATCAGCTGATCGGCGTGTTCCAGAACCCGGCGCTGCTGCTCGGCATCCCGCTGGCACTCGCCGGTGCCGTCTTCATGTCCTTCGGCGCGCAGTATCAGCACCGGGGCGTCACCAAGGTCGAACGACTCAGCGGCGCAGACGGAACGAGCGGGTTAAGCGGGGCTCAGCTGAAGCGTCTGCTGACCCGGCCCTCCTGGATCATCGGCACCCTGATGCTCGGACTGGCGATCGTCTGCCAGCTCGCCGCGATCTCGATGGCGCCGCTCACCGTGGTTCAGCCTCTCGGAGCGATCGCTCTCGTCGTGACGACGTTGCTCAACGCGCACGTCTCCGGTCACGCACCGACGAAACGCTCGCTCACCGCCCTCATCGCCTGCGTGGGCGGCATATTCGTCTTCGTCGCCGTGGCGGCGCTCTACGCCGTCGAGAGACCGATCGCCGACACAGAGCTTCTCACGATCCTCGCGATCCTCCTCGTCGTGATCATCGTGCTCGGAGGGGGCTGGCTGGTGCTTCGACACCGCATGCGCGCACTCTTCTACGTGATCGGTGCCGGCATCCTCTACGGATTCGTCGCCACGCTCGCCAAGGCCATCATCAAAAGGTTCCAGGCGGGCGAGTTCGACTGGATCATGATCGTGTGCGTCATCGCCCTGATCGCCGCCAGCGCGGTCGGCGCCTACTTCGTGCAGACGGCCTACAGCTCAGGTCCGCCAGACCTCGTCATCGCCGGTCTCACGGTCGTCGACCCGCTCGTCGCGGTTCTCATCGGAGCAGTCATCCTCGGCGAGACGTCCGCCGCGCCGCCCTGGGCGCTCGTCGTCTTCGGCGTGACGGGGGCCGTCGCGATCTGGGGAGTCATCAGCCTCGCGCGCTACCACCCGCAGGTGATCAACGAGAGCCAGGAACTCGGAATCGTCCGCGGAAGCACGACCGCCGCGGAAACGCCGATGGGATCCGAAACCATCTCGCCGGTTGCGGACCCCATCGACGAAGACGATCAGTAAGCGGGATCGATGAGGTCTTCCGAGACCTCGGAAGCGGCTGCCTGATCCACGAAGAAGACCGTGCGCTTACGCCCCTTCGCCCCGGCAGCCGGCACATTCGTGTAGCTTGCGCCGGCCAGGGCGAGGCCCAGCGCCGAGGCCTTGTCGGCGCCCGTGAGCACCAACCAGACGCGCTTGGACGAATTGATCACCGGGCGGGTGAGCGTCACACGCTCCGCCGGAGGCTTGGGCGAATTGCGAACCGGAAGCGTCGCAGCATCCGTTTCTGTCACCTCGGTGCGGTCCGGGAACAGCGAAGCGATGTGACCATCCGGGCCGACGCCGAGGAAGCACACGGCGAACGACGGCCACGGGTGCTCCTCCGAGCCGAATCGCTCGAGTTCGGCCGCATAGGCTGCGGACGCCTCATCGAGCGTCAGACCGCTGTCCGACGCCGGGATCTCATGCACGTTCTCTGCGGGTACCGGGATATGGTCCAGCAGCGCGGCGCGAGACTGGCCGGCGTTGCGATCGGCGTCAGCCGCCGGGACGAAGCGCTCATCCCCCCACCAGAAGTGCACGAGCGACCAGTCGATCTTCTCGGACTTCGGGTGCTCAGCGACAGCGCGCAGCACCGCCGAGCCCATCGACCCGCCCGTCAGGGCGATATGGGCGATACGCCCGTTGCGCGTACGGGCCCGGACTCGGGTGAGGAAACGATCCGCGACGCGGGATGCGACATCCGCCGGCGTCTGTTCGACGACGACGACCTTCTCGGAGGAAGAGTTCGTGCTCATAGCGCTCAGGCCGTCTTTTCCGGAAGGCCGAGCTTCTCCAAGCCGTCGGTGATCACTCGCCCGTACAGCAGATCGGCGTCGAGACGGCGCAGCTCTTCGGCCAGGCACTCGCGCAGCGTTCGGCGGGGGAGATGCAGCTCGTGGTCGGGCTGACCGGGCTGGGTCAGGACTGCGACGCTCGTCTCCGGGCGCTCCAGCAGGATGTCTCCGCTGGCGCGGGTCAGACGAACGGACTTGATGCCCGCCTCCCAGTGCTCCGGGTCCTCGTAGTGCCAGACCACCGGCACGTCGAAAGCCAGTCGCAGCCAGGCGGCGAGAAGAGCCGTCGAAGGAGAAGCGGCGGCACCGAGCACCTCGACCGCCGTTACCGGTTCGTACGGCGGCTGATCGAGAACCGCGGCGAGCTGCTCACGCCAGTGAGTCAGACGTGTCCAAGCGAGATCCGTGTCTCCCGGCGCGTGCTCCGCGCCCAGGAGGGCCAGACGATCCCGGACATCGGTCGCGGTCGCGGCATCCGTGATCCGTCGCTGAGCGATGCGCCCGAGAGGCGACGAAGCCGGGTTCGACGGTGCCTCTTCCGGCCACCAGGCGACGACCGGAGCATCCGGAAGCAACAGCCCCGTCACGAGGCTCTCCTCATTGCTGGCCGCATCGCCATAGGCGTGCAACACCACGACCTCGCTCGCACCGGCGTCGCCGCCGACACGGATCTGTGCGTCGAGGTGAGCTTCGCCCTCGCCGGTGGTGACGACGATGACGCGCATCGGGTGCTCGCGCGACGCATCGTTGGCCGCGTCGATGGCCGCCTCGGCGACACCGTTGCGCGCTGAGATGACCAGTGTCAGCACACGACCGAGGGCGACGGCGCCGCCCTCCTCGCGCACCTTGACGAGCTGCTTGGCGACCTGGCTGACAGTCGTATCGGGAAGGTCGATGATCACGGGCGTCTCCAGACTCGTCCGTCGCGGGCCAGGAGGTCGTCGGCGGATGCCGGCCCCCAGGATCCCGGTGCATACTGCTCGAGCGGTCCGCCCTCGGCGGCCCAGTACTGCTCGACAGGGTCGAGGATCTTCCAGCTGAGCTCGACCTCCTCATGGCGGGGGAACAGCGGCGGGTCGCCGAGGAGGACATCGAGGATGAGGCGCTCATAGGCCTCGGGGCTCGCCTCGGTGAAGGCGTGGCCGTAACCGAAGTCCATCGTGACGTCGCGCACGTTCGTTCCCGCACCGGGAACCTTCGAGCCGAACCGGATCGTGACGCCCTCATCGGGCTGCACGCGGATGACCAGGGCGTTCTGTCCGAGCTCGGCAGCGTTCGTTCGACCGAAGAGGTGCTCGGGCGCGCGTTTGAAGACCACAGCGATCTCCGTCACGCGACGCCCCAGACGCTTTCCGCTGCGCAGGTAGAACGGCACACCCGCCCATCGGCGGTTCGCGATCTCGAGCTTGATCGCCGCATACGTCTCGGTGACCGATTCGGGGTTCATGCCGTCTTCGCCGAGGAAACCATCGACCTGCTGGCCGCCCTGCCAACCGCCCGCGTACTGACCGCGTGCGGTCGCGAGGGAGAGGTCGTCGGGAAGGCGGACGGCGGCGAGCACCTTCTCCTTCTCGGCACGCAGCTGATCCGCCTCGAGGCTGATCGGCTCCTCCATCGCGGTGAGCGCCAGCAGTTGCAGCAGGTGGTTCTGGATGACGTCGCGCGCCGCGCCGATGCCATCGTAGTAACCTGCACGACCGCCCACGCCGATGTCCTCGGCCATGGTGATCTGCACGTGGTCGACGTAGTTGCGGTTCCAGATCGGCTCGTAGAGCTCGTTCGCGAAGCGCAGCGCCAGAATGTTCTGGACCGTCTCCTTGCCGAGGTAGTGGTCGATGCGGAAGATCGAGTCCGCCGGGAACGCCACCTCGAGAGCTTCGTTGAGCGCCCGTGCAGACTCGAGGTCGTGGCCGAACGGCTTCTCGATCACAACGCGGCGCCACTCGTCGTCGCTGCGCTCATCGCCCACGAGACCGGAGTCCTTGAGCTGCTTGGCCACGAGCGGGAACGCCTTCGGCGGGATCGACAGGTAGTACGCGTGGTTGCCCATCGTTCCGCGTTCGATGTCGAGCTTCTCGACGGTCTCGCGCAGCTTCGCGAAGGACTCCGGGTTGTCGAACTCGCCGGATACGAAACGGATGCCCTGGAGCAGCTGCTGCCAGGTCTCCTCGCGGAATTCGGTGCGCGCGTGCTCCTTGACGGCCTCATAAACCACCTGGGCGAAGTCCTGGTCCTCCCAGTCGCGTCGGGCGAATCCGACGAGGGCGAAGCCGGGAGGGAGCAGGCCGCGATTGGCGAGGTCGTACACCGCGGGCATGAGCTTCTTGCGCGAGAGATCGCCGGTGACGCCGAAGATCACGAGGGCGCTGGGCCCCGCGATCCGGTTCAGGCGACGATCATCGGGATCGCGCAGCGGGTTGTGGCCGCGGGAAACGGGAACGGTCATCAGGGTGCTGTTCTCCTACTGACTACTTCTGGGCTGCTTCGAAGAGCGCGAGCACATCGGCCGAGTCATCCGTGATCGTCAGGGTGACGACGGGACGACCGTGATCGGCCAGCACACCGGCATCGCCGGCGGCCTGTGCCTGGATGAGCTGGCCGAAGGAGAAGGGACGGTCGGGGATCTCGAGGTCGACGTCGGTGCGCTCCAGGATCTGCAGGAACACGCCCTGCGCCGGTCCGCCCTTGTGGTACTGGCCGGTGGAGTGAAGGAACCGAGGGCCCCAGCCGAATGTGGTGGGGCGGCCCGAGTCTGCGGCGACGAGTTCCCGGAGGCCCTGCAGCTGCTCCAGATCGAGACGGTTCACATAAGCCTGGATCGACACGTAGCCGTCTTCGGGCAGTTCTGCCCACAGGGCGTCCAGAACCGCTTCGACGTCGCCGGAACTCGCGAGAGCCGGGTTCGAGACGCGCACCTCGATGCCGTTCTGAACGAAGGCGGGTTCGGTCGGCTCGGGACGGGCATCGAGAAGACCGCGTGCGGCGATCTTCGCGGACTCGACGTCGGGCTGGTCGAACGGGTTGATGCCCAGCAGGTGGCCGGCGATGACGGTCGCGTATTCCCAGACGATGAAGTTCGCGCCCAGGGATCCGCTGACGAGGATCTCGCCCTGGTGGCGCTCTGTCATGTGGAACTGGTGGGCGTTGTCGACGAGACGGACGATCTGCAGATCGGCGGGCAGCGTGTCGAGCTCGGGCGAGACGGGGAGCATGACGACCGGGAGGATGCCGGTGCCGTCCTTGCCGGTGGATTCGGCGATGAGCTGCTCGATCCAATCCGGCAGCCCCTGAATGTGGGTGCCATCGGTGACCAGTCCGAGCTTGTCGCGGCGCGGACTCGTGGCGGCGATGGCTGCACCCAGGCGCAAGGCCGGGTTATCGGCTGCGTCGACGGCGACCTGCAGGAGCGTCGCCTCCGCCTCATCCAGAAGCTCCGCGATGTCGACGCCGGCGAGGCCACTGGGAACGAGACCGAAGGCGGTGAGGGCCGAATAGCGTCCGCCGACGTTCGGGTCGGCGTTGAAAACCCGGTACCCATCGGCGCGAGCCGCGGCATCCATGGGAGAGCCCGGGTCCGTCACGATCACGATGCGCTCGGTCGGATCGATGCCGATGTCCTGGAAGGCTGCAGCGAAGGTGCGCTTCTGGGAGTCTGTTTCGACCGTGGAACCGGACTTCGAGGAGACGACCAGCACGGTCTCGGCGAGGCCCTCATCGAGAGCCGCCAGGACCTGCCCGGGAGCCGTCGAGTCGAGGATCGTCAGGGGAACGCCCGCGGTCTGGCTGATGACCTCGGGAGCCAGGGACGAGCCGCCCATGCCGGCCAGCACCACGCGACGAACGCCCTTCGCACGCAGTTCATCGCGCAGCGCAATGATCTCGGGGACGAGCGGGCGCGAGACGGAGACCGCCTCGACCCAGCCGAGGCGCTTGGACGCCTCTTCCTCAGCGGCCTCTCCCCACAGGGTGGCGTCGAACGCGGTGATGCGGGAGGCGACCATATCGGCGACGAGGCGCGGGACGACCTCGTCGATCGCGACGCGTGCCGCGCCGGAGGCGTGCAGAGAGAACGTCATCGCTGGGCCTCGAGACCCTCGGTGACCTGGGCGAGCAGGTCGTGCCAGGAATCGATGAACTTCTTCACGCCCTCGTCCTCGAGCACCTGGGTGACGTCGGCGAAGTCGATGCCGACCTCGCCGAGACCGGCGAAGACCTCGCGGGCCTCCTCGTAGCCGCCGGTGATCGTGTCGCCCGTGACGACGCCGTGGTCGAAGGTCGCCTCGAGCGTCTTCTCTGGCATCGTGTTCACCACGCCGGGGGCGACGAGCTCGGTGACGTAGAGGGTGTCGGGCAGCGCCGGGTCTTTGACACCGGTCGAAGCCCAGAGCGGACGCTGCGCGTTGGCACCGGCTTCGAGCAGCGCCTTGGCGCGATCGGTGGCGAAGCTCTGCTCGAACAACTCGTAAGCGAGGCGGGCGTTCGCCAGGCCGGCCTTGCTCTTCAGAGCGAGGGCCTTCTCCGAACCGATCGCCGTGAGGCGGTTGTCGGTCTCTGTGTCGACGCGCGAGACGAAGAACGAGGCGACGGAGTGGATCGTCGACAGGTCGATGCCGGCGGCCTTCGCGGTCTCGAGGCCCGCGAGGAACGCCGCGATGACCTCGGCATAGCGCTCGAGGCTGAAGATCAGGGTCACATTGACGCTGATGCCGGCGCCGATCGCCTGGGCGATGGCGGGCAGGCCGGCCTTCGTCGCGGGGATCTTGACCAGCAGGTTCGGACGGTCGATCTTCTCCCAGAGCTGCTTGGCCTGTGCGACCGTGCCCTCCGTGTCGTGGGCGAGGTCGGGGGAGACCTCGATCGAGACGCGGCCGTCGACGTGGTTCGACGCCTCCCAGACGGGCCGGAACACGTCGAGGGCTGCGGCGACGTCCTGAGTCGTGGCGGCGAAGACGGCGTCTTCCGCCGATGCTCCGGATGCTGCGAGCTCGGTGACCTGCGCGTCGTAAGACGTGTCGTTCTTATCGGTGATCGCGTTGGCGAAGATCGTCGGGTTGGTCGTGACACCCGAGATGTTGCGCGACTGGATCAGCTCGGCGATGTTGCCCGAGTTGATGCGGGTGCGCGAGAGGTCGTCGAGCCAGATGCTGACGCCGGCGGCGGCGAGGTCTGCGGTGGGGGTGCTCATGCGTTCTCCTTGACGGTTGCGCGGGCCGCCTCGACGACGGCCTCGGCAGTGATGCCGAACTTCTGGAACAGGGTCTTGTAATCGGCGGATGCGCCGAAGTGGTCGATCGCGACGGAGCGGCCCTTGTCTCCCACGATGCCGCGCCAGGTGAGGGCGGAGCCCGCTTCGACCGAGACGCGGGCGGTGACGGATGTCGGGAGCACGGACTCGCGGTACTCCTCGCTCTGCTCGTCGAACCACTCCAGCGAGGGAGCGGAGACGACGCGGGCGTTGATGCCCTCTGCCGCCAGCGTCTCACGGGCGGAGACGGCGAGCTGAACCTCGGAGCCGGTGGCGATGAGGATCACGTCGGGGGTGCCGTTGGGGGCCTCGGCGAGGACATATGCGCCCTTGGCGGCGCCGGATGCCGCGGCGAAGACATCGCCGGATGCCTCGCCCTCGCCACGCTCGAACACGGGGATGTTCTGACGGGTCAGCGCGATGCCCGAGGGGCCCTCCTGGCGGCGGAGCATCTCCAGCCACGTGACCGACGTCTCGTTGGCATCCGCGGGACGCACGACGGCGAAGTTCGGAATGGCGCGGAGCGTCGCGAGCTGCTCGATCGGCTGGTGAGTCGGGCCGTCTTCTCCGAGGGCCACGGAGTCGTGGGTCCACACGAAGATGCTGGGCACGTTCATGAGCGCCGCGAGGCGCACGGCCGGACGCATGTAGTCGCTGAAGATCAGGAAGGTTCCGCCGAAGGCACGCGTCTTGCCGTGCAGGACGATTCCGTTGACGATCGCACCCATGGCGTGCTCACGGATGCCGAAGTGCAGCACGCGGCCGTAGGGAGATCCCGACCACTCGTTCGTCGACCACTCGGCCGGGATGAACGACTTCGCGCTCTTGATGGTGGTGAGGTTCGATTCGGCGAGGTCGGACGATCCGCCCCACAGCTCGGGCAGCTCAGCGGCGAGGGCGTTGATGACCTGGCCTGATGCGGCACGGGTCGAGACTTCCTTGCCGGCTTCGAAGACGGGGAGTGCGCCTTCGACGCCCTCGGGCAGCTCGCCCGACTCGAGGCGGTCGAGCAGCGCCTTGCGCTCGGGATTCTGAGCGGCCCATGCGTCGAACGATGTCTGCCAGGCGGCACGGGTCACAGCGGCCCGGTCAGCGAGACCGCGCGTGTGCGCGATGACGTCGTCGGCGACGACGAAGCTCTTCTCCGGGTCGAAGCCGAGAACACTCTTCGTCGCGGCGAGTTCATCGGCCCCGAGCGCGGAGCCGTGGATCTTGCCGGTGTTCTGCTTGCCGGGCGAGGGCCAGCCGATGATGGTCTTGAGGATGATGAGCGAGGGCTTGCCGCTCTCGGCCTTCGCAGCCTCGATGGCTGCGTTCAGCTCGACGACATCCTCGACGTACTCGCCGCACTTCTTCCAATCGACCGTGATGACCTGCCAGCCGTAGGACTCGTAGCGCGCTGCGACGTCCTCCGTGAAGGCGACGTTCGTGTCGTCCTCGATGGAGATCTGGTTCGAGTCGTAGATCGCGATGAGGTTGCCGAGCTGCTGGTGACCGGCGAGCGAGGACGCCTCGCTGGTCACACCCTCCTGCAGGTCGCCGTCACCGGCGATGACGTAGACGAAGTGGTCGAACGGGCTCGTGCCCGCGTCCGCCTCGGGATCGAAGAGTCCGCGCTCGTAGCGTGCCGCATACGCGAAGCCGACGGCGGAGGCGAGACCCTGGCCGAGCGGACCGGTGGTGATCTCGACGCCCTTGGTGTGGCCGTACTCCGGGTGGCCGGGAGTCAGCGAGCCCCAGGTGCGCAGCGACTCGAGGTCTTCGAGCTCGAGCCCGAAGCCGCCCAGGTAGAGCTGCACGTACTGGGTGAGCGAGGAGTGGCCAACCGAGAGGATGAAGCGGTCGCGGCCGAGCCAGTCGGTGTCGGCAGGGTCGTGGCGCATGACGTGCTGATAGAGGAGATACGCGGCCGGAGCCAGGCTCATGGCCGTACCGGGGTGACCGTTCCCCACCTTCTCAACGGCATCGGCCGCGAGGATTCGGGCGGTATCCACCGCACGTCGGTCGATCTCATCCCACTGCAGTTCCGTCACGGTCGTGCCCTTTCCAACAACTTTCGAGGGCGCCCGAATATCTGGCGCCTCCGCATCGTCACGGACAGGTGCACAGCGCCGGGCGCGCGAGTGGGTTTCAGCATAGCGCTGGACGGGGGAGCGGGAAACGACTCTTACGCCGTGAGTCGGGCGTTTCGCGTGGAGTAGAATGGAAGGGTTGTCTGTACTGTGCGCTGAGGAGGCGATCGATATCTCGACCATGTCTGAGGCGACGACGGCAAGGCGTCCGATCGGGTCTGTGATCAAGGCCTACGTTGCGCTGACGAAGCCGCGAGTGCTCGAGCTGCTCCTGGTCTCGACCGTGCCGGTGATGTTCCTCGCTCACGGCGGCATCCCGCATCCGTTCCTCATCATCGCGACCGTCATCGGCGGGGCGACGAGCGCGGGGTCGGCCGCATCCTTCAACATGTATCTCGATCGCGACATGGACGCTCATATGAAGCGCACCGTGAACAGGCCGATTGTTACGGGCGAGGTGTCCCCGCGTGCCGCCCTCATCTTCTCCTGGGTTCTCGCGGTCTTCTCGACCGTCTGGCTGCTGGCGACGACCAACCTGCTGACCGCCGCGCTGTCGGTCTCGGCGATCTTCTTCTACGTCGTCATCTACACGATGATCCTCAAGCGCCGCACCGAGCAGAACATCATCTGGGGCGGAATCGCAGGCTGCTTCCCGGTCCTCATCGGCTGGTCCGCCGTCACCAACGCGATCGCCTGGCCGGCGATCATCCTCTTCGTGCTCATCTTCCTGTGGACACCGGCGCACTACTGGCCGCTGTCGATGAAGTACCGCGACGACTACTCGGGCGCTGATGTGCCGATGCTCGGTGTCACGCGCAACGCGCCGCAGGTGGGCCTGCAGGTCATCCTCTACGCGTGGGCGACGCTCGCCTGCTCGTTGCTGCTCATCCCGGTCGCCGATATGGGCCTCGTCTACTCGGTCTCGGCCGTCGTGTTCGGCGGTTGGTTCGTCTACGAGTCGCACCGTCTTTACAGTCAGGCCGTGCGCGGCGAGAACCCGCGCCCGATGCGCGTGTTCCACGCCTCGATCGTCTACCTGACGCTGATCTTCCTCGCGGTCGCAGCCGACCCGCTGTTGCCGTTCTGATCCTCTGAAGAAGAACGGGCCGCTCCTCATGAGAGGAGCGGCCCGTTCTCATCTCTGCACGATCAGCGTGCAGGAGATGCGGGAGTGTTCTCGATCGCGGCCGCACGTTCAGCAGCGGCTGCCGGCGAGATGACGTCATCCGCATTGTTATCGGCGTCGTCCCTCTCGATCGGGTCGAGAGTGTCGATCGCGCGACGGGGGAGCAGCGCCTTTGCCGCGCCCAGCGCGAACGCGAGGAACAGGCCGATCAATCCGGCGGCGACGAGGGCGCCTCCGATGACGACCCAGCTCTGCCCGGCGTAGACCTCCACGCCGGTCGCCGTGCCCTCCAGCAGGGCGGTGGTCATGGTCGAGATCTGGTCGGTCGACAGCCAACCGCCGACGATGACGGATGCCAGGGACAGCACGACGAGGAGGAGGAAGGGGAGACTGCGCAGGAGGGAGGTGTTTCTCATCCGTTCAGCCTGCGCGCGGTCTCCATGCGCGAGGTATGCGCCGGTTATGCGTCGGCTGAGCGCTTCAGGCGAAGCACCACGACCGTGTATGCCGCGGCCGAGAGAGAGGCGAGGACCATGTGGATGCCGACGAGGATCTCGGGGAGCCCCTCGCGCGCCTGCCAGACGCCCACGCCGATCTGGACGAGGATCGCCGCCACCAGAATCACGAGCCAGGTGCGGGGATCCAGACGCAGAATCCACGCGGCGATGGTGAGGATGAGGACCAGGACGGCGAGGATGTAGCCGGGCCAGGCGTGCACGTGGGCGAGGACCGTCGCATCGAAGCCGTCGCGGATCACATTCTCGTCGCCCGAGTGCGGCCCGGATGCCGTTGTCAGCACACCGAAGAAGATCGTCGCGGCGAGTGCGAGGCCGGTGATGTGTGTCAGGACGGCGAACCATTTCGGGACGGCGCGGACACGCGGGCCGTCATGCGTGCGCATCCGCACGAGGTAGACCGCCGTGATGCACACCAGCAGCAACGAGACCACGTAGTGGAAGCCGACGATGAAGGGGTTCAAGCCGGTCAGCACCGTGATGCCGCCGACGAAGGCCTGGGCGATGACGCCGATGAGCACCAGCCAGGCGAGCACGCTGAGGTCGCGCCGCTCGCCGAACGAGCGCCAGGACCGCACGGCTCCGACGATCACCATGACCAGCAGCCCGAGGGAGAAGAAGGGGAACGCGGCGATCCCGGGCTCGCCGGTGATCATCGTGTAGATCCAGCCGCCCAGCAGCGCCAGCCCGAGGCAGAGGACCCCGGCAATGACGGACCAGAGGGCGGACCAGAGCGCGTGCACGACGGCTCGCTTGCCGGCGATCGAGAAGAGGGTCAGCAGAAGCACGGCGATCGCGAGGATGCCGACGACGCCGGTCATCGTGCGGTTTCCGAACTCGATGATGCCGTGGATGCCCTGCTCCGCCGTCGGCACGAGCGAATCCGGTGTGCACAGCGGCCATTCCGTGCAGCCCAGGCCCGATGCCGTGAGGCGGACCGCGCCACCTGTGCCGATGATGATGACCTCGGCGATGAACGACAGCCACGCGAGCACCCGCAGAAGGCGGGGGAGGATCGGCGCGCTGCTTCCTGTCGGGATCGCGGTGGCGGAACTGGTCTCGGACATGTTTCCTCCGGCCCACGCCCGGCGCGCGGGCACGGCCCGTTCACCAGGGGGAACCTGTAGAATCGAATTGTTGTGATGCGGGGCGCGAAAGCGCAAGAGGCATCACTGACAGTTTAGGCGCGAAGAATGCGTCCGTGATGAGGCCCACCAGCGGCACCCGACCCTCGCAACCTTTGGGGCTCCGGCGTGCCGGGGCGGATGACACCGTTGAGGCCCAACAAGGAGAGTGTGATGTCGGATGTGTTGATCGACCGCCCAGAGCTCGAAGGTCTGGGGGTGTACGAGTTCGGTTGGCACGATGCTGACGCGGCAGGAGCCAGCGCGCGTCGTGGACTGTCCGAGGCTGTCGTGCGTGATATCTCGGCGCTGAAGAGCGAACCCGAGTGGATGCTGAAGACCCGACTCAAGGGATACCAGCTGTTCGGGCGCAAGCCGATGCCGACGTGGGGCGCAGACCTCAGCGGCATCGACTTCGACAACATCAAATACTTCGTCCGCTCGACCGAGAAGCAGGCGCAGTCGTGGGAAGACCTCCCCGAGGACATCCGCGAGACCTACGAGCGTCTGGGCATCCCCGAGGCCGAGCGCCAGCGTCTCGTCGCCGGTGTCGCAGCGCAGTACGAGTCCGAGGTCGTCTACCACCAGATCCGTGAGGACCTCGAGGCCCAGGGCGTCATCTTCATGGACACCGACACGGCTCTGCGCGAGCACCCCGAGTTCTTCGAAGAGTACTTCGGCACGGTGATCCCTCCCGGCGACAACAAGTTCGCAGCCCTCAACACGGCGGTCTGGTCGGGCGGATCGTTCGTGTACGTCCCCAAGGGCGTTCACGTCGAGATCCCGCTTCAGGCATACTTCCGCATCAACACCGAGAACATGGGCCAGTTCGAGCGGACCCTGATCATCGCCGATGAGGACAGCTACGTCCACTACATCGAGGGCTGCACGGCTCCGATCTACAAGTCGGACTCGCTGCACTCGGCCGTCGTCGAGATCATCGTGAAGAAGAACGCGCGCGTTCGCTACACCACGATCCAGAACTGGTCGAACAACGTCTACAACCTCGTCACCAAGCGTGCCGTCGCCCACGAGGGCGCGACCATGGAATGGGTCGATGGGAACATCGGCTCGAAGGTCACGATGAAGTACCCGGCGATCTACCTGATGGGCGAGCACGCCAAGGGCGAAACGCTCTCGGTCGCCTTCGCGGGCCCCGGTCAGCACCAGGACGCCGGCGCGAAGATGATTCACATGGCGCCGTACACGCAGTCGTCGATCGTCTCGAAGTCGATCGCACGCGGTGGCGGGCGCTCGGCGTACCGCGGTGAGGTTCGGGTCGATCCCGCAGCCCACCACTCCGCGAACTCCGTGGTCTGCGACGCTCTGCTCATCGACACCGAGTCGCGTTCCGACACCTACCCGGCGATCGACATCCGTGTCGATGACGTGCAGCTCGGCCATGAGGCCACGGTTTCGAAGGTCAGCGAGGAGCAGCTCTTCTACCTGATGTCGCGCGGCCTCGAAGAGACCGAGGCCATGGCGATGATCGTGCGTGGCTTCATCGAGCCGATCGCCCGCGAGCTGCCGATGGAGTACGCGATGGAGTTGAACAAGCTCATCGAGATGGGCATGGAAGGATCGGTCGGCTGATATGACGGCCTTCACCCCCGCGCCGAGCACGGCGCAGCAGACGAACGCGCACATCGACCCCGCAGCGCAGGTCTCCGACGCCGGTTTCGTTCCGGTGCAGACCCGCTCCGAGCGTCCGCGCTCCTTCGACCCCGAAGACTTCGGTGCTCCCACCGGTCGCGAGGTCAACTGGAAGCACACCCCGGTCGCGCAGCTCACGGCACTGTTCTCCGAGGCGTCCGGCGATGCCGGCATCGTCCGCGAGGTCCTCGCCGGTGCCGAGTACGTGTCCAGCCCGCTCGCGGCGGTCTCCGCCCCGCGCGGCGAGTTCTTCATCCCCGAAGACATCGTCTCGGCGGTGGCCTGGCAGGGCTCCGACGAGGGCATGCATGTGCGCATCCCACGTGATGAAGAGGTCGCCGAGCCGATCATGGTCGGTTTCACGGGTCAGGGCGCCGGGAAGCGCTCCGACGATCACATCGTCATCGAGGCGCTCGAGAACAGCTCCGCGACGGTGCTCCTGCGCCACAGCGGCAGCGCGCAGTACGCGCAGAACGTCGAGATCATCGCGCGTCCGGGCTCTCGCCTCACCGTGATCACGGTGCAGCGCTGGAACGACGACGCGATCCACGCGTCGGCGCATCAGGCGCGCGTCGACAAGGACGCGACGCTCAACCACTTCGTGTTGAGCTTCGGCGGCGGCATCGTCCGCGTGAATCCGAACGTCGAGCTGTCGGGAACCGGCTCCGAGGGCAAGCTCTACGGCCTGTCCTACTCCGATGCGGGTCAGCACCTCGAGAGCCAGGTGTACATGCACCACAAGGGTGCGCACACCACGGGCGACGTCCTGTACAAGGGGGCGCTCCAGGGTCAGGGTGCGCGCAGCGTCTGGATCGGCGACGTCCTCATCGGACCGGATGCCACGGGCACCGACTCCTACGAGGCGAACCGCAACCTGATCCTCACCGAGGGAGCGCACGCCGACTCGATCCCGAACCTCGAGATCGAGACCGGCGACATCCAGGGCGCAGGCCATGCCAGTGCCACCGGACGCTTCGATGACGAGCAGCTGTTCTACCTGCAGGCCCGAGGCATCCCTGAGATCGAGGCCCGTCGTCTCGTCGTGCTGGGCTTCCTCACCGACATCGTGAACCGTCTCGGCATCCCGGCCCTCGAGGAGGAGCTGCTCGCCGTCATCGAGTCCGAGCTCGCGGCGGTGGGCGCGTGAGTGCTCAGCGCGCCTGCGGCCTCAGCGAGCTCGAGCAGGACACGGCGCTGCGCGTCGAGATCGACGGCGTCCCCATGGCCGTCGTCCTCGATGGCGACGGTGAGGTTCACGCCATCGGCGACACCTGCACCCACGGATCCATCTCCCTCTCCGAAGGATTCGTCGAAGGCGACACGCTGGAATGTTGGGCCCACGGCTCCGCGTTCTCGTTGCGCACCGGCGTTCCCCATAATCTCCCCGCTTATGAGCCCGTCCCGGTCTACGTCGTCACGATCGACGGCGACGACGTGCTCATCGATCCGACTGTGACGAAGGAAGTCTGAAATGTCTGTTCTTGAGATCCGCGACCTGCACGTGACGGTCGAGACCGAGGCTGGGGCCACCCCCATCCTCAACGGCATCAACCTCACCATGAAGACCGGTGAGACCCACGCGATCATGGGCCCCAACGGCTCGGGCAAGTCCACTCTCGCCTACACGATCGCCGGCCACCCGAAGTACACCGTCACGAGCGGCTCGATCACCTTCGACGGCGAGGACGTCCTCGAGATGAGCGTCGACGAGCGCGCCCGCGCCGGTCTGTTCCTCGCGATGCAGTACCCGGTCGAGATCCCCGGTGTGACCGTGACCAACTTCCTGCGTACGGCGAAGACCGCGCTCGACGGTGAAGCGCCGGCGATCCGTGGCTGGACCAAGGACGTCAAAGAAGCCATGACGAACCTGCGCATGGACCCGAAGTTCGCGCAGCGCAACGTCAACGAGGGCTTCTCCGGCGGCGAGAAGAAGCGCCACGAGATCCTGCAGCTCGAGGTTCTCAAGCCGAAGTTCGCGGTCCTCGACGAGACCGACTCCGGTCTCGATGTCGACGCGCTGAAGATCGTCTCCGAGGGCGTCAACCGCGCCAAGGAGGCCACCGGCCTCGGTGTGCTGCTCATCACGCACTACACGCGCATCCTCCGCTACATCCGGCCGGACTTCGTGCACGTGGTCGTCAAGGGCAAGATCGTCGAAGAGGGCGGCCCCGAGCTGGCCGACCGTCTCGAGGAAGAGGGCTACGACCGCTTCCTCGACCCCTCGTCGCCGATCGAGGCGTAGGCTGAGCGCATGACCGCGACTCTTTCTCCGGAGAAGTACGACGAGGTCACCGAGGCCTTGAAGGACGTCATGGACCCCGAACTGGGGATCAATGTCGTCGACCTCGGCCTCATCTACGACCTGGCGTGGGATGACGAGAACGACGCTCTCGTCATCCACATGACCTTGACCAGCGCGGGCTGCCCACTCACCGATGTGCTCGAGGAGCAGACGGCGCAGTCTCTGGACAAGGTCGTCGACCGATTCCGCATCAACTGGGTGTGGATGCCGCCGTGGGGTCCAGAACGGATCACGGACGACGGTCGCGACCAGATGCGCGCCCTCGGCTTCGCGATCTGACATGGAACGGGTTCGCGCGCTTCCGCTGGATCAATTGCGCCAGCGCACCAGCGAGAAGTGGCGCGAATACCCGGACGACGTCCTGCCCCTGTTCGTCGCAGAGACGGACTTCCCGCTCGCTCCGGCCATCACCCGGGCGCTCGAGCGGGCGGTCCGCACAGGCGATACCGGTTATGTCGCCTCCCGTACGCCGCTCGCGGCCGCATTCGCGGACTTCGCCGAGCGGCGTTACGCGTGGTCGCCGGATCCTGCCCGGATGCGTTCGACGGCGGATGTCAGCATGGGGATCGTCGAGATCCTGCGACGGGTGACGCGACCCGGTGATCGGGTGGTCGTCACGACGCCCGTCTACCCGCCGTTCTTCGACCTCGTGGAGGAGGCCGGCGCAGTCGTCGAGCGCATCTCCCTGCGCGATACGGGCGATGGCTGGGAACTCGATCACGAGGCCATCGAGGCATCACTCGCATCGGGGGCGCGTGCCGTTCTGCTGTGCAACCCGCACAACCCGACGGGAACGGTGCACTCTGCAGCATCCCTTGCGATCCTGGCGGAGGCTGCAGCGCGGCACGGCGCGGTTGTGGTCTCGGATGAGATCCACGCGCCGCTCGCGCAACCGGGGCCCGGTTTCACCCCTTTTCTCGCGGTTTCGGATGCCGCGCGCTCGATCGGTTATGCGATCGTCAGCGCCAGCAAGGCGTTCAATCTCGCGGGGCTCAAGTGCGCGCTGATGGTCACCGCGGATGATGAGCCGACGGCAGTGCTACGGAGCCTGCCGATCGAGGTGGAGTGGCGCACCGGTCAATTCGGGATGCTCGCCGCTGTCGCGGCGTTCGCCGCTGAGAGCGACCAGTGGCTGGATGGTTTGCTCCTCACACTGGATGAGAATCGACGGCTCCTCGGGGAGCTGCTTTCCGAGCACCTTCCGGGTGCGTGCTATCGGATGCCGGATGCCGGATATCTGGCATGGATCGACCTTTCTGCCCTCGGATGGGGCGAGAACCCCTCCAAGCGCATTCTGCGTGAGGCGCGCGTCGCTCTGCATTTCGGGCCCGCTTTCGGAGCGGAGGGCGCTGGTCACGTGCGACTGAATTTCGGGACGAGTCCGGAGATTCTCCGAGAAGCCGTGGAGCGCATCGCGCGCATGGGCCCGGTCTCGAACTGACCCGCACGGGCAGCTATACTGAACGCCGTTCAGGTGAACACTGTTCAGGAGGTGGCTCCATGGCTGCACGTACACGGCTCGACGCAAACGATCTTGCCCGCATCGCTGTCTTCGCAGCGCTCATCATCGTGCTCGGGACGGTCGCCGTTCCGCTTGTCGGCGGTGTGCCCGTCACAGCGCAGACTCTCGGCGTCATGCTCGCCGGAGCCGTCCTCGGTGCTCGTCGCGGATCATTCGCCGTTCTCATCGTGATCGTTCTCGCGGCGGTCGGGCTTCCCGTCCTCGCCGGCGGGCGCGGCGGTCTCGGTGTTCTCGTCGGTCCGACTGCCGGCTATCTGCTGGGGTGGATCGCCGGAGTCATCGTGATCGGGCTGCTCATCCGTGCCGGCGCGTGGCGCTGGTGGCGCGTGGCGCTGGCGGTGCTCATCGGCGGTATCCCGGCGATCTATCTCCTCGGCATCCCGGTGCAGGCCTTCGTCACGGGCGTCGATCTGGCGACGACGGCCCTGTCGAGCCTGGTCTTCCTCCCGGGCGATCTTCTCAAAGCCGTGCTGGCGACCCTGCTGGCTCTGGCGCTGCGCCGGGCGTACCCGGCCGCGTTCGCAGCGGTGCCCGCTCCCGCGCAGCAGGCGGTGGTGTCCTGAACGCCGGCGAAACCCTGGGGCTCGCCGATGTCGATGTCGACATCGACGGGAAGCGCATCCTTTCGGACGTGACGGTTTCGGTCACCGCGCAGCGTATCGCGGTGATCGGTGCGAACGGATCGGGCAAGTCGACCTTCGCGCGTCTGCTGAACGGGCTCGTGCGCCCCAGTGCGGGGGAGGTCCGCGTGCTCGGAAGCGCGCCGTCCTCTCAGGGAGCCGGTTTCGTGTTCTCCGCGCCCGATGCGCAACTGCTCATGCCGACCGTCGCCGAGGACGTCGCGCTGTCGTTGCGCGGCCGGGGCCTGTCGAAGCAGGACGTCGAGACGCGGGTTGGGGAAGTCCTCGATGCTTACGGTTTGGGGGCGCACGCGGAGTCCTCCGTGCACAGTCTCTCCGGCGGGCAGAAGCAACTGCTGGCATTCGCATCCGTCCTCGTCTCAGAGCCCCCTCTGCTCATCGCGGATGAGCCGACCACTCTCCTCGATCGACGCAACGCGCGGCGGATCGCGGACCTGCTGATCGAGGAACTCAGCATCCCGACGGTCATCGTCACCCACGACCTCGAACTTGCGGCGCGCTGCGAGCAGGCGTTCCTCTTCGATAACGGCCGTCTGCACGCCGCAGGTCCTGCGGCCGACATCGTCACGATGTATCGAGAACTCGTCGGATGATCCCGCTCTACCGACCGGGTAACGGGATGCTTCATCGGCTGCCCGCCGCCGCGAAGCTGTGCGCACTGGTCGTCGTGAGTCTCGTGATCTCGATCTGGGCGGGAACGGTCGTGGCCGCCGTCGGCGCCCTCCTCGCGGTCATCGCCGTCCACCTGATCGCCGGACTCGGGCTCCGAGAGGTTCTGCGCAGCATCTGGCAGTTGCGCTGGCTGATCCTCGTGCTGGGGACATTCCTCTGGGTCTTCTCCGGGGCGGAGGCTGCGGTCGTCGCGGTGGCGCGGATGGCGTCGATCCTGTTGGCAGCCGCTGCAGTGACAGCATCCACCCCCATGGGGGAGATGCTCGACGTGCTTCGGGTCGCGCTCGCACCGCTTCGCCGGTTCGGGGTGAACGCGGATGCGGTTTCGCTGACGCTTCTGCTGGTGATCGCGATGGTTCCCGTCATCGCGGGGTTCCGGGCCCAGATGCGAGATGCGGAGCGCGCTCGAGGAGTCCGTCTCGGTTGGCGGATGGTGCTCCCTCTGCTCGTGCGGGCGCTGCGGCACGGCGACCAGGTTGCCGAGGCTCTGACGGCCCGCGGTCTCGCTTGAGGAGTCGGGGCATCCACCCAGGAGGAGGGCGGTAGAATCGGACGCTGGCCCCTCGGCCTCCCCATCCCTCTGAAGAACGGACGTCTGCTGTGCTCGCCGTGCACGATCTCGAGATCCGCGTGGGCGCCCGCCTGCTCATGGAGGACGTCTCTTTCCGCGTCTCCGCCGGCGACAAGATCGGCCTCGTCGGTCGAAACGGTGCCGGCAAGACCACGCTGACGAAGGTGCTCGCCGGTGACCTGCTGCCCTCGGGCGGCAAGGTGACGAAGTCGGGCGAGCTCGGATACCTCCCTCAGGATCCGCGCACCGGCGACCCGGAGATGCTCGCCCGCACCCGCATCCTCGATGCCCGCGGACTCGGCACGATCCAGCTCGGGATGACGAAGGCCTCCGAGGACATGGCATCCGACGACCCGAAGGTCTCCGAGAAGGCCATGAAGAAGTTCGCGAACCTCATGGAGCGCTTCGAAGGACTCGGTGGCTACGCGGCCGAGGCGGAGGCCGCCTCGATCGCGAACAACCTCTCGCTGCCGGATCGCATCCTCGACCAGCCGCTGAAGACCCTCTCGGGCGGTCAGCGCCGCCGTATCGAGCTCGCCCGCATCCTGTTCTCGGATGCCGAGACGATGATCCTCGACGAGCCGACCAACCACCTCGACGCGGACAGCGTCGTGTGGCTGCGCGAGTTCCTGAAGAACTACAAGGGCGGGCTCATCGTCATCAGCCACGACATCGAGCTCGTCGGCGAGACTGTCAACCGGGTGTTCTACCTCGATGCCAACCGCCAGTGCATCGATGCGTACAACATGAACTGGAAGAACTACCTGCGCCAGCGCGCCGCCGATGAGGAGCGCCGCAAGAAGGAGCGCGCGAACGCCGAGAAGAAGGCGACGACCCTTCAGCTGCAGGCCGCCCGCTTCGGCGCGAAGGCGTCGAAGGCCGCCGCCGCGCACCAGATGGTCGCGCGCGCCGAGAAGCTGCTCGCCGGCCTCGATGACGTGCGCGAGGTCGACCGCGTCGCGAAGCTGCGGTTCCCGAAGCCCGCAGCCTGTGGCAAGACTCCGCTCATGGCATCCGGCCTGTCGAAGTCCTACGGGTCGCTGGAGATTTTCACCGACGTCGACCTCGCGATCGATCGCGGTTCGAAGGTCGTCGTGCTCGGCCTCAACGGTGCGGGAAAGACGACGCTGCTGCGCATGCTCGCCGGCGTCGACGAGCCCGACACGGGGCAGCTCGAGCCGGGGCACGGCCTCAAGGTCGGCTACTACGCCCAGGAGCACGAGAACCTCGACGTCGACCGCTCCGTGCTCGAGAACATGGTCTCGGCGGCTCCGCACATCACCGAGACCGAGGCGCGTCGCGTGCTCGGATCATTCCTGTTCACGGGCGACGATGTCCTCAAGCCGGCCGGTGTGCTCTCCGGCGGGGAGAAGACGCGTCTGTCGCTCGCGACCCTCGTCGTCTCGTCCGCGAACCTGCTCCTGTTGGACGAGCCCACCAACAACCTCGACCCGGCCTCCCGCCTGGAGATCCTCGATGCGCTCGCGCATTACGAGGGCGCGGTCGTCCTGGTCTCCCACGACCCCGGGGCCGTCGCCTCGCTCAACCCCGAGCGCGTGCTCATCCTGCCCGACGGCGTCGAAGACATCTGGAACCAGGACTACCAGGAGCTCATCGAGCTCGCGTAAGTCGTCCGACCCTCGAGACAGTAGCATCGAGGCATGGTGGATCAGCAACTGGCGAAGTCGTTCGAGTCGATCGGCGAGGAGTACGACCGGTATCGGCCGGGATTTCCGGATGCCGCGGCGGATGCGATCCTTCCGGAGCGAGTGAACGCCGTGCTCGATCTCGGCGCCGGCACCGGAAAATTCACCGAATTGCTCGTCGAGCGCGCTGACCGCGTGATCGCGATCGAGCCGTCCGTCGCCATGCTCGACGTACTGCGGGCGAAGCTCCCCGCCATCGAGACCCGTGTCGCGGGCGCCGAGGACATCCCGCTGGACCGGGCGAGCGTCGACGCCGTTACCGTCGCGCAGGCGTTCCACTGGTTCGATCGAGACCCGGCCTGCGCCGAGATCCGTCGGGTGCTGAAGCCCGGTGGCGTTCTCGGCCTGCTGTGGAATCACTCCGATCCGTCGTGCGCGTGGGACTACGCCTGCCATCGCATCGCCCACCCCGCCGTCGGTGAGAGCGACACGACGACGGATGCCGCGGCTGATGAACTGCCCGGATTCGTCTTCGAATACCAGCACGACATCGCCTGGGTCGAGGCGATCACGCGTGAGGCGTATCTCGCACGCTGGTTGACGGTGAGTAGCTTTCTCACCGCGGACGAGGCGACGCGTCAGCGGAAGATCGTCGAGATCGGGAGCATCCTCGACGCCGCCCCGGCCACGCGAGGCAAGGACTCCTTCGAACTGCCCATGCGCACCGCGGTGTTCGTCTACCGCGCGCTCATTTGACGCCGAGGAAGCTCCGGTCGGTCAGCACGATCGGGCCGTCGGCGGTGATCGCCACAGTGTGTTCGGAGTGGGCGCCGCGCGAACCATCGGCGCTGCGCAGCGTCCAGCCGTCGGCATCCGTCATGAGCTCATCGGTGGTCTGCAGGAACCAGGGCTCGAGCGCGAGCACCAGGCCATCGCGCAGCGGGAAGCCACGGCCGGCGCGACCATCGTTGGCGACGTGCGGGTCACCGTGCATGGTGCGGCCGACGCCGTGCCCGCCGAAGTCGGTGTTGATCGAGTAGCCCTCGCCGTAGGCGATCTCCGCGACGGATGCCGAGATGTCGCCGATACGGTTTCCGACCGTGGCGGCGGCGATCGCAGCATCCAGCGCGCGCTCCGTCGTATCGATCAAACGCAGGTCCTCCTCGCGGGCGGAGCCCACGACGAACGAGACCGCGGAGTCGGCGACCCAGCCGTCGACCGAGACGGCGAAGTCGAGCGACACGAGGTCGCTATCGCGCAGCACATAGTCGTGGGGGAGCCCGTGCAGCACGGCATCGTTGATCGAGGTGCAGATGACCTTGCCGAACGGGCCGTTGCCGAACGAGGGCGCATAGTCGATGTAGCAGCTCTCGGCGCCCGCCTTGCGGATCATCTCGTGCGCACGCTTGTCGATGCTCAGGAGGTTCGTGCCCACCTTCGTCTCCTCGCGCAGTGTCGCCAGGGTCTCGGCGACGAATCGTCCGGCCGCTCGCATCTCGTCGATCTCGGCAGGGGTGCGCAGTTCGATCATCGTGTTCCTCTCGTCTGTTCCATTCTCCCCGATGTCCGCTGAGCCTGCTCACAGCGAACACCGTCCCGGTTCATGGGTGGAGGTCGTAGCATGCTGTGCATGTGGCTGCGCCGATTCATCTACCGCTGGACGTTCCCCGCGGCGATCATCCTGCCGCTGTGGCTGCTGATCGGCTGGGGCGTCTTCAACGCGAGTGGCTGGGCGATCCTCTGGGTGCTCTTCATCGCGATACCCTCCGTGCTGATCGGAGAGATCGTCCTCGCGCTGATGATGCGGGCCAGAACCTCGGCGCGCGAGGCTCGGATGGCCTCCTGGTGGGACGTGCTCGGCTTCACCGTCTGGCATGGTCTGACGATCGCCGTCGGCTTCTACCCGCAGAAATGGTTCGGTCTGCTGCTGACCGCAGCGATCGCCGCAGCCGTCGGCGTGTTCTGGCTGATGATCTGGCAGCTGTGGAACGACGCACGGTTGCGCGGAGGAGGCATCCGGATCGTCGGCGGCTCCGCACCGTCGCAGGAGGCCGGCGCGCCGAAACCCTCGGTCAGCGTCGACGACGTCTACATCATCCAGGAGAACACCGCGCGGCGGGACTGATTCCTTTTGGTTGCGGGGCGGATTCATGGCACAATGGACGATTGTGCCGTGAACAGGCTCTGCCTCAGGGGAGTCCACGGATGCTTCCGCACCGTTCGGCACACACCCACGTATTCCTTATATTCCATGCATTCGACCTGTGGCGGGTGCAGAGAGAGACGATCATGCATCTTCTGGACGCCGTCGACGCGGCTTCGCTCCGTTCCGACATCCCTGACTTCCGCCCCGGCGACACGGTCAAGGTTCACGTCAACATCACCGAGGGCAGCCGCTCTCGTGTCCAGATCTTCCAGGGCGTCGTTCTCGGCCGCCAGGGCGACAGCGTTCGCGAGACCTTCACGGTCCGCAAGATCAGCTTCCAGGTGGGCGTCGAGCGCACCTTCCCGGTTCACTCGCCGGTGATCGAGCGCATCGAGATCGTCAGCCGCGGCGATGTCCGTCGCGCCAAGCTGTACTACCTGCGCGAGCTGCGCGGCAAGAAGGCGAAGATCAAGGAGAAGCGCGAGAACTGATCTCCGCTGATTCTCCGAAGCACCCCGGGACGAACTCGTCCCGGGGTGCTTCGTCGCTTCGGGAGTGTGCGAACCTAGATCATGGCGCCCAGTGCGCAACCGATCTCTCAAAAAGGAATTCGATGAGCTCTGAATCCGTCACGGACGGCCCCGGCAAGCGGCGGCGTGGATTCTGGATCTTCCTGCGGGATGTCCTGGTGATCATCGTCATCGCCGCGCTCGTCTCCTTCCTCGTCAAGACGTTCATCGTGCGTTCTTTCTACATCCCCTCGGCATCCATGGAGCGCACGCTCATGGTCGACGACCGGATCCTGGTCGACGAGCTCACGCCGCGGTGGACCGGATATCAGCGCGGCGACGTCGTCGTCTTCGAAGATCCGGGCGGATGGCTGCCCCCGGCCGTGCAGAAGCCCGCCGGCCCTCCGCTGCTGGAAGGGATCGACAAGCTGCTGACGGTGATCGGGCTCTCCACCTCCGACAGTGAGGACCACCTCGTCAAGAGGATCATCGGCGTCGGCGGCGACCACGTCGTCTGCTGCAACGCGCTCGGCCAGATCGAGATCAATGGCGCGCCGATCGATGAGCTCAGCTATCTGGACCTTCCCGAAGGCGACACGCAGGCCTCCAACGATCCCTTCGACGTCACCGTGCCGGAGGGTGCGCTCTGGCTGCTCGGCGATAACCGTGACCGTTCCCAGGACGCCCGTGCGCACCAGGATCTCCCCAGCGGAGGATTCGTGCCGCTGGAGAACGTCGTCGGCAAGGCCTTTCTGATCACGTGGCCGCTCGGAAGGATCAGTGCGGTCGATGGGCACCATGACATCTTCAACGGCATCCCCGACGCACAATGACGGTGATCGAACCGACGCTGACGCTCGAGCGCGAGATCCTCGCGGAATACGACCTCATCATCGCCCTCGATGAGGTCGGGCGCGGAGCGCTCGCGGGGCCCGTCTCGGTGGGCGCGGCAGTGATGGATGCTGCCGGGGCCCGACGTCGCATCCCCGAAGGCCTGCGCGACTCGAAGCTGATCACCGAGAAACGCCGACCGGAGATGGCGGAACGGGCAGCAGCCTGGGTCCAGGCCTCCGCAATCGGGTGGGCAACAGCATCCGAAGTGGACGAGGTCGGCATCATGCGGTCCCTGGGGCTGGCGGCATCCCGCGCGATCGACGCCGTCGTGGCGCAGGGAGCCTCCATCGCGGGAGCGCTCGTCATCCTCGACGGAAACCATGATTACGTCTCCCGGGTGCACCCGGTCCCGCTGCAGGTCCGCTCCGTTATCAAGGGGGATCGTGACTGCGCCTCGGTGTCGGCGGCATCCGTCATCGCGAAGGTCGAGCGAGACGCGCTGATGGCCGATCTGCATGATTCGCACACCGCCTACCGGTGGGACCGCAACAAGGGTTACGCGAGTCCTGATCACCGCGCGGCCATCCGCGACTTCGGCCTCACGCCGCACCACCGCGCGTCCTGGGCGATCACCGACGCGCCACCGGCGCTGTTCTGATCGGGAACGCCATTTGTTCTCATAGGATGGAGTCATCATGGATGACGAGGCGTTCGACGACTACGACCGCGAGCTCGAGCTCGCTCTCTTCCGGGAGTACCGGGATGTCGTGGGGCAGTTCCAGTATGTGGTCGAGACCGAGCGACGGTTCTATCTGGCTAATGAGGTCAGCGTCGTCCGCCGCGACACCGAGAACGACTTCTACTTCGAACTGTCGATGACGGATGTGTGGGTGTGGGACATCTACCGCGCCGACAGGTTCGTCAAGGCCGTGCGCGTCCTCACCTTCAAGGACGTCAACGTGGAAGAGCTGCAGCGCCGCGAGTTCGAGCTCCCGGACGACCTCTCGCTCGACGGCAAGTGACTTCTTTCCACATCTGAGCGCTTCTCGCTTGTTCTGCGCAGATCGTGCATAGGGCAACAGACCGCTTTGCCGCCCGTCTCATGCTTGAGGGATGGCAGAGAAAGACGACCTCGGACGTGCCGGTGAAGACCGCGCCGTCGACCACCTGACGGCCCGCGGCTATCGCATTCTCGACCGCAACTGGCGCTGTCGTCAGGGCGAGATCGATATCGTCGCCGAGAGCGATGGCGTGTTGTGCATCGTCGAGGTGAAGACCCGGACGAGCATCGGTTTCGGGCATCCTTTCGACGCGATCGATGGGCGAAAGCGCGATCGGCTCTGGCGTCTCGCATTCGCCTGGGCGGCGGATCATCCTGATGTCGCACGCCGACGGATGCCGAGACTGGAGATCATCGGGATCACCGGAGCCGATCCGGCCACCGCGATGATCGAGCACCTGGTCGATCTGCGATGAGGACAGCACGGACCTGGGCCGTCGCGCTCACCGGCGTCGACGGGCACCTCGTCGAGATCGAAGCGGATGTGTCGAATCAGACACCGGGGTTCCGGATCGTCGGTCTGCCGGACAAAGCGCTCGGCGAAGCCGTGCAGCGCGTGCACAACGCCGTATCGAACTCGGGACTGCCCATGACGAGACGGCGCCTCACGGTGAACCTCTCGCCGGCGAGTCTGCCGAAGAACGGCAGCGGGTTCGACCTGGGCGTCGCGATCTCGGCTGTTGCGACGGAAGGCGTTCTGGACGCCGGGTCGATCTCTCGAACGGTGCATATCGGCGAACTCGGTCTCGACGGACGCCTGCGCCCGGTTCCCGGGGTGCTGCCGGCCGTGTTCGCCGCTGCGCGAGCCGGTTTCGAACGCGTGATCGTGCCCTACGCGAATGCCGAGGAAGCCCGTCTGGTGCCCGGCGTCCATGTGCATGCGGCACGCAGTCTTGCCGAAGCGGCGCAGTGGCACGGTGCCGACATCATCGTGCCGGACGTGGAGCCTGTGGCGCGGGAAGAATCTGCCCCGCGGGAGGACGAGGCACTGGACCTGGTCGACGTGGTCGGTCAGGACGAGGCGGTCGAGGCGCTCGTGGTCGCGGCCGCAGGCGGGCACCACCTGTTGATGAGCGGCCCGCCCGGCGCGGGAAAGACGATGCTCGCACGGCGGCTCCCGGGAATCCTGCCTCCGCTGGACGACGACGCGGCACTCGAGGTCGCGGCGATCCGCTCGCTCCACGGAGGAGACGTGGATGCGCTCGACCGGTTGCCGCCCATCGAAGCGCCCCATCACAGTGCTTCGGTCGCCGCGCTCGTGGGTGGCGGATCGCGAGCGGTGCGCCCCGGGGCGATCGTGCGCGCCCATCGCGGAGTTCTGTTCCTCGACGAAGCCGCCGAGTTCTCGCGCGTCGCGCTCGATGCGCTGCGCCAGCCGCTCGAGTCCGGACGCATCGAGATCGACCGCGCGGGCTTCCGCGCGCGTTTCCCGGCGAAGTTCCAACTAGCCCTCGCGACGAATCCCTGCCCCTGCGGAAACTACGGGGTCCGCAATGCCGAATGCATCTGTCCGCCCGTGGCGATCCGACGATACGGCGCTCGGCTCTCAGGGCCGCTCCGAGATCGGATCGACATCGACCTGCAGGTGACGCGCGTGGCGGCCTCGGTCGCGACGGGCGCTGCTGGCTCGGGCCTCACGACGGCCCAGGCGCGAGAACGGGTGGAGCGCGCTCGAATCGCCGCCGCAGGACGTTGGTCCGCAACTCCCTGGCGGGTGAACGCGGAGGTGTCGGGAGCGTGGCTTCGTCAGGGGGAGTGGCGCGTGCCCGCAGTCACCAGGGCGCCCCTGGACCGCGCCCTCGAGCGCGGACAGCTGACCCTGCGCGGATACGACCGGGTTCTGCGTCTCGCCTGGACGCTCGCCGATATCGCCGGCGCAGACCGGCCCGGAGCCGACCACCTCGGACACGCCCTGTTTCTCAAGAGAGGACTCATCGCATGATCGCCGCACTGATGTCGGACGCCCTGCTCCTGCACGCTGCGCGTCAGTTGCGCCCTGACCGGGAGGATCCCGTCGAGACGATCGCCCGGATCGCCTGGAACACCATGACGGAGCCCGGAGACGGGGTCGCCGGAGTGCTGATCGAGCGCCTCGGCGCTGCGGAAGCCTTGCGCGTTGCGTGCGACGAGCGCGGCTTGACCGAGAAGACGCTTCACGAAGCGCGGAAGAGATGGATGCCACGTGCGCGTCCGGCTGCCGTGCACGACGCCCTGCGGGGCGCTCTGGAAGCGGGTTCCGGTCTGCTGCTGCCGGGGGATGCCGCATGGCCGACGGCTGTAGACGACCTTGCAGAGCATGCGCCGACAGCACTGTGGATGCGGGGCGACCCGGCAATTCTGAACATGCGGCAACGCGCGAGCATCGTCGGTGCGCGGGCAGCAACCGCATACGGCGATCGTGTCGCGGCGGAACTCGCCGGGGATCTCGCGATGGGCGGTGCCGCGGTCATCTCCGGCGGCGCCTACGGAATCGACGGATCGGCTCATCGCGCTGCGCTGGGAGTCGGCGGCGCCACCGTCGCTGTGCTCGCCGGGGGAGTCGATCGCGCGTATCCCGCCGGGCACCAACAACTTTTCGACCAGATCCGATCTTCCGGTGTCGTCCTCAGCGAGCTTCCCTGCGGTGCGGCACCGACCAAGTGGCGGTTTTTGAGTCGAAACAGGATTATCGCCGCGCTCGGCCAGGCGACAGTCGTCGTCGAGGCGGGGTGGCGCAGCGGTTCGCTGAACACAGCCGGGCACGCCTCGTCGCTGGGGAGGCCGCTGGGGGCGGTGCCGGGTCCGATCACCAGTGCTGCTTCTGCAGGTTGCCATCGGCTGCTGCGCGAATACGATGCGCACTGCGTGACCAGCGCCGAAGAGGTCCGCGAGCTCATGGGTGCCGGCGCAGCCTGCCAGGGCGGGCCGTCATTCGCAGAGGATCGTGAAGAACCCGATACCGTTCGGGTGCTGGATGCGCTCAGCAGGAGGGTGGCGCATCCGCCCGCTGAGATCGCGGCACGGTCGGGACTCGCGGTAGACAGAGTCCGCGGGATACTCGGTCTGCTGGGCCTCGACGGGCGTGCGGCGCAGAGTGCCGAAGGATGGCGGCGGGCGTGAGGGGTGGCATGCTGGAAGCATGGAATTCCGGGCGGCGGTGACGCGCTTCCTCACCCATATCGAACAGGTGAGACGGCTGTCGCCGGCGACGGTGCGCGCCTACGATGCTGATCTACGCGATCTCGGAGCGCATCTCGGGGAGCTTTCATTGGGCGACGTCGATCTGGAAGCGCTGCGGGACTGGCTCTGGCACGCAACGCAGCGCGGCGATGCCCGATCGACGTTGGCTCGGCGGGCGTCGACGGCACGTGCCTTCTGCGCCTGGGCGAAGGAAGAGGAGCTGATCAGCCTCGATCCCAGCCTCCGGCTCGTATCGCCCAAGCGTGGACGCACTCTGCCCGCGGTCGCGTCCCAGGACGGCATGCGCGAGCTGCTTGATTCGCGTCGCGCGGCAGCGGCGAGCGGCGACCCGGTGCTGCTGCGCGATCACGCAATCCTCGAAATCCTGTACGGGGCCGGTGTCCGTGTTGCCGAACTCTGCGGCCTTGATATCGACGACGTCGATCGGGAGCGGGCGACGCTGCGGGTACTCGGGAAGGGCGGCAAGGAGCGCGTGGTGCCGTTCGGGCTGCCGGCGCGCGACTCGCTCGACGCTTACCTCACCCGCGGGCGAGGCGCCCTCCAGATGAGGAGCGAACAGGCCTCACCGGCGGTATTCCTCGGAGCCCGCGGTGCCAGGCTCGGTCCTCGCACCGTGTACACGCTCGTCGCCGAGGCGCTGGGTCCCATCGTCGGAAGCGACGCAGTGGGACCGCATGCGCTGCGGCATTCGGCCGCCACCCATCTGCTCGACGGCGGTGCCGATCTCCGTGCCGTGCAGGAGCTCCTCGGGCATGCGAGTCTCGGCACCACCCAGATCTATACGCACGTATCGTCCGAGAGGCTCAGGGCGACGTACCGGCTCGCCCATCCGCGGGCGTGATTGCCTGGCAGCAGGGGAGCAGTACGGCGCGGGGAGCGTCTCCGAAGAGTGCCATCGGATTGATGTACACGCCGTTCCATCGGACCCCGACATGCAGCTGACCCGCCGGTGTGTGGCCGCCCGTGGCGACGTGACCGATCTCTGCGCCGGCGACGATTGCATCCCCGAGGGCGAGATCGGAATCCATCGGCTCGAAGGTTGAGACGAACCCGCCGCCATGATCGATCGTCAGCAGGGGCCGATCGACGACCGTGCCGCGGAACGCGACGACGCCGTGGGCCGGAGCGCGAACCGCAGCGCCGACGGAGGAGGCCAGATCGACCCCGCGATGTCCGGGGCCGAAATCATGGGAGGGTGCGCGGAATACTGTGATCACGTCGCGCGGGCCGTCCAGAGGCCATCGCCAGGACGCAGGGGCCGGCGCAGCGCCGGCAGAGGTGAGGAAGAGCGCAACAAGGCACAGCGACAGCACGAGGAAAGGGCGGCGAAGGCCGTGTGAAGACAGCATGAGCACGATCATCGGCCCTCGAACAGGAATGCATCCGCGTCCAATCCCCGCTGGTGGAGAACCGGCGCCGACGCTGCCGCCGTGGAGGAGAAGTTGATTGATCGCGATCCTGTACACTGGAAGTCGCACCTCGAGTATCGAGGTGACTACGCGTGCCCAGAGCGACTTATGTCGCGGCATTCACTCCCACAGGTCCCTCTCCGCGAGAGGGCGGGTGTGCGCCGGGCACCAGGACAGTCGATCACCTGATCGCGAAACAACCTCAACGGCGCGCGAGCGCCACAACACAAAGGAGACGACCATGGCAGTGGTCACCGTCCGTCAGCTGCTCGATGCTGGCGTTCACTTCGGACACCAGACCCGTCGCTGGAACCCGAAGGGCAAGCGCTTCATCCTCACCGAGCGCAGCGGCATCCACATCATTGACCTGCAGCAGTCGGTCAACTACATCAACCAGGCCTACGACTTCGTCAAGGAGACGGTTGCCCATGGCGGCACCATCCTCTTCGTCGGCACGAAGAAGCAGGCGCAGGAGATTCTCGCAGAGCAGGCGACGCGCGTCGGCCAACCTTACGTGAACCAGCGCTGGCTCGGTGGCCTCCTCACCAACTTCCAGACGATCGCCAAGCGCCTCGCTCGCATGAAGGAGCTCGAGGAGCTCGACTACGAGAACCCGTCTGCTTCGGGCTTCACGAAGAAGGAGCTGCTGCTCAAGAAGCGCGAGCTCGACAAGCTGCACAAGTCGCTGGGCGGTATCCGCAACCTCACCAAGACGCCGTCGGCCCTGTGGGTCGTCGACGCCAAGCGCGAGCACCTTGCGATCGACGAGGCCAAGAAGCTCGGCATCCCCGTGATCGGCATCCTCGACACGAACGCCGACCCGGACGACTTCCAGTACCCGATCCCCGGCAACGACGACGCGATCCGCTCCGTCTCGCTGCTGACCCGCGTCATCGCCGATGCTGCAGCCGAGGGCCTGCAGAAGAAGCACAACCCCGAGTCGGGCGACGCCGAGCCGCTGGCCGCATGGGAGCAGGAGCTCCTCGAGGCTCCGGCCGAGGGCGCTGCTGAGGCTCCGGCAGAGGCTCCGGCCGCTGACGCAGCCGACGCCAAGTAATTCCGCGTACACACACCTAACGAAGCAAGGAGCCACCACCATGGCCAACTTCACCATCGCCGACATCAAGGCGCTGCGTGAGCAGCTCGGCACCGGAATGGTTGACACGAAGAAGGCACTCGAAGAGGCCGACGGCGACCGCGAAAAGGCCGTCGAGCTTCTCCGACTGAAGGGTGCGAAGGGCAACGCCAAGCGCGCCGACCGTTCGACCAGCGAGGGCCTCGTCGTCTCGCGTGAGCAGGGCAACAGCGTCACGCTCATCGAGCTCGCCTGCGAGACCGACTTCGTCGCGAAGAACGAGCGTTTCATCGCGCTCGCCGACAAGGTCGCGGATGCTGTTGCAGCCGTCAGCGCTGACTCGGTCGAGGCGGCCCTGGCCGCATCGGTCGACGCCCAGACCGTCGGGGACCTGATCTCCGACGAGGCAGCCATCATCGGCGAGAAGGTCGAGCTGCGCCAGGTGCGCACCGTGACCGGTGACGCCGTCGAGGTCTACATGCACCGCACGAGCAAGGATCTGCCCCCGCAGATCGGCGTCGTCGTCGCCTACTCGGGTGACGACGCGGCAACGGCTCGCAGCATCGCGCAGCACATCTCGTTCGCGAACCCGTCCTACCTGTCCCGTGAGGACGTCCCCGCGGACGCCGTCGAGAAGGAGCGCGAGATCGTCACGGAGATCTCCCGCAACGAGGGCAAGCCGGAAGCGGCTCTGCCCAAGATCGTCGAGGGCCGTGTCTCTGCATTCATCAAGCAGGTCGCCCTGCTCGAGCAGGACTACGCCAAGGACAGCAAGCTCTCTGTCGCCCAGGTGGCGAAGGACGCCGGTATCACCGTGACGGACTTCGCGCGCTTCAAGGTCGGCGCGTAGTTATTCTGAAGGGGTTCGGATCCATACGGGTCCGAACCCCTTCTTCATGCCCAGAAGGCACTATCTTGAATCGGGACGAGAGGACATCACACCCATGACTGAACGCACCGGACGCCGCCGCGTCCTTCTCAAGCTCTCCGGTGAGGCTTTCGGAGCCGGCCAGCTGGGCGTCAACCCCGATGTGGTGAGCCAGATCGCCCGCGAGATCGCCGCGGCGGTCGATGAGGTCGAGATCGCGATCGTCGTCGGCGGCGGAAACTTCTTCCGGGGTGCCGAGCTCAGCCAGCGAGGCATGGACCGGGGACGCGCCGATTACATGGGCATGCTCGGGACGGTCATGAACGCACTCGCGCTGCAGGACTTCCTCGAGCAGGCGGGCGCGCCCACGCGCGTGCAGTCCGCCATTTCCATGACGCAGGTCGCCGAGTCCTACATTCCTCTTCGCGCCGAGCGGCACATGGAGAAGGGGCGCGTCGTCATCTTCGGAGCCGGAGCCGGTCTGCCCTACTTCTCGACCGACACGGTCGCTGCGCAGCGCGCACTGGAGATCGGCGCACAGGAGGTCCTCGTCGCGAAGAACGGCGTCGACGCCGTATACACCGCCGACCCGCACAAGGATTCCTCGGCGACGCGCATCGACAAGGTGACCTACCGCGATGCGCTGCAGCGCGGGCTCAAGGTCGTCGATTCGACAGCTTTCAGTCTCTGCATGGACAACAACATGGACATGCGCGTGTTCGGAATGGAGCCCGCTGGCAACGTCACGCGTGCCCTTCTGGGCGAACCGATCGGCACACTGGTCACCGCCTGAGGGCGTGCCGGTGACCGGGGCACAGCCGTGCAGCCCGGTAGAATTGCAAGAACACACTGACGATAGGAGTCACCGTGATCGCGGATGTCCTCGCTGAAACCACCTCTCGCATGACGCGTGCGGTCGAAGCTGCCAAGGAGGACTTCGCCACCGTTCGCACGGGTCGCGCGAACCCCCAGCTGTTCCAGAAGGTGATGGTCGACTACTACGGCTCGCCGACTCCTCTTGCCCAGCTCGCGTCCCTCGCGAACCCCGAGGCCCGTTCGCTGATCATCACGCCGTACGACAAGTCGGCGCTGAAGGCGATCGAGCAGGCGATCCGCGACATGCCGAACCTCGGAGCGAACCCGACGAACGATGGCAACATCGTCCGGGTCACGATGCCCGAGCTGACCGAGGAACGGCGCAAGGAGTACGTGAAGCTCGTCCGCACCAAGGGCGAGGACGCGAAGGTCCACGTCCGCGGCATCCGTCGCAAGGCCAAGGACGAGCTCGACGCGCTGAAGAGCGAGGTCGGCGAGGACGAGATCGCCCGCGGTGAGAAGGAACTGGATGCTGTCACGCGCCAGCACGTCGATCTGATCGATGACGCGCTCAAGCGCAAAGAGGTCGAGCTTCTCGAGGTCTGATCACGATATGAGCGATTCGCGTGGTGACACCGACGCCGACCGCCCGCGCACGCGGCGAGAGGCGCGTGAAGAGCTGACCCCGGATTCGATCGGTCCCGACTCCGTCGAGCCCCCGACGTTCGATGAGGCCCTGATCCCGCCTCGCCCACCGCTTCCGGAACCCGTGGAGCCGGTGTCCGCGGCGGGATCCGCCGTCCGCGAGCAACTGCGCCACGCACGAGGCGAATTCGAGACGCATGTCAACCAGGCCCGCGAGCAGCTGGATCAGGCGAACGAGCGGATCAAGGCCCGTACCGGGCGTGATCTGATCCTCGCGATCCTCGTCGGAGTCGCGCTGGGCGCCCTGCTGCTGGGGTCGTTGCTGTTCATCAAGGAGCTCTTCGTCCCCATCGCCCTGGCGATCGCTCTGCTCGGTGTGTTCGAGCTGACGCGTGCGCTGCGCACTTCGGGACGCCACCTCGACCTGACCCCGCAGATGATCGCGGCAGCCGCGCTCGTGCTGGCCGGTTATTTCGCCCCGGCATGGCTCTACTGGGTCGCCCTCATCTTCGCGGTGGCCTTCGTCATCGTGTGGCGTCTCGTCGCCCAGATGTTCTCGCGGCACGAGCGAACATATGCCGATGTCCTCTCCGATGCGCTCGTGAGCGGTCTGGTTCAGATCTATGTGCCGTTCCTGGCCGGTATCGCGATGATGCTGCTCGCTCAGGAGGGCGGTCAGTGGTGGGTGCTCGGCTTCATCGCCGTCGCGGTTGCCTCGGACACCGGAGCCTACGCCGCGGGCGTTGCGATCGGCAAGCATCCGATGGCTCCCCGAATCAGCCCGAAGAAGACCTGGGAGGGCTTCGGTGGAGCGGTTGTCGCGGCCGTGGCCGTGGGTGTCGTCCTTGCACTCACCCTTCTGGAGCTCCCGTGGTGGGCCGGTGCGATCTTCGGCATCGCGATTCTGCTCACAGCGACGATGGGCGACCTGGCGGAGTCGATGATCAAGCGCGACATCGGGATCAAGGACATGAGCTCCTGGCTCCCGGGCCACGGCGGTCTGCTCGATCGGCTCGACAGCATCCTGCCCTCGACGATTCCCGCACTGAGTCTGTACTTCCTGCTGTCGCCCTGGGCGGTAGCGGGATGAGTTCGAAGACGGAGACCGATGTGAAGGACTTTGAGCCGGATGACGCGCCCACGGCCTTTCGCGTGACGAGTGGTCGTGTGCGCGGATATCACCGTGCGGCAGTCGACACCTTCCTCGCGGCCGCTCGGGAGAGCTTCGAGCACGATCTCGATGAGCTCACCGCGGCGGAAATCCGCATCGCCTCATTCCCGCTCGTCAAGAACGGTTATGTGATCGGCGATGTCGATGCGGCGCTGGGACGAGTTGAAGACGCCTTCGCGGCACGTGAGCGCGAACGATCGGTGCGCGATCTCGGGGCCGAGGCGTGGGTGAGCAGAGCTCGTGGTGAGGCCCAGAGCATCCTCGATCACCTGGCGCGGCCGAACAGGAAGATCTTCGCGCGCACCAGCCTTCTGACCTTCGGGTACCGCGTCGACGAGGTCGATCATGTCGCGGCACGCATCGTCCGCTACCTGCGCGATGGGGATGCCCTATCGGCAGAGCAGCTCCGCTCGGCCGCTTTCCGTATGCAGCGTCGGGGTTATCGTGAGGAGCAGGTCGACGCACTGCTCGATGCGGCGATTGACGTGATTCTGGCGGTTCGCTGAGTGTTCTCATGGTGGACTCAGGCGCAGCTGGCTACACTGAGGATATTGTGACTTCCGGTACTGACATCGAATCATCGGGGGACGTTATCGCTCCCAATGCTCTCGCATCCCGAAAATCACCTTCTCCGGGCGCGAAGCGGCGTTCTCGTCGGGTCTCCGGCATACTCGCGGCGCTGTCGGTCCTGGGACTCGCGGCGGCTGTCGTGGCCCCGACGGGCATGGCCCTGGCAGGCTCCAGTGCGGATGATGTCGAGACCTCGTTCTCGCTGGCTGTCAAGGACACCCAGCAGCTCTCGGTGACTGTCGAGGGGGCGACATTCGCTCCGGTCGAGCGCGGCGCGTTCGAGGTCTACGTGACTCCGACTCCGACGCCGGAGCCCGAGCCGGAGCCCGCTTCCAATACGTCGGACAGCGGCGGGACGACCGGCGGTGGGCCGCTCTATTACAGCGGAGGCGGAGCGCCGGCGGAGTGGATGGCTGCGGCCGGAATCTCTTCGGGCGACTGGGGCTACGTCGACTACATCGTCTCTCGTGAGAGCGGCTGGAACCCCAACGCGACGAACTCCTCGTCGGGCGCCTGCGGGCTCGTTCAGGCGCTGCCCTGCAGCAAGGTCCCGGGCAACGGTTACAACCCGATCGACAATCTGCGCTGGGCGAACGGTTATGCGACCGGTCGTTACGGCAGCTGGGCCGCGGCCTACGCCTTCTGGACCAACAACCACTGGTGGTAACCCGCTACGATGGGACGCGCGAACAGAAGGCGCCCGGAGCGCTCGAGCTCTGACGAGTCTTTCGATCGGCTCCTCGCGGGGTGGAAGAGGACAGAAGCCCGACGCGGCCACGAGTGGACTGTGCAACCGGTCTCCGCGCAGCGTGCGGTGAAGGACTACACCTGCCCGGGATGCCGCGGAACGGTGCGTTCCGGATCCGCCCATCTGGTGGTCTGGCGGGCCGATGGCGTACTGGGCGACGCCGCTGATCTGGAAGCGCGCCGTCACTGGCACACCCACTGCTGGAACGTCGCGTGATCCTTCTGCTCGGCTGAGCTGTCTCAGCGCTCGTTCATCCGGGGGATGAGCACCTGGCGGTAGATGATCAGGATGCTGGCGGCGACGGGGATCGCGATGAGCGCACCCAACAGGCCGAGCAACGCGCCGCCGGCGAGGGCTGCGACGACCACGACGGCACCGGGCACGGACACAGCACGGCTCATGATGCGAGGGGTGATCGCATAGGCCTCGATCTGCATGTAGATCAGATAGTAGATTCCGGCTGCCAGCGCGGTTGCGGGGGAGCCCAGCCCCGGGATCAGGCAGACGAGCACGATGATGGTCGATCCGGTCAGCGTTCCGACGAGCGGGATCAGCGAGAAGAAGAACGCGATGACGGCCAGCACCGCGGGGAACGGCGCATCGATGATCGTGAGATAGATGGCGCTGAGAATCCCGTTGATCACGCCGAGCGTGATCTGACCCATGACGTAGTAACCGACGGAGTCGGTGATCTGCTCGGCGAGGTCGACGAAGCGGGCGCGCTTGGATGCGGGGACGAGCTGATAGACCGCCCGCTTCAGCGACGGCGTCGACGCCGTCAGATAGATCGTCAGGATCAGGACGATGAATGCGCCGAACAGGCCCGTGACGATGGTGGTGCCCACGGTGACCACGCTCTCCGTGATGGTCGTCCAGTTCTCGGTGAGCCAGTCGGTGGCGTTGAGGAAAAGGTCGTCCACGAAGCTGCGGCGAACGCCGGGGAAGGTCGCGATGAGCCAGTCCTTGACATCGTCGAGGCGGGTGCTCTGGAGGAAGAAGGTGATCTGGCGGACGAGCTGGCCGATCTGATCGATGAGGATCGGGAGTACGGTGAGCACGATTCCGGCGAAGAGGGCGAGCACTCCGAGGATCGTGGCGAGCACGGCCGCCCAACGGGGGAGTCTGCGTCGCTCGAGGAAGGTGATGACGGGGTCGAGGCCCAGGCTGATGAACAGTGCTGTGCCCACGTAGAGGAGAACGGTCGAGAGCGTTTCCAAACTGCCGATGAGGAGGATGCCCAAGCCGACGCCGAGGGTCGCCACCAGGGCGGTGCGGAATGGATTGTGAACCTTCATCACTGACTCCTCATTGCGGGTGCACCTCAGAGTAATGCGGTTGAGGACAGCGTTCGCCCCGACCTGCCGATGAAGCGACGCGTGAGCTCTCGTAGTCAACACACAGAGAGGTTCGCTAGGCTGAAACGTCGAGCGGAGACCGGACTCGGCGTCACGGTCACGTAAGGAGTCATTTCGTGCGTTTCGTATGGGCCGTCGTGGCCTTCATCCTGGCCACGCTTCTCATCGGAGCGGGCATCGCTCAGCGCACCATCTTCATGGGGCCCGAGACGCAGGAGCTGTCGCTGGTCGTCGAGGAGCCGCAGCCCTATCTGCTGGTGGATGGCGCTGTTCTTCGTGAGCAGCCGGGCCAGCAGACGCTGTTCGTCCGTGGCGAGGGAGAGCTCTTCGTCGCCTATGGGCGCACGGCCGATCTCGAAGCCTGGCTCTCGGATGCCGCATACAACTCGGCGACGATCGATGAGGATGGTCTCGTCGTCGTCAACGGGATCGAACCGGAGCTCGACGATACGGCTGAGGATGGCGAAGAGGCGGACGCCGCTGAGCCGGCCGAAGAAGCCGTCGTCGGTCGTAGCCCTGTCGGCTCCGATCTGTGGCTGCATTCCTTCAACGAAACAGACCAGCTCATCACCGACATGCAACTCCCCGAGGGGATGAGTCTGCTCATCGCCCGTGACGGGACCGCTCCGGCACCGGAGGACGTCGTCGTCTCCTGGCCCCTTGACACGACGACTCCGTGGGCGGGCCCGCTGGTTGCCGTGGGATGCGCTGTGATGCTCGCCGGTCTCGTGATGTACGTCCTCGGGATCCGCCATCAGCGTCGCGGCCGCGGGCCTCGCCGAAAGGGCCCGGGACCGCTGCCCGCGACGGAGCCCATCGACCTCACGATCGAACCTCTGCCCGGCCGCGACGCCCTCGAGCGCCCGGCGGACGGGCAGCCCGGACGCGGGCAATGGACGGCTCAGCGCCGCAGGCGCGTGCTCTCCGTCCCCGTGCTGGGTCTCGCCGCGGTGATGATCGCCGGCTGCTCCAGCGACTCGTGGCCCGATTTCACCTCGTCATCCCCGAGCCCCTCGCCGACGCAGACCGTCATCGCCCCGGAGAACCAGCAGCCCCCGGCGGTCACCGACGCCCAGGCCTCGAGGATCCTTCAAAACGTCTCGACCACGCTGGAAGAGGCGGATGCGGCGCGCGACCTCGAACTCGCGAAGACTCGTCTCGCGGGCGCGGCTCTTGCAGCTCGAACCACCGACTACACCCTGCGGGGTTCCCTGTCCGATCGTGCCCTGCCGGCGGTCATCCCCACGGATGTCATCGAGGTGCTTCTGCCCCAGGCGACCGAGTCCTGGCCGCGCACCGTTCTCGTGCTGAGCAAGAGCAAGAGCGACGACACGGTGCCTCCCGTCATCCTGACCATGACGCAGGCCGATCCGTGGGCCAACTACAAGGTCACCAACATCGCCGAGATGCAGGCCTCGGCCGAGGTTCCGCAGGTCGCGCCGGCCTGGCTCGGCACCAGTCTGATCACCGAGAACGCGGCAGCATTCCTGCAGCTGGCACCGGCGGATCTCGCTGCGGCCTTCTCCGACGTCGTCGATGCGGGGGAGAAGAGCGAGTACTACGATCTTTTCGACCCGGTGAGCATCGCGCTTGTCGACTCGCTCATTCAGAGCCGTGCGGCCGTCAAGCAGGCTTTGGCCGATAAGGACGCCGCGGACACCACTTCGCTCGCTTTCGACATCGCGCCGAGTGCGCAGGACCCGGTCGCCTTGGCGACGCTGGAGAGCGGCGCGATCGTCGCAGTCTCCTTCGTCGACAGCGAGAAGATCACGCCCACCTCGGGCGACGCAGTGATCAAGTTCGGGGAGAACCCCGAGGCCAAGGCCCTCACGGGCGTGGAGGAGTCTGCGAAGGGCGTGACGACCACGTACGGCCTGCAGATGTTCTTCGCGGTCCCGGCCCAGGGATCGACCGAGCAGATCAAGCTTCTCGCCGTGCACCAGGACCTCCTCAACGTGGAAGTGATCAAGTGACTGAAATCTCTGCCGCCGCGCTTCGCGGCGCCGTCGACCTGTCGAGTCTGCGCAACCGTCCGGCGGCGGGAGCCGCCCCCGATGGTCAGGATGCCGGGACGGCCCAGCCCGGCGGGTACATCGTCGATGTCACCGATGCGACGTTCGGTCAGATCCTCGAGCTGTCGCGCACGGTCCCGATCGTCGTGGACCTCTGGGCGGAATGGTGCGGCCCGTGCAAGCAGCTCGGTCCCGTGCTGGAGAAGGTCGTCAACGAGCACGCAGGACGCCTGGTGCTCGCCAAGGTCGACGTCGATGCCAACCCCCAGCTCGCGCAGAGCTTCCGCGCTCAGTCGATCCCCATGGTCGTGGCGCTCGTCGCGGGTCAGCCGGTGCCGATGTTCACGGGGGCTGTGCCGGAGGAGCAGGTCCGTCAGGTCGTCGAACAGCTCTTGCAGGTCGCGGCGCAGAATGGCGTGACCGGAACGGTGGGGGCGAAGGAACCGACCGAGACCGCCGGCGAGGACGGAGCGTCGGAGCCGGCCCCGCTTCCTCCGTTGCATGCCGAGGCGTTCGCAGCGATCGAGACCGGTGACTTCGCAACGGCGATCCAGGCCTATGAGAAGGCCCTCGCGGAGAACCCTCGTGACGACGAGGCCCGCGCCGGTCTCGGACAGGTGCGCCTGCTGGACCGTGTGCAGGGAGTCGATCTGCAGCAGGCACGAGGCGCTGCGGCTGCGGCGCCGTCCGATGTCCAGGCGCAGTTCTTGGTCGCCGATCTCGACATCTCCGGCGGACACGTCGATGACGCGTTCGGGCGGCTTCTCGACCTCTTTGGCCTTCTTCCCGCCGATGAGCGGACGCCGGTGCGTGAGCGCCTCGTGGAGCTTTTCGGGCTGATCGGCCCGAACGATCCGCGGGTGGTGGCAGCGCGCAATCGCCTGTCGTCGCTGTTGTTCTGATCAGCGTCCGGTGCATCACTTCCTGTAGCGCAGCCACAGCGTGCTGCGTGCGGGGAGGGTGATGCGTGCTTGCGGCGCGTCGCCAGGAGCTGATCGTCGGCTGACGATCCATCCGTCGTTCCCGCTGCCGGTGCCGCCGTATTCGACGTCATCGGTGTTCAGGATCTCGTCCCATATCCCTTCGACCGGCAGGTCCAGTGCGAGCCGGCTCTTCTCGGTCTCGTCGAAGTTGCTGATGACGAGGACACGACCGCCGTGCGCATCACGGCGTTCGAAGGCGATGACATCGGGATCCCAGGTGGGCGCACCGCGTCGATCGAACCGTGCGCGATCGCGGTCGTACTCCCACAGCGGAGCCGTGCTCCGGTAGGTTTCGTTCATCCGACCGATCAACCGCAGCAGCGCGGCGTGAGGGGGCTGTTCGAGCAGGTCCCATTCCAAGCCGGTGCCGGTGGTCCATTCCGCGAGCTGGCCGAACTCCTGGCCCATGAAGAGCAGCTTCTTGCCCGGGTGGCCCCACATGTGCCCGAGGAACGCGCGCAGATCCGCGAATCTCGCAGCATCCGGCCCAGAGAGTCCGGTCAGCAGGTTCGCCGTGCGATGGGATGTTTCGTCGTGCCCGAGCGGCAGCAGATAGTTCTCTCCGAAGGCATAGACGAAGGAGAAGGTCATTTCGCCCTCGTGATGGGCGCGCTCCACGGGCGTGCGCCTCATGTAACGGAGGGACTCTTCGGCCCAGCCGTCGTTCCATTTGAGCGTGAAACCCAGTCCGGCGTGCTCGGGTGCAGCGGTGACACCGGGGAAGCGGCCGCTCTCCACAGCGATGGTCACGGCGCCGGGATGGCTCCGGTGGACCGCGCGATTGAGGTCTTGGAGGAATCGGATGCCGGCGAGGTTCTCACGGCCGCCATGGATGTTGGGCGTCCACTCGCCCGGCCCGCGGGCGTGATCGAGATAGAGGAGACCGGTGATCGAGCGCAGGCGCAGTCCATCGATGTGGAAGGAATCGAACCAGTAGAGCGCATTCGCTGTCACGGCGGCCCGCACCGCGGCATCGTCGAAATCGATGGCGGTCTCGTACGACAGAGGGTGGATGCCGGTGGGCTCCCATTCCAAGAGGACGCCGATTCCCGCGCGGTGCAGGCGGTCGATGAGGGATCGGAGCTCATCGGACGTGCCGTATCGCGGATCGGGGGCGTATGCCGATGTCGCGCGGATACGTCCGGCCGCTGCGGGCACGGTGAACGGAAGGAATTCGACATGGGTGAAACCGCTGCCGAGCACATGCTCGATCAGTGGTTCCGCGATCGTGGCGTATCCGAGGCCGTCGCGCCAGGAACCGAGGTGGAGCTGGTACACCGACATCGGCTGGGCGACGGCTCGAGTCGCCGCGCGTCTCGTCATCCAGGCACCATCGCGCCAGATGTGCGTCGAGAAGTCGACGACGGATCCGGTGAGGGCGGCGGCGTCTGCGCGGCGGCCGAAGGGGTCGGATGCACGGACCCAGGTGCCGGCATCCGTGAGGATCTCGTAGGCGTAGGCAGTTCCCGGGGAAGCGTCAGGGACGAACAGCTCCCAGATTCCCTGCGGGTCGAGGCGGCGCATCCCGAGCGGGGCACCGGCGGTTTCGGCGAGCGGGCCGACGATGCGAACGGCTTCCGCACGGGGCGCCCAGATGGCGAAGGCGACACCGATCTCGGTGCCGATCGGGCGCGCGTTGGCGCCGAGCGCCTCCCAGAGCCGATCGCGGTCCCCGTTCCGGATGCGGCGCCGATCCTCTTCGCTCAGGGTAGGCGCGTGCCGGTAGGGATCGCCGATGGTCGAAGCTCTTCCGTCGCGGAGCGTTCGCACACGGTAGAAGGAGGGATCGCCGTCGTGCTGACCGATCCACAGGCCGTCTTCGGCAGGGGATAGCGGGAGCGTCGTGCCGTCGCTGAAGACGAGCGAGACCGCATCGGCATGAGGGCGGAGAACGCGGATCTCCGTGCGCCGGGAACCGGTTCCGGACGCCGCCGGGTGCGGTCCGAGCACGGAGTGCGGCTGCGGATGCCCGCCGATCGAGATCATCCGCGTCGAGAGATCGTCCCCACGTATCGACACCCTTCGATTTTAGCTCTCGGAAAGGGGAGATGGCAGGAGATCCTCAACGCTCCCGACCGGCAACGACGTGCGCGACGAGTGCGTGATGGGGGAGAGTTGAGACATGGTCTTCTATCTCGATCACGCAGCGACGACACCGCTGCGTCCGGAGGCGCGTCAAGCCTGGCTCGCTGCCTCGACGGAACCGGGGAACGCCGCCTCCACTCATGGAGCAGGTCAGCGTGCGCGTCGCCTGCTCGAGGAATCCCGCGAGCGCATCGCGGCAGTGCTCGACTGCGAGCCGATCGAGGTCGTGCTGACATCCGGCGGTACGGAGTCCATCAACACGGCGCTGCGAGGACTCTGGCGCGTTCGCGCGGAGAAGTCCCGGTCGATCCTTCTCCCGGATGGTGAGCACCACGCGACCATGGACACCGTCGGAGCGCTCGTCGCCGACGGTGCGCAGTGCGTGCCGGTGCGGCTCGACAGCGTCGGACGCATCGACGCGGATGCTTTCGCCGCAGCGCTTCCGGGGGCCGCTCTGGCGACGGCGCTGGTCGCCAACAACGAGGTCGGCACGGTGAACGACGCAGCCGCGCTCGCCCGGGCGGCGGGCCGGACCGCGGTGCCCATGCACCTCGATGCCGTTGCGGGACTGGGGCATGTGCCGCTGTCCTTCCGAGACCTGCGCGGGGATGCGCCCGCAGCAGGCGGTCTCGTGGCCATGAGTCTGGCCGGGCACAAGGTCGGCGCACCCGTCGGAATCGGGGCATTAATCGTCGCGCGGACGGCGCGGATGGCGCCCTTGCTGCACGGCGGATCCCAGCAGAGGGGTCTGCGTGCCGGCACCCAGGACATCGCCGGGGCAGCGGCGTTCGCCGCGGCGCTCGAGTGCGCCGAAACCGAGCGAGTGACGGAGAATCAGCGGTTGGGCGCACTGCGGGATCGGTTGATCGCCGGGATCCTCGCATCGGTTCCCGCGGCGGAGCTGCTCGGCGATCCCATCGATCGTCTGCCGAACAACGCGCATATCCTCTTTCCCGGCGCTGTGGGGGAGAGCCTTCTCTTCCTCCTCGATGTCGCCGGTGTCGCAGCATCCACGGGGTCGGCCTGCCAGGCCGGCGTCGCCGAGCCGTCGCACGTCGTCATGGCGATGGGGCGCAGCGAGCACGATGCGCGAAGCGTCCTGCGGTTCACATTCGGTCGCACCTCCAGTGATGCCGACGTGGATGCGGTGCTCGCAGTCATCGTGGATGCCTACGCGCGGGCCTCGGGAACTCTGAACGGGCGTTGAGCCGGTGCCGCCGGTGCGCTCGTAGAATAGAGGCATGCGAATTCTGGCAGCTATGAGCGGTGGAGTGGACTCGGCGGTCGCCGCGGCCCGCGCCGTCGAGGCGGGCCACGACGTCACCGGTGTTCACCTCGCGCTCTCCCGCGCCGGTGGAACCCTGCGCAGCGGAAGCCGCGGATGCTGCACGATCGAGGATGCCATGGACGCCCGGCGGGCCTCCGACATGCTCGGCATCCCGTTCTACGTGTGGGACTTCTCCGAACGGTTCCGCGACGACGTCATCGACGACTTCATCAGTGAGTACCAGGCCGGCCGTACGCCCAACCCGTGCATGCGCTGCAACGAGAAGATCAAGTTCGCAGCTCTCCTCGAACGTGCGCTCGAACTCGGCTTCGATGCGGTCTGCACCGGCCATTACGCCAACCTCGTCTCGACGGAGACCGGACTCGAACTGCACCGGGCGGCCGATGATGCGAAGGATCAGTCCTACGTCCTCGGCGTACTGACGGCCGAGCAGCTCGCCCACACGTACTTCCCGCTCGGGTCAACCCCGTCGAAGGCTCTCGTTCGTGCAGAGGCCGCCGAGCGAGGTCTGAGCGTGGCTCAGAAGCCGGACAGCCACGACATCTGCTTCATCCCCGATGGCGATACCCGCGGTTGGCTGGCTGACAAGGTCGGTGCGGCGGACGGCGAGATCCTCGATCAGTCCGGCGCGGTGGTGGGCAGTCACGAGGGAGCGCACGCGTTCACCGTCGGTCAGCGCCGCGGTCTCAAGCTCGGGGTCCCGGCCGCGGACGGCAAACCGCGCTTCGTGCTCGAGGTCCGGCCCGTGTCGAACACGGTGGTCGTCGGCCCGAAGGAGGCTCTCGCAATCGCGGAGATCTCCGGAGAGCGGTACTCGTGGGCGGGTGCCGCGCCCCTCGCACCGGATTTCGAGTGCCATGTGCAGATCCGCGCACATTCCGAGCCCGTGCTCGCACAGGCCTCGGTCTCGGATGCCGGTGTGCGGGTCGTCCCGTCGATCCCGCTCGATGGTGTCGCGCCCGGCCAGACCGCGGTGCTCTATCTCGGCACCCGTGTCCTGGGCCAGTTCACGATCGATACGACGGTCTCGGTGGTTCCCGTTACGGCCTGACGGTCGCGCGCACCGGCATCCGACCGGTCAGCCGTAGGTATAGAAGCCGCGGCCCGTCGACGTGCCCAGGTAGCCCTTGTCGATGTAGTCGGTCTTCAGCTCTTCAGCGAATGTCTTCATATCGGGGTCGGCGCTGTCCTTGTTGAGCATGTACGGCGTCATCATGCCGACAACGTCGTAGATCTGGAAGGGGCCCAACGGAGCCCCGGTGGAGACGCGCCAGACCTTGTCGATGTCCTCGATGTCGGCGATGCCGTTCACGTGCAGCTTCGCCGCCGCGGCGAGGAAGGGCACGAGCAACGAGTTGAGCACATAGCCGGGCTGCTCCTTGTGGATTCGGATCGGGACCATCCCGATCTGCTCGGCGAACTCCGCCGCTGCCTCGAAGACGGCCGCATCTGTTCCCGAGTGCTCCATCACCTCGCACGTGTTGAACTTCCAGACCTCATTGGCGAAGTGCATCGCGAGGAACTTCTCCGGCCGATCGGTGAACGGCGCGATCTGGCTGGGCAGGAGCGTGGAGGAGTTCGTGGCGAAGATCGTCTTTGCCGGTGCGACGGCGCTGACCTTCTTCCAGGTGTCCTGCTTGATATCGAGACGCTCGGGCACCGCCTCGATGATGAGGTCGGCATCCTTGACGGCATCCGCGAGGTCGCTGCTCACTCGGATGCGCGCCACGGCTGCCTCGAGCTTCTCCGGCGTCGCATCCGGGAGGTCTCGCAGGTATGACGGCTTCAGCTGCTCCCAGCGTGCCGGCAGCTTCTGCAGGATCTCATCGCTGATGTCGTAGGCGACGACGTCCTTGCCGGAGTACGCGGACTGGAAGATGATCTGCGACCCGAGCACGCCTGTGCCCAGCACCGTGAGATTCTGCATATTTCCCCCTCTGAGATGGATTTCGGCGGATGCCGTTGCTCGGAACCTTAGGGGGTGGCCGGGGGCCGAGGCAAGGAGGCGCAGCGGTGGCTCCGATAATGTCTGCGCCCGCTCGTAGACTGGAATCGTGCCGGAGAAGATTTCGTTGGACGACGCCCGTATCGAGGCGGATTCGCTGACCGAACGCATCCTCGAGGCGAAGGACGCGTACTACGGGCGCGACACCTCGCTCGTCGACGACGCGACCTATGACGGGTGGATGCGGCGACTCGAAGAGCTGGAGCGGCTGCACCCCGAGGTGCAGGGGCAGGACTCGCCGACGCAGATGGTCGGCGCCGCTGAGGCCACGGGCCTCGATACCATCGAGCACGCCGAGCGGATGCTCAGCCTCGACAACGTCTTCTCCATCGACGAGCTGCGCGAATGGGCGGCGAAGACCCATGCTGCGACCGGTCGCGAGGTCGCGTGGCTCACCGAGCTGAAGATCGATGGCCTCGCGATCAACCTGCGCTATGAGAATGGGGTTCTGACCTCGGCCGCGACGCGCGGAGATGGGCGCGTCGGCGAGATCGTGACAGAGAACGCGCTTCGGCTGGGCATGATCCCCGAGCGGCTGCGGGGCACAGGACACCCGGAGATCGTCGAGGTGCGTGGCGAGGTGTTCATCCCCGTCGCAGCCTTCGAGCGGCTCAACGCCGCGCAGGCATCTTTCCGCGAGCGGGCCTACGCCGAATCGCTCGGCAAGTGGGAGGCGCGCACGGGTCCGAAGAAACCGTTCGACGAGGAGAAGGCGCGCACCGCGGCCGCCCGTCGTTTCCCGGCCTTCGCGAATCCGCGCAACGCCGCGAGCGGGGGGCTGCGACAGCAGATCGACAAGAAGGATGGCCTCGAGCTCGAAGCAGGGCTGTTGCGTCTGGAGTCGCTCGACCTGTACGTGCACGGCATCGGGGCGTGGACGACTCCGCCTGTGGCGGCGCAGAGCGAGATCTACGATCTGCTCGCCGTGTGGGGGCTGCCGACGAGTCCTCATACGAAGGTCTGCCCGACGGTCGACGACGTCGTCGATTTCGTCGCGCACTTCGGTGAGCACCGGCACGACATCGAGCACGAGCTCGACGGGATCGTCGTGAAGGTCGATGAGCTGGCGCTGCATGAGGAGCTCGGCATCACCTCGCGCGCACCGCGCTGGGCGATCGCCTTCAAATATCCGCCCGAGGAGGTGCAGACGACGCTCCTCGACATCGTCGTCTCCGTCGGCCGCACGGGGCGGGCGACGCCGTTCGCCGTCATGGCCCCCGCGCACGTCGCGGGCTCCGTCGTGCGCCAGGCGACCCTTCACAACAAGGACGTCGTCAAGGCCAAGGGCGTGCTCATCGGCGACACCGTCGTGCTCCGCAAGGCCGGTGACGTGATCCCCGAGGTTCTCGGCCCCGTGGTCGACAAGCGCGACGGCACGGAGCGCGAGTTCATCATGCCCGTCGGATGTCCGGAATGCGGAACGACCCTGCGGCCGATGAAGGAGGGAGACATCGATCTGCGGTGTCCGAACTCCCGCTCCTGCCCCGCCCAGGTGCGCGGACGCGTCGAGCACATCGGTTCACGCGGCGCACTCGACGTCGAGGCGCTCGGTGAAGTGACCGCCGCGGCCCTGACGCAGCCGAGCCACCCGTCGATTCCCCCGCTGGTGACCGAAGCAGGCCTGTTCGACCTCACGCTCGAGCAGCTCGTGCCGATCGAGGTCATCGTGCGCGACGCAGAGACTGGACTGCCCAAGGAAGGCGAGGACGGCGTCGTGAAGATCCGTTCGCCGTTCCGACGCAACGCCACCGCAGCGGAGAAGAAAGAGGGACGCGTCGCGAGCCAGCCTTCGTCTCAGGCGCTGAAGTTGCTCGCCGAGCTCGAGAAGGCGAAGACGAAGGAGCTGTGGCGTCTACTCGTCTCGCTGAACATCCGTCACGTCGGGCCGGTCGCCGCTCGCGCCCTCGCGCAGTGGTTCGGCTCCCTCGACGCCATCCGCTCGGCCTCGCTCGATGAACTGTCGGCCGTCGATGGAGTCGGCGGCATCATCGCAGAATCGCTGCTGGCCTGGTTCGAGGTGGACTGGCACATCGCCATCGTCGACCAATGGAAGGCTGCCGGTGTGCAGTGGGCCACGCCGGGCCACCCCGGTCCGGGCGCCGCCGTCGCCGAGGGGGGAGTGCTCGAGGGCCTTACCATCGTCGCGACCGGCTCCCTCGACGGATTCACCCGCGAGGGAGCCCAGGAGGCGATCATCTCCGCCGGCGGCAAGGCGGCTTCGAGCGTCTCGAAGAAGACGGACTTCGTCGCGGCCGGGCCCGGTGCGGGATCGAAGCTGAAGAAGGCGGAGGACCTCGGCATCCGGGTCCTCGACGCAGCTCAGTTCCGCATCCTGGTGACCGAGGGGCCGGCCACGCTCGACGCCTGAAAGACGAAGCAGGACTTCCCGATCGGGAAGTCCTGCTTCAGTGCGAACCGCTCAGTTCTTGTGGCGGGGCTTGCGGTCGTAACCGCCATCGCGACCGCCGCGGTCGTATCCGCCGCGGTCCCGGTCGTATCCGCCACGGCGGTCGCCGCCGTCACGACGGTCATATCCTCCGCGCCGCTCGTAACCGCCTTCACGGCGTGCGCCGCCGCCGCGAGGGCCGTTGTCGGGCTTGATCTCGATCAGGCGACCCGAGATCCGCGTGTCGCTGAGCTTGTCGAGGACCGCGGGGTCCATCGTCACGGGAAGCTCGACGATCGAGAAGTCCGGCTTGATGTTGATCGCGCCGAAGTCGTCGCGGCCGAGACCACCCTCGTTCGCGAGCGCACCCACGATCTGGCGGGGCTCGACGCGGTGACGCCGGCCGACCTCGATGCGGTAGGGGGTGTAGTCGCCGCGTCCGCGACGCTCGCGCGGCTCGCGTGCGGGACGGTCGCCGCGGTCACGGTCATTGCGCTCGCGCGGCGGTCGGTTGTCGCGCTCGACGGCAGCCGAGAGACGGTCGTTCTCGGCGTCCAGCAGCAGCGGGGACTCGCCCTGGGCGACGACGGCGAGAGCCGCCGCGACATCCGTCTCGGGCACATCGTGGTTGCGGACGTAGTGGGCGATGATGTCGCGGAACTTCTCGATGCGACCGGTCTCGGCCAGCGCCGAAGTGATCGCATCGTCGAAACGTGCCAGGCGCGTCGTGTTGACGTCCTCGATGCTCGGAAGCTGCATCTGGGTCGGCTGCTGGCGGGTCGCCCGCTCGATGCTCTTGAGGAGGTAGCGCTCGCGCGGGGTGATGAAGCTGATGGCGTCACCGGTGCGCCCGGCCCGGCCGGTGCGGCCGATGCGGTGCACGTAGGACTCGGTGTCGGTCGGGATGTCGAAGTTGACGACGTGGCTGATGCGCTCGACGTCGAGACCACGGGCGGCGACATCGGTGGCGACGAGGATGTCGAGCTTGCCGTCCTTGAGCTGGTTGACGCTGCGCTCGCGCTGGACCTGGGCGATGTCACCGTTGATGGCGGCCGCGGAGTAGCCGCGCGCCCGCAGCTTCTCGGCGAGCGTCTCGGTCTCGTTCTTCGTGCGGACGAAGATGATCATGCCGTCGAAGTTCTCGACCTCGAGGATGCGGGTGAGGGCGTCGACCTTCTGCTGATAGGAGACGACCAGGTAGCGCTGGGTGATGTTCGTGTTCGTCGCGGTCTTGGACTTGACCGTGATCTCCTCGGCGTCGCGCAGGTACTGCTGGGCGAGGCGACGGATGCTGGGAGGCATGGTCGCCGAGAACAGGGCGACCTGCTTCTCCTCGGGAGTCTGCGAGAGGATCTCCTCGACGTCCTCCGCGAAGCCCATCTTCAGCATTTCGTCGGCCTCGTCAAGCACGAGGTACTTCAGCTCGGAGAGGTCGAGCGTGCCCTTGGCGAGGTGGTCCATGATGCGGCCGGGCGTGCCGACGACGACGTGGACGCCGCGGCGCAGCGCCGACAGCTGAACGCCGTAGCCCTGTCCGCCGTAGACGGGCAGCACGTGCACGCCCTTCATCTTCGTCGAGTAAGACTCGAAGGCCTCGCACACCTGCAGGGCGAGCTCGCGGGTCGGGGCGAGCACGAGGGCCTGCGGGGTCTTCTGCGAGACGTCGAGACGCTCGAGGACGGGCAGAGCGAAGGCGGCCGTCTTGCCGGTTCCGGTCTGCGCCATGCCGACGACGTCGCGGCCGCCGAGGAGGGTGGGGATCGTAGCGGCCTGGATCGCCGAAGGCGTCTCGTAGCCGAGGTCGCGGATGGCCTTCAGAACGGGGCCGGTGATGCCGAGCTCCTCGAATCCGGGTACGGAGGGGGCGTCGGGCGTCTGGTCTTGGTCAGCAGTCACTTCCCGAGCGTAGCGCTTTCACCTGGGAAGCCGCCTGGCGACCGGCCTCGGGCGCGTCAGTTTCCCGAGCTGAGGGTCAGCAGGCTGTCCTTGACCTGACGACGCAGCACTTTGCCGATCATCGACTTCGGGAGCTCGTCGACGACGAAGAGCCGGCGCGGCACCTTGTACGGGGTCAGAATCCCGCGGACGAAGTCGCGGATACCCTGCTCGTCGAGTTCGGCGCCGGCATCCAGGACGACGGCGGCGACCACCTCTTCGCCGCTGCGGGTGCTCGGCAGACCGACGACGGCCGCATCGGCGACGGCGGGATGTTGCCGCAGGGCGATCTCGACCTCGGTGGGGGCGACGTTGAAGCCGCCGGTGATGATGAGCTCCTTGATGCGGTCGACGATGCGGAAGAAGCCGGCGTCGTCCATGGTCACGACGTCGCCCGTGCGGAACCAGTCCTCGTGGAACACGGCGGCAGTGGCTTCCGGGCGTCCGTAGTAGCCGGAGAACACCTGAGGTCCGCGGACGAGGAGCTCGCCGGGCTGGCCGGGGGCGGCTTCCTTCGACGGGTCGTCCTGATCAGCGATGCGGACTTCGGTTCCCGGCATCGGCAGGCCGATGCTTCCCGCGGTGCGCTTGTCGTCGACGGGGTTGACCATCAGCACGGGGGAGCACTCCGAGAGCCCGTAGCCCTCGATGAGCATTCCGCCGGTCTCGGCCTCCCAGGGCACGACGAGCTCCTTGTCGAGTGCCATCGCCCCGGAGACGGCGATTCCGGTCCCCGCCAGTGAGATCCCGCGCTCGCGCGCACGGGCCAGCAGCCGTTCGGCGATCGGGGGCACGAGCGGCAGCACGGTCGCGGGGCGCTTCTTGACGACGTCGAGCACCATGTCAGGGTCGAACTTCGGGAAGAGCACGAGACGGGCCCCGACCGACATCGCGAAGGTGAGGCAGAGGGTGAGCCCGTAGGCGTGGAACATGGGCAGCACCGCGTAGAACACCGTGCCTGCACCGCGCTCGACCATCGGGATGCACGAGACGGCCTGCATCGCGTTGGCGAGAAGATTGCGGTGGGTGAGGGAGGCGCCCTTCGGGTCTCCGGTGGTGCCGCTGGTGTATTGGATGATCGCGAGGTCGTCGGTCTGCGGTCGCGGATGCGAGGGGGCGAGGGGCTCGGCGGAGACGATGTCTTCCCAGCTGATGGCGTCGCGGACCGGGCGCGTCAGCTGGGCGCGCTTGGCCCGCAGTGACGGCACCGGGAGCTTCAGCGCGAGCTGCATGACGGTGGGCATTCCCCGGGTGATGTCGACCGAGATGAGTGTGTCGACGGCGAGGTCGGCGGGGAACTCCTGCACGAGGTGGGCGACGTTGCTCCATGCGATGACGTGCTGGGCGCCGTGGTCGGAGAACTGCTTGCGCAGTTCGCGCGGCGTGTAGAGCGGATTGTGCTCGATGACGATGGCGCCGAGACGCAGCACCGCGTAGAAGGCGACGATGTGCTGCGGGCAGTTGGGCAGGATGATCGCGACGGGATCACCGGCGCGGACGCCGCGGGCGGCGAGGCCCGCTGCGGCGCGCTCGATGGCGGTCTGCAGCTCGCGGTAGGACGTCTCGCGTCCGAAGAATTCGAGCGCCGGTGCTTCGGGGTAGTCCCGGGCGGATGCCTCGACGATGTCGATGAGAGATCCGGTGATCTGGCCGAGGTCTTCGGGGACTCCCGGAGCGTACGAAGCGGTCCACGGGCGCGGCGGGTCGAACGTCGTCATGAATCCCAGCTTATTGGGACGAGAGAACTGAGTCCGCGCACTGCGCGCTCTAGACTGTTGTGGTGTCTGAAATCACCCCTGATCTTGTGCGCCATCTCGGCGTGCTCGCGCGTATCCAGCTGAACGACGACGAGGTGACGCGGCTCACGGGCCAGCTCGACGCCATCGTCGACAACATCGCGAAGGTCGCGGAGGTCGCGACGGCCGATGTCGTCGCCACGAGCCACCCGATCCCGCTTGCGAACGTCTTCCGGCCCGATGTGGTCGGCGAGACGCTCACGCATGAGCAGGTGCTGCAGAATGCACCGGATGCCGCGGACGGTCGTTTCCGCGTGACCGCGATCCTGGGAGAAGAGCAGTGACCGACATCATCCGCCTCACCGCGGCCGAGCTCGCCGACAAGCTGAACGCCGGAGAGGTCTCCAGCCGCGAGGCCACGCAGGCCCACCTCGACCGCATCGCCGCCGTCGACGGTGATGTCCACGCCTTCCTGCACGTCAACGAGGGTGCGATCGCCGCGGCCGAAGCGATCGACGCCGCCCGTGCCGCGGGGGAGCAGCTGCACCCGCTCGCCGGCGTCCCGCTGGCCATCAAGGACGTGCTGGTCACGAAGGACCAGCCGACCACCAGCGGCTCGAAGATCCTCGAGGGCTACATGTCGCCCTACGACGCGACCGTCGTGGCGCGCGCCCGCGAGGCCGGCCTCATCGCCCTCGGCAAGACCAACATGGACGAGTTCGCGATGGGCTCCTCCACCGAGCACTCCGCGTACGGCCCGACCCGCAACCCGTGGGACCTCGAGCGCATCCCCGGCGGATCCGGCGGTGGCTCGGCCGCCGCGGTGGCTGCCTTCGAGGCGCCGCTGGCCCTCGGCTCGGACACCGGCGGATCGATCCGTCAGCCCGCGCACGTCACCGGCACCGTCGGCGTCAAGCCCACCTACGGCTCGGTGAGCCGTTACGGTTCGATCGCGCTGGCGTCCAGCCTCGACCAGGTCGGCCCCGTCACCCGCACGGTGCTCGACTCGGGTCTGCTGCACGACGTCATCGGCGGTCACGACGCGAACGACTCGACCTCGCTCACCGACGCCTGGCCGTCGTTCGCCGAGGCCGCCCGTGAGGGCGCGCGCGGAGACGTGCTCAAGGGTCTGAAGGTCGGCGTCATCAAGGAGCTGCCCGACTCGGGCTTCCAGCCGGGCGTCGCAGCATCCTTCCGCGCATCGCTCGCCCTCATGGAGCAGCAGGGCGCCGAGATCGTCGAGATCTCGACCCCGCACTTCGAGTACGGCGTCGCCGCCTACTACCTGATCCTCCCCGCCGAGGCATCCAGCAACCTTGCGAAGTTCGACTCCGTGCGCTTCGGCATGCGGGTCACCCCCGAAGGGGGCGCCACGGTCGAGGACGTCATGTCGGCGACCCGCGAGGCGGGCTTCGGCGACGAGGTCAAGCGCCGCATCATCCTCGGCACCTACGCCCTGTCGGCCGGCTACTACGACGCCTACTACGGCAGCGCCCAGAAGGTCCGCACCCTCATCCAGCAGGACTTCGACCAGGCGTTCGCACAGGTCGACGTCATCGCGACCCCGACGGCGCCCACCACCGCGTTCAAGCTCGGCGAGCGCATCGGCGACCCGCTGCAGATGTACCTGAACGACCTGACGACGATCCCGGCGAACCTCGCCGGCGTCCCCGGCATCTCGATCCCGTCCGGCCTCGCCGATGACGACGGCCTTCCCGTCGGCATCCAGTTCCTCGCCCCCGCACGTGAGGACGCCCGCCTGTACCGCGTGGGCGCCGCGCTGGAGACCGCACTCGTCGACTCGTGGGGAGCCCCGCTGCTCACCCGCGCCCCGCAGCTCGCAGGAGGAAAGAACTGATGGCCGCCGCAGCCAAGCTCATGGACTTCGACAAAGCCCTCGAGATGTTCGAGCCCGTGCTCGGCTTCGAGGTGCACGTCGAGCTGAACACCGAGACCAAGATGTTCTCGGGCGCCCCGAACCCGGCGAACGAGAAGTACCACGCGGCGGAGCCGAACACGCTCATCGCCCCGGTCGACATGGGTCTGCCGGGAGCCATGCCCACGGTCAACGCCACGGCGATCCGCTCGTCGATCAGCCTGGGCCTCGCCCTCGGCTGCTCGATCGCCGAGTCGAGCCGCTTCGCGCGCAAGAACTACTTCTACCCCGACCTGGGCAAGAACTACCAGATCTCGCAGTACGACGAGCCGATCGCCTACGAGGGTGAGGTCGTCGTCGAACTCGAGGACGGCATGCTCGTCACCGTTCCGATCGAGCGCGCGCACATGGAGGAGGATGCCGGAAAGCTCACCCACATGGGGGGCGCGACCGGTCGCATCCAGGGCGCCGAGTACTCGTTGGTCGACTACAACCGGGCCGGAGTCCCGCTCGTCGAGATCGTCACGAAGACGATCTTCGGCACGGATCACCGCGCACCCGAGGTCGCCAAGGCCTACGTCTCGACGATCCGCGACATCGTCCGCAGCCTCGGTATCTCCGAGGCCCGCCTCGAGCGCGGCAACCTGCGCTGCGACGCGAACGTGTCGTTGCGCCCGCGCGTCGCCGAGGGCGAGGAGCCGGCGCCGCTGGGCACCCGAACCGAGACGAAGAACGTCAACTCGATGCGCTCCGTCGAGCGCGCCGTGCGTCACGAGATCCAGCGTCAGGCGCAGATCCTCGCCGACGGCGGCACGATCATCCAGGAGACCCGTCACTGGCACGAGGACACCGGCACCACCTCGCCGGGCCGTCCGAAGTCGGACGCCGACGACTACCGCTACTTCCCGGAGCCCGACCTGCTCCCCGTGCAGCCGGACGCCGAGCTGATCGAGGAGCTGCGTGCAGCTCTGCCCGAGCAGCCCGTCGCGCGCCGCCGCCGTCTGAAGGCCGAATGGGGCTTCACCGACCTCGAGTACCAGGACGTGCGCAACAGCGACCTGGTCGAGGTCGTCGAGGCGACGATCGCCGCCGGTACGACCCCGGCCGCCGCGCGCAAGTGGTGGACGGGCGAGATCACCCGCCAGGCGAACGCGCAGGGCAAGACGGCCGTCGAGCTCATCTCGCCGGCATCCGTCGCCGATCTGCAGAAACTCGTCGACGCCGGAACGCTGAACGACAAGCTCGCCCGCCAGGTTCTCGAGGGCGTCATCGCCGGTGAGGGCACCCCGCAGGAGGTCGTCGACGCCCGCGGTCTCGCGGTCGTCTCCGACGACGGTGCGCTCATCGCGGCGATCGATGAGGCACTCGCTGCGCAGCCCGATGTCATGGCGAAGATCAAGGATGGCAAGGCGCAGGCCGCTGGCGCCGTCATCGGCGCCGTCATGAAGGCGATGAAGGGGCAGGCCAACGCCGCCCGCGTACGGGAGCTGATCCTGGAGCGCGCGGCGCAGTAACGGCGTCTCCGCATCCGGATGCCGGGCCGATCTTCGTGATCGGTCCGGCATCCGTGCGTTCGGCGCACCGGCGTCGATGTCGGAGGAGTCGGGGAGAATGGAATCATGGGGCGCGGCGACGGACGAGGCAGGGTTGTATCCCCGGAGGGGGCCGACGATTCGGGCACCCGCATCCTGCACGTCGATATGGATGCCTTCTACGCAGCCGTCGAGGTCATGCACGATGCGTCGCTGGCCGGCCTGCCATTGATCATCGGCGCGCCGGATGGACGCTCCGTGGTCTCGAGCGCGTCCTACGAGGCCCGACGATACGGAGTGCGCGCGGCGATGCCTGTGGCCCAGGCGATCAGATTGTGCCCGTCCGCACGGATCGTTCCGCCGCACTTCGAGCGCTACCAGACGGTGTCGCGGCAGGTCATGGCGGTCTTCGAATCGATCACTCCACTCGTGGAGCCGCTGTCGGTCGACGAGGCATTCCTCGACGTGCAGGGTGTGCGACGGCTGTGGGGGAGTCCGGGGGAGATCGCACGCCTCGTGCGGGCACGGGTGGAGTCCGAGGTGGGCATCACCTGCAGCGTCGGTGTCGCAGCGACCAAGCACGTGGCCAAGATGGCGTCGACGCTCTGCAAACCCGACGGGATGTTGATCATCCCCGAGTCCCAGACCATCGAATTCCTTTCGCCGCGATCGGTGCGTGCGATGTGGGGCGTGGGCCCGAAGGCGGCGGATGCCCTGGAAGCACGGGGCATCCGAACGATCGGGGACATCCGGGAAGCACCTCAGGACATGCTCGATCGCGCGGTCGGACCGGCGCTCGGGTTCCGGATCGCCGCGCTGTCGCGCGGAGTCGATCATCGAGCCGTCGATACAGACCGGGTGGAGAAGAGCATCGGTCACGAGGAGACGTTCGACGTCGACATCACCGACCGCGAGACGCTTCACGCCGAGCTGCTGCGACTCGCCGATCGCGTGGCTGCGCGCCTGCGCAAAGCCGGTTGGGAATGCGCATCCGTCGCGATCAAGGTGCGTTTCGACGACTTCACGACGCTGAGCCGCTCCCAGACGCTGTCCGAGCCGACTTCGGTCGGACAGCGCATGGGCGAGGCCGCGCAGATGCTGTTCGACACCATCGACCGTCGCGATCCGGTACGGCTCATCGGCGTCCGGGCCGAGAAGCTGAGGCCCGCGGGAGGGGGCGCATTCGCACTCTGGGACGACGATGAGCACTGGCGCAAAGTGGAGGGCGCGCTCGACGACGCCAGGGCGCGCTTCGGGTCTGCGACGATCACGCGCGCCAGGCACCTCGGCCGTGGTGAGGGGCGCGGAGCGCCGAAGCATCCGAAATCCCATGGTCTTCAGTGAACCCGCACAGCGCGGGAGTTCCTGGGATAACGTGGACTCATGCCGAACATCGCAGTGGAACTCGGAAAGCAAGCAGCCTCCTTCGGAGTGAAGAGCGCGTACGGTGAGCCGCAGGACGTGGACGGTGTGAGCATCACTCCCGTCGCGCTGACCATGTCCGGCTTCGCCGGCGGTGCGGGAGGCGCGGAGAGCGCTGACGGCGGCAGCGGAGAGGGCGGAACCGGCGGGGGAGTGTCCGTCCCGCTGGGCGTCTACGTGCGTCGCGAAGAGGGGCTTCGCTTCGAGCCCAACATCGTGACACTCCTCGCCGTGGGGATCCCGTTCGTCTGCGTCGCTGGTCGCGCGCTGGCTCGCGTCATCCGTGCGCTCAAGAAGTAACGATCCGTTCGTCCTGGCGCTTCAGCGCGGCGCTGCCGCGGTGCTGGACGCTGTGATCGCCGTCGAAGCATCCAATCCTGTCGTGCTGATCGACGGCAGATCGGGGGCGGGGAAGACGACGCTTTCGCGGATGCTCACCGCGAACTGGCCGCTTTCAGCGCGGCCGCAGCTCGTGGCGCTGGATTCGATCTATCCCGGTTGGGACGGCATGGACGCCGGAGCCGAGAAAGCTCTGCACGATGTGCTGCGTCCACATGCCCGGGGCCTGCTGAGCACGTGGCGCCGCTGGGACTGGAACGATCAGAGCGAAGCGGAGGCGCACGCGGTGAGTCCTGCGCTCGGGCTCATCGTCGAGGGGTGCGGCGTCCTCACGCCGGCATCTGCGCGGATCGCCGATGTGCGGGTGTGGGTCGAATCTCCGGAAACGTCGCGCAAGCGCCGTGCCCTCGAGCGGGATGGCGAGGGATTCCGTCCCCATTGGGATCGCTGGGCGATGCAGGAGGACAAGCACATCGCGCGCGATAATCCACACAGCCTCGCCGACGTGATGGTCGTTCTGCCCTAGTCGTCGGTGGGCGGATCCTCCGCGTACTCATCGAGCGCGTCGGCGAGCGCGACCAGGGAATCCAGGCGGAAGCCCAACCAGTCGTAGATCCCGAATCGGTCGTCGTCGTCATCGTGGTCGTCGTCGTCGATCACGCCGAGGCGATCCGCGACGATCACCCGCAGCGCTGCAAGCGTGCGCAACCAGGAGTCGACGTCGGGCGCGATGATGTCGACCGTGACGTGAGCCATCGCGTCGGTTTCGTCGTCGAGATCCGCCACGGGGGTGAGCCCGTCGAGCATTGCCCGGGCGTCCGCGGCCCGACGCCCCAGGAGATCTGTGCGGGTGAGCGCAGCGAACTCCGCGGAGGCGAGCTCGTCGCCCGGGTAGGCGCTCGGCGTCAGCCGGGCGAGTGCCGGGTCCGTCGGGTCGTCGACGGCGAGGAGTCCGGTGAGGTCTTCGACGAGTCGACGCAGATTCACTGCTTCGATGTGCGCCATCTCGAGGCGGATCATGCGCTCCATCACGCATCCGCCTTCCGCACCGTCGCCCACAGGCCGTAGTCGTGCATCGCCTGGGCGTGCACCTCCATCGTCTCCCGTGGTCCGGTCGCGACGATCGCATGCCCGTCGTGGTGGACGGCGAGCATCAGCTGCGTCGCGTGCTCCTTCGAATAACCGAAGTACGTGCGGAAGACGCGCACCACATAGCTCATGAGGTTCACGGGATCGTTCCAGACGACGACCTGCCAGGGAACCAGCGGCGCCGCCTGAAGGTCGACGTCCTCATCGAGGTCGGGAACCGGACTCGACATGCTTATCATGCCCATCCCATCTCATGCAGGCGGTCATCATCGATGCCGTAGAAGTGGGCGATCTCATGGACCAGAGTCGTGTGGACCTCATCACGGAGTTCATCTTCGTCGTCGCACTGCGCGAGATGCGGATCACGGTAGACGATGATCCGGTCGGGCAGATCGCCCATCCCGTACTGCCCGCGTTCTGTCAGCGCGAGGCCGTCGTACAGGCCCAGCAGGTCGAGACTGCCGTCCTCCGGGCGGTCCTCGACGACGAACACGACGTTGTCGAGTCCGTCGACCATCTCATCCGGCAGCTGATCGAGCTCGTCGATCACGAGTTCCTCGAAGGCCGTGGCATCCATCTCCATCGACCCCAGCCTATGGTGCCGGAGCCGTCAGTGGACGACGAGCAGGAGTATGGCGAGGCCGAGAAAGAGCGCTCCGAAGAGCGCGTTGAGCGTGCGCACCCCCGTGCGGGTGCGGGTCAGACGGCGGAACGGGCGGGCCGCCGTCGCGAAGAAGCCCCACATCACGATCACATCGACGACGATGACCGTCCCGATGAGGATCAGATACTGGGGGAGAGCCGGCTGATCGAGGCGGATGAACTGCGGCACGAAGGCCAGGAATAAGACGATGGCCTTCGGATTCAGCACGTTCACCCAGAATCCGCGCCGGATCATCGATAGGCGCCCTTCGCGTGTCGGCAGCGGGCCATCGTCGGCAGCCGGCTCGGGAACGCGACTGAGGATCATTCGGATGCCGAGGAAGACGAGATAGGCCGCGCCCGCGCAGCGGATGCCGTTGAACAGCACGGGGGGAGCGGGAGACGATCAGCCCCACACCTGCGGCGACGATGATGACGTGCACGATCAGAGCGATCTGCTGCCCGATGATCCCCCAGACGGAACGGCGCCACCCCTGAGCAAGCGCATTCGACATGGTGTTGATCGCACCGGCGCCGGGCGTGAAGCTGATCACGACGGATGCCCCCAGCACGGAGAGCCAAGCGGTCAGGGTCACAGAGCGATTCTATGGATTGCCCATGCTGTATGTCGTCGCTCGGCAGGAGCCACCGCTGCCGAGACACGGACCGATCACGGTCGACGGCGGATGGATCATGCCTCGACGGCCGGGCGTGCCGGGCTCTCTGCCGAACAGTGGCTCACATGCAAAGATCCCCCACCTGCATACAGGCGGGGGATCTCTCTGGGGTGGCTAACGGGACTTGAACCCGCGACCCCCGCGACCACAACGCGGTGCTCTACCAACTGAGCTATAGCCACCATGTTCCCGCCGAAGCAGGCAACTCCATAAGTGTATTACATGTCTGAGGTGAACTTTGACACAGCGCGCTCCGAAATGGCCCGAGCCTCGTCGCTGGTGGGTCCGGGATCGGCCACGAACACCGCTTCTCGGTAGTAGCGGAGCTCACGGATCGATTCAAGGATGTCAGCCAGTGCGCGGTGTCCGCCGTTCTTCGCGGGGGCTTGGAAGAAGACCCGCGGGTACCAGCGGCGGGAGAGCTCCTTCACACTGGAGACGTCGACGTTGCGGTAGTGCAGGTACTGGTCGATCTGCGGCATGTATTTCGCGAGGAACATGCGGTCGGTGCCGATCGTGTTGCCGGCGAGCGGAGCCTTGCGCTCCTGCGGCACGAACCGCCGGATGTACGCGAGCGTCTGCGTCTCGGCCTCGGCAAGCGAGACGCCGTTCGGGATCTCTTCGATGAGCCCGGAGGTCTCGTGCATGTTCGTCACGAAGTCGTTCATATTCGCCAGAGCGGAGTCGCTGGGCTTGATGACGACCTGGAACCCCGTGTCGACCGGTCGGAGTTCGAAATCGGTGATGACGACGGCGATCTCGACGAGTTCATCGACGGCGAGGTCGAGTCCCGTCATCTCGCAATCGATCCAGACAAGGCGGTCGTTCTCGGACGCAGATACCATGGGGTCATTCTATCGAGGGCAGGGACATCGCCCTGGTAGCGTAGAGAGGTCCGCCTCCGTAGCTCAGCGGAAGAGCAACGGCCTTCTAATCCGTCGGTCGCAGGTTCGAATCCTGCCGGGGGCACAGTCATCCATTGCGCAGCGACTGCACAGCGTCGTCTGCGCGCCAGAAGTCGCCGACGGGACGGAACGTCGAGGTCGGACGGTGCAGCCGTTCCGCGCGATATCGAAGACCCTCATCGGCGGACATCACGCGCAGGTGCCCGATGATGCGTTCGGTGCCATTCTCGACGACCCGCCAGAGCCGATCGGATGCTCGGACCAGATGCTCTCGCGGGGAGTCGATGTTCGGCTGGAGTGATGGTGTTCTCAATGCGCTGGTCATGGTTCCTCCGTTCGCAACGACCGTAGGACGGGCTTCCGACATTGCGCCGACACCCGTTCTGCACGATTCCCTGCGCCGGGGCCTTTGCGCACATGTCCCGGGTCCTGGGCGATGGCGTCACCCGGCGGGAACGCATTCTGGGAGGCATCCGGGCAGGGTCCCGGGCGATCGAAGGAGAGCGAAATGAATGACAGCGTCACGATTCTCGGGCGTGTTGCAGCCGATCCGAATCGGAACACCACCAGCGCCGGGGTGCCCGTGGTGAACTTCCGCGTGGCCAGCACGCAGCGCCGTTTCGACAACAAGTCGGGCCAATGGGTCGATGCCGGGACGAACTGGTACAACGTGTCGGCCTTCCGCCAGCTCGCCGAGCATGCGAAGTCTTCCCTGCGGCAGGGGCACCCGGTGATCGTCACGGGAAAGCTCAAGCTCCGCGAGTGGGAGAGCGGCGAGCGCCGCGGGATCAGTGCCGACATCGATGCCGATTCGATCGGACACGACTTGCGTTGGGGAGCGAGCGCCTACGTGGCGGCATCCCCGCGCGTCGTCGCCGGGGCTTCGGCGGAAGTGGCCTCGAATCCAGCGGGACACATGGCTGGGAGCTCGCAGCTACACGGTGGGGAGGTCGCGCTCGACGGCCGCGATACCGCTGAGAATTCCGAATCCGACGAGGACTGGCGTTTGCCGGCGTGAGATCGGTGCGGGACGGAGCCGGCGAATCCAGTGCGAGTGCGCACGCATCATGAGCGACGGTCGGCGGGGTGCGCCGTAGGATCGGAGCGTGCCTCGTCGACTTCGCCCTGTACGTTCCATCTCCGCAGCAGCGGGAGTGCTGCTGGCCGGTGCGCTCGTGTTGACCGGATGCTCCCTCCTCCCGGACCTGGGCTTCACGGGCGATCCGGAGCCGACGGCGACGATCAGTGCACCCGTGCCGGAGGGCACCGCGGTCCCGTCGGGTCCTGCGCTGGTTCCCGATGGAACCGCGCAGGACAACCTGCCGCTCTTCCAATCCGTGACGGCCGAGGTCTGGGCCTCAGACCAGCGCGCCTCCGGGCGCGCCTATATCGATGCTCTGGTGGCGGCAGGCTTCGACAAGGCGGCCATGCAGGTCACGGAAGACGCATCGACGGTCGGAAACGCCGCCGAGAGCCTGCAGTTCTCCGTCCGCTGGGGGAATGCGGAGTGCCTCGTGGGTCAGGTGGGCCCTTCGACCGGTGATCCGGTCACCATTGTCGTCGACCAGCTCGCCGAAGGGCGCTGCCTGATCGGAAAAACCCGACTGATCGACTGGTGACCCAGAGCCGGTAGGCTGGAGTGTCGATCCTCGACGCCTACTTAAGGAGCGGTTTTCGGTGGCAGAGTACATCTACTCGATGGTTCGTGCGCGTAAGGCTGTGGGTGAGAAACTCATCCTCGACGACGTGACGATGTCGTTCCTGCCGGGAGCGAAGATCGGCATGGTCGGTCCGAACGGTGCTGGAAAGTCGACGATCCTCAAGATCATGGCCGGCCTCGATCAGCCGTCCAACGGCGAGGCGAAGCTGACGCCCGGCTTCACGGTCGGCATTCTCATGCAGGAGCCGGAGCTCGACGAGTCCAAGACGGTTCTGGAGAACATCCAGGACGGCGTCGCGATCAAGGCCAAGCTCGACCGCTTCAACGAGATCTCCGCCCTCATGGCAGACCCGGATGCGGACTTCGATTCGCTCCTGGCTGAGATGGGCGTTCTGCAGGAGGAGATCGACGCGGCCGACGGTTGGGACCTCGACTCCCAGCTGGCCCAGGCGATGGATGCTCTGCGCACCCCGCCGGCGGATGCATCGATCGCGCCCCTCTCCGGTGGTGAGAAGCGCCGCGTCGCTCTGGCCAAGCTGCTGCTACAGAAGCCCGACCTGCTGCTGCTCGACGAGCCCACCAACCACCTCGACGCCGAGAGTGTTCTCTGGCTCGAGCAGCATCTGAAGTCCTACAAGGGTGCCGTCATCGCGATCACCCACGACCGGTACTTCCTCGACAACGTCGCGGAGTGGATCGCCGAGGTCGACCGCGGACGCCTCTACCCGTACGAGGGCAACTACTCGACCTACCTCGAGAAGAAGGCCGAGCGCCTCGAGATCCAGGGCAAGAAGGACGCCAAGCTCTCCAAGCGTCTGAAGGACGAGCTCGAGTGGGTCCGCTCCAGCGCCAAGGGTCGCCAGACCAAGTCCAAGGCGCGTCTGGCGCGTTACGAGGAGATGGCTGCTGAGGCCGAGCGCACTCGGAAGTTGGACTTCGAAGAGATCCAGATCCCCGCGGGCCCGCGCCTGGGCTCCGTGGTCATCGATGCGAAGAACCTCAAGAAGGGCTTCGGCGACCGCGTCCTGATCGACGGCCTGAGCTTCAGCCTGCCGCCGAACGGCATCGTCGGCATCATCGGCGCCAACGGTGTCGGCAAGACGACGCTCTTCAAGACCATCGTCGGCCTCGAGCCGCTCGACAGCGGCGATCTCAAGATCGGCGAGACGGTCAAGATCAGCTACGTCGACCAGTCGCGAGCGAGCATCGACCCCGAGAAGAACCTCTGGGAGGTCGTCTCCGACGGGCTCGACTTCATCACGGTCGGCAAGACCGAGATCCCCTCGCGCGCCTACGTCTCGAAGTTCGGATTCAAGGGCCCGGATCAGCAGAAGAAGGCCGGTGTCCTCTCCGGTGGTGAGCGCAACCGACTCAACCTCGCTCTGACGCTGAAGGAGGGCGGCAACCTGCTGCTGCTCGACGAGCCGACGAACGACCTCGACATCGAGACGCTGAGCTCGCTCGAGAACGCACTCCTCGAGTTCCCGGGTTGCGCCGTGGTCATCACCCACGACCGCTGGTTCCTGGACCGCATCGCGACGCACATCCTCGCCTATGAGGGCACGGATGAGAACCCTGCCCAGTGGCACTGGTTCGAGGGCAACTTCGAGTCGTACGAGAAGAACAAGATCGAGCGCCTCGGTCCCGATGCGGCGAACCCGCACCGTTCCACGCACCGCAAGCTCACGCGTGACTGACGAGAACATGGCATCGGCCCCGGCGGAATCCGCCGGGGCCGATGCCCGTCTCCACCTGCCGATACATCTGCGCTGGGGCGACCTCGACGCGTTCAACCACGTGAACAACACGTCGATGCTCAAGCTGCTCGAAGAGGCACGTGTGCGGGCCTTCTGGAAAGCGGACGACACAGAGGACGCCCCGCCGACAGCCGTGATCGAGTCCGGCATCGAGCAGGGCGTTCTGACGCTCATCGCCCGCCAGGAGATCGAATACCTCGCTCCGGTGCCGTACCAACGTCGTCCGCTCGAAGTGCAGATGTGGTTCGGGAAGATCGGCGGATCCAGCGTCGAGGTCTGCTATGAGGTCTTCAACGATCCCTCCTACGACGCGCGCGTCCTCTACGCGCGCTCGACGGCCGTCATCGTGCTCGTGGATGCGGCCACAGGTCGGCCGGTGCGAGTCTCGGAAGACATGCGGCGCGTATGGGGCCCGTATGTCGGACGGCCGATCGCCTACGCGCACCGCTGACGTCGGACCGTCGACGACGGGGGCGAGAACTGTCAGTCCGTGGGGACGCGGACCATGATCTCCTGCGCGACGCTGGCGACGAGAACACCCTCGCGCGTGTAGATGCGACCGGTGGACAGGCCTCTTCCGCCGCGCGCATTCGGCGACTCCTGAACGTACAGCAGCCACTCGTCGACCCGCGCCGGACGGTGCCACCACATCGCGTGGTCGAGGCTGGCGACCTTGAGCCCCCTCGTCGACCACGGGATGCCGTGGGCGCGCAGGATCGACTCCTGGATGGTCATGTCGCTGAGGAACGCGAGAGCGGCGCGATGCAGACGCGGGTCGTCCGGCATCGGGGCGCGCATGCGCATCCAGACCATCTGGCCGGCCTGCTTCGCGCCGTCAGCGGTCACGTACAGCGGTGACTCCACGTGCCGAATGTCTGCCGGGCGCTCGCTGAAGAGCCGCTGAGTGATCGGGTGGGCGTCGTGCAGCAGATCCTCGTCGGAGGGGATATGCTCCGGCTCGGGGACCCCGTCTGGCATGGCTGCCGCATGCTCGACGCCGGGGGCCTCGTCCTGGAACGAGGCGATCATGGAGAAGATCGGCACACCGTTCTGGTACGCCTGCGAACGCCGGGTCGAGAAGGAGCGTCCGTCGTGGACGCGGTCGACCGCGATCGTGAGGCCCTGGGCCGAGTCCCCGGGACGCAGGAAATAGCCGTGCATCGAATGGGCCGCGCGTTCGATCGGCATGGTGCGCTCGGCGGCGATCAACGACTGCGCGAGCACCTGACCGCCGTAGATCCGTCCGCTCGGCATGCTCTGCGACTGGCCGGTGAAGATGTCTTCGGTGGTGCGGGCGCGGGTCTCATCGAGGTCGAGGACATCGAGCAGGTTCTGGACGGATTGCCGTGCCTCGGCTTCTGCGGTCATGCCGGCCCTTTCTGCGACCGATGATCGCCTCATCGGTAGTCTAGATCCTGTGTCTGCACGCCTCCTCCTCGCCGATCCCGATACGGCCCGTGATGTCCTGACCTTCGTGGGCCGAGCACGGAAGGCCTCGGATGAGGGCATTCGGCTGCAGGCGTCCGGGGGCGTGCTCGCTCTGACGGCGCCGGCACTGGCCCCGCAGGGGCTGTTCGATCAGACCCCGACGATCCTCGCGATGCGGATCGTCCGCGCGGATCCTGAGCTGGTCTGCGATCTCGTCATCGATGAACTCATGGCGGACGAGGACGAGAGGATGCTGGTGCTGCCGGAGAGCGGCTTGTCGCCCTCCTGGGCGGGGATCTCGCCTCCGCGCGGGGGCTGGGAGCCCGCAGGCGATCTCGAGGCCTCCACCGTCGCGCAGCGCGCGCAATGGGGGATCAGCGCCGTTGCACGCGGTGCGGGGGCCGGTTCCGGGGAAGAAGCGGTCCGTTCCCTTCGAGCGTCGATCTGGGGCGAGCCGGATGAAGATTTTCTCGGTCTCCCGCGCGGTGTGGCCTTCGCCGCTCATGCGTTCGGCTTCATCTCCGGTGAGGAACAGGTGAGGGTCACAACCGCGGGGCGCTGGCACCGGCTCGCCTTCTCGCGAGGACATGTGCTGGCCAGGGGGCCGATGGCCACCGGCCTCACGGCGGTGCGCCTGACCGGAGGCGAATCCTGAGACATCAGCGCGCTGCTGCGCGCCCCGCCTGGCGGCCCGAGAACAGGCAACCGCCGAGGAATGTGCCTTCCAATGCGCGGTAGCCATGCACACCACCGCCTCCGAAACCACTGGCTTCCCCCGCAGCGAACAAGCCGGGGATCACGGCGTCATGCTCATCGCGGGCGCGTCCGTCGAGGTCGGTCTTGATCCCGCCGAGCGACTTGCGCGTGAGGATGTGCAACTTCACCGCGATCATCGGCCCGGCGCCCGGATCTGTGAGTCGGTGGGGAGCGGCGGTGCGGATCAGGCGGTCTCCCCGGTAGGACCGCGTCGCGCGCAGCATTGAGATCTGCGCGTCTTTACCGAAACCGTTGGTGATCTGTGCATCGCGGGCGCGGACTTCGCGGCGCACTTGATCGACATCGAGCACATCACCGCCGGCATGACGGGCCATTTGACGGAGTAGCGTTTCGAAGTCGTCCTCGACGATGAAGTCCTCACCCTCGTCGAGGAACGACTGGACTGGTCCTGTCGGTCCCTTCGCCAGCCGAGACTTCAGGAGGAGGCCGACGTCCTTGCCCGTCAGGTCGGGGTTCTGCTCGCTGCCGGAGAGGGCGAACTCCTTCTCGACGATCCGCCTCGTCGTGATGAACCAGGAATGATCGTGCCCGGTGATGCGCAGATGCTCGAGCGTGCCCAGCGTGTCGAATCCCGGGTAGAGAGGAACGGGAAGCCGTTTGCCTGTCGCATCGAGCCAGAGGGAGGACGGCCCCGGCAGGATTCGGATGCCATGGCTCGGCCAGACGGGATCCCAGTTCGAGATGCCTTCCACGTAGTGCCACATGCGATCGCCGTTGACCAGGTGCGCTCCCGCCGCAGTGGAGACCGCCTGCATGGATCCGTCGACATAGGACGGAACGCCGGAGAGCATGCGCGCGGGCGGCGTTCCCAGACGTGCTGGCCAGGCTGCGCGAACGAGGTCGTGGTTCCCGCCGATCCCGCCCGACGCGATGATGGTCGCACCCGCGCGGATCTCGAAGTCGCCGACGCGCTCCCGCGCGCTCTCGACGCCGCGGGGAGCGGGGGAGTCGACGAGCCGGACACCACGGGCACCCACCACAGCACCATCATCGCTCAGGAGCTCGGTCACCCGGTGTCGAGGCAGGACGGTGATGACACCATCGTCCTCGCCCCGGTGCACAGCATCCGAGAAGGGCGCCACGATGCCCGGTCCGGTTCCCCAGGTGATGTGGAATCGCGGAACGGAGTTCCCGGGGCCGATGGCGCCGTAACCGCCGCGCTCCGCCCAACCGACGACAGGGAAGAAGCCGATGCCGAGGGAGCGCAGCCAGGCGCGCTTCTCACCGGCGGCGAAATCCAGATAGGCGCCGGCCCATTCGCGGGGCCAATGGTCCTCATCGCGATCGAATGCGGCGTTGCCGAACCAGTCGTCCTGTGCGAGCTCGAGGGAATCATGGACCCCCATGCGTCGCTGCTCGGGCGAGTCGATGAGGAACAGGCCGCCGAAGGACCACCACGCCTGCCCGCCGAGATTGCTCCTCGGCTCCTGATCGACGATCACGACGCGTCTGCCGGCGGCGACGGCTTCCGTAGCCGCGACCAGGCCGGACAGCCCCCAGCCGATGACGAGAACGTCGGTGGACAGGGGCCTGTGCGTCATGTGTTCTCCGTCGAATCCTGACTGACTTCACGAGTCGGGAGCTCGGTGCGCCCCGCGGGCGTCGGGCGGATGCCCGGATGCTCCATGGTGTTCACCATGGCATGCGCAGCTCGATCCAGGTAGTCCCAGAGCGTTGCATCGTGCAGAGGGGAGAGCTGGATCTCGTCGAGAGAGGTGCGCATGCAGCGCAGCCACCGGTCGCGGGCATCCGAGTCGACGCGAAACGGCATATGGCGCATCCGCAGCCGCGGATGACCCCGTCGTTCACCGTACGTCGTGGGCCCGCCCCAGTACTGGACGAGGAAGAGCGTGAAGCGCTCCGCGGCCGGACCGAGATCCTCCTCGGGGTACATGGGCTTGAGCACGGGATCGAGCGCCACTTCCCGGTAGAAGCCGTCAACGATCCTCTCGAACGTGGCGTATCCGCCGACCTCGTCGTAGAACGTCATGCATTGTCCTTCGGTGCGCTCGGGGGCTTCGGGTCTTTCTTGCGCCAGATGCCTCGTGCGGGGGGAACGCCGGTGACCGAATTCGGACGGGTGTGCGGTGGGTTCGCTCCGCGCACGCGGCGTGCGCCGGCGATGCCCGTCGGCGTCACCGACTCGAGAGAGGGGACTGCGAGATCGAGTCCTTCGACCGCTCCCTTCAGCCGCATCCGCAGCTCTCTGGCGGCATCATCCATGGCGTTCGCGCGCGTCTTCATGACCACGCGGATGATCAGCGCTTCGCCCTCGACGGACTCCATGCCCCAGACCTCGGGACGTTCGATGATTCGGGTTCGCCACTTCGGATCCTTGGCGAGCTTGTCGGCGGCAGCGAGGAGCGCAGTCTCGACCTCGGGGACATCCGCGTTCGCCGGGACTCCGATGTCGACGATCGCCCGCGCCCACCCCTGGGACATGTTCCCGATGCGGGTGACCTCGCCGTTGCGGACATACCAGAGCGTGCCGTTGACATCGCGCACGTGCGTGATGCGCACGGCGACGTACTCGACGACGCCCGTGGCGAGACCCATGTCGACCATGTCGCCGATGCCGATCTGGTCTTCCGCGACGATGAACAGACCGTTGAGAACGTCTTTCACGATGTTCTGCGCGCCGAAGCCGAGGCCGGCGCCGACCGCTGCGGTCAGCAGCGTGAGCGAACCGACCAGGTCGGGTGCGAGCCGCGTCGTGATCATCACCAGAGCGACGATCGCGATCACGACATTGACGATGTTTTGCAGGATCGTACCGAGTGTTCGCGTGCGCTGGACGAGCCGCATATCGGCCAGGGGCGAGCGCTCGAGCGCCTGCGTGTCGTCGACGTTCGCCTTGACCTTGGCACTGTTGACGATGCGCCGCACGATCCTGCGGATCGCGAGCCGCAGGAGGAACGCGATGACGACGCTCACGACCAGGATTGCGAGCACGTGCGCCATGTTGGCACCGGCCTCGGCCAGCCAGCGGAAGAACGAGCCGAGGGTCTCTTCCAGCCACAGCGGGAACGAGCGGGGCTCGGGCGCGATCTCGAACGGGACGGTGCTCACGCTCCGATCCTAGCGAGCGGGCCTCGGATGCGGCTGTGCGCCGCGTCCGAGGCCCGCTCGATTCCGTGCCGAAGAGGTCAGTCCTGGGTTTCGTCCTCTTCCGCATCGCGAACCTGGGCGGCCAGGGCGCGCTCGACGTCGGCCAGTCCCTCGCTCACGAGACGACGCAGCGCCGGGGCGACGTCGGTGTTCTCGGCGAGCCACGCGCGGGTCGCATCCCGCAGCTCAGCGTTGGCCAGCGGGGTCGGGTACAGTCCGACGATCAGGTAGCTGGCGATCTGGTAGGTACGCGATTCCCAGACCGGAAGCAGCATCTCGAAGTAGCGCGGAACGAACTCGCCGAGCACCTCGGTGCTGTTCGGGTGGACGAACCCAGCGGCCGAGGAACGGACGATCGTGTTCGGCAGATCGGCGCTGTCGATCAACGAGGCCCATGCGGACTGCTTCGCGGCGGACGTCGGCAGCGCCGCACGTGATTGCGCGGCGAACTCGGCCCCCTTGGAGGTGTTGTCCGCGGCCAGTGCGGCCTCGATCGCCGCGGCATCCGTCGCACCGATCGAGGCGAGTCCCACGAGGAGCTGCCACGACAGGTCGGTGTCGATCTCGAGCCCGGGGAGGGAATCCTCGCCGGAGCGCAGACGGCCGATGATGCCCGCCTGCTCGGCGTCGGTCAGCGAAGCGGCGAAGGCGGTGACGAACTGCAGCTGGCTGTCGCTGCCGGCGGCTGCGCCTTCGGCGAGCTCCCACAGCCCGTTGGCGATCTTCGCGCGGGCCGCGTCGCGCTGCGCCGGCGCGACGTACTGGTTGGCCGCCGTGCGCAGCTGCGCGAGCGTGGTGCGGACGGTCGTCGACTCGGTCTCGCGTCCGATGTTTCCGAGCACGAGATCGATGTATGCGGATGCCGGCATCTCGGCGTCGCGGGTCTGATCCCAGGCTGCGCCCCAGACGAGCGAGCGGGCCAGCGGGTCGGCGATCTCGCCCAGGTGCGCGATCGCGGTGGCCAGCGAACGCTCATCGAGGCGGATCTTCGCGTAGGCGAGATCCTTGTCGTTGAGGAGAACGAGGTCGGGGCGCTTGTGGCCCTGGAGCTCCGGGATCTCGGTGCGATCGCCGTCGACGTCGACTTCCTCGTAGTGCGTGCGGGTGAGCGCGCCGTCGATGACATCGTAGAGACCGATGCCGAGGCGGTGCGGGCGGATCGTGGGGTAGTCGGCGGGCGCCGTCTGCGTGATCGCGAAACGCGAGATCAGACCATCCGCGTCTTCGGCGATGACCGGGGCCAGCGTGTTGACGCCCGCCGTCTCGAGCCACTTCTGCGACCAGGTGGTGAGATCGCGGCCGCTGGTGGCCTCGAGCTCGCCGAGCAGATCGCTCAGCTCGGTGTTGCCCCAGGCATGCTTCTGGAAGTATTGGCCGACGCCCGCGAAGAACGCGTCGATCCCGACCCAGGCGGCGAGCTGCTTGAGGACCGATCCGCCCTTGGCATAGGTGATGCCGTCGAAGTTGACGTAGACGTCTTCGAGGTCATTGATCTCCGCGACGATCGGGTGCGTGGAGGGGAGCTGGTCCTGGCGGTAGGCCCAGGTCTTCTCCATCGCGTTGAACGTCGTCCACGCCTCGGTCCACTCCGTGGCCTCGGCAGTGGCGATCGTGGACGCCCACTCGGCGAAGGACTCGTTCAGCCAGAGGTCGTTCCACCACTTCATCGTGACGAGGTCGCCGAACCACATGTGGGCGAGTTCGTGCAGGATCGTGACGACGCGGCGCTCCTTGACAGCATCCGTCACCTTGCTGCGGAAGACGTACGTCTCGGTGAACGTGACGGCGCCCGCGTTCTCCATGGCACCGGCGTTGAACTCGGGGACGAAGAGCTGGTCGTACTTCTCGAACGGGTACGCGACGCCGAACTTCGACTCGAAGTAGGCGAAGCCCTCGCGGGTCTTGTCGAAGATGTAGTCGGCGTCGAGGTGCTCCCACAGGCTCTTGCGGCCGTAGACGCCGAGCGGGATCACGCGGCCGTCGGAGCTGGTGAGCTCGGAGAAGGTCGCCTCGTAGGGGCCGGCGACCAGCGCCGTGATGTACGACGAGATGCGCGGGGTCGGCGCGAAGCCCCACGTCGCGACGTCGTCATGGACGATCGGCTCGGGGGTGGGGGAGTTCGAGACGACCTTCCACGCCGAGGGTGCGGTGACCGTGAACTGGAACGTCGCCTTCAGATCGGGCTGCTCGAACACCGCGAAGACCCGACGGGAATCCGGAACCTCGAACTGCGAGTAGAGGTACACCTCACCGTCGACGGGGTCGACGAAACGGTGCAGGCCCTCACCGGTATTGGTGTACTCGCAGTCGGCATCGATGACGAGCACGTTCTCGGCCTGCAGGCCGGACAGTGCGATGCGCGAGTCGGCGAAGACCTCGTCCGGTGCGATCAGCTCGCCGTTGAGCGAGATCTCGCGCACATCGCGCGCGATCAGATCGATGAACGTGGAGCTCCCCGGCGTGGCGGTGAAGCGGACGACGCTGCGGGATCCGAAGACCTCGGCGCCCTTCGTCAGATCGAGTGAGATCTCGTACGACTGGGTGTCGACGATCGCTCGGCGCTCCTGCGCCTCGATACGGGTCAGGTTCTCTCCAGGCACAGCTTTTTCTCCCAAGGGTTCGGGGTGCGGCCGAGTTTCGACGCGGCTGGCGCCGACGGCAACCCTGACAGCCTACGCCAGGAGCGGCCATCGGCGGCATCGGGAAGTGGGAGGATGGAGGGGTGAGTGCAATCGTTCCTGATGTCGTTCCGTTCGCGTCTGAAGCGGCCGCCGGTGGCGCCGCATTCGTGGAGACCCCGGTCCCGTACGACGCCCTCGTCCTCGCGAGCTTCGGCGGACCGGAGGGGCAGGAAGACGTCATCCCGTTCCTCCGCAATGTCACCGGAGGACGCGGCATCCCGGATGAACGACTCGAGGAAGTAGCCGTCCACTACCGTCATTTCGGCGGTGTGAGCCCGATCAATCAACAGAACCGCGAGCTGAAGTCGGCGCTCGAAGCGGAACTCGCGCATCGCGGCATCGACCTGCCGGTCTACTGGGGAAACCGCAACTGGACCCCCTACCTCGACGACGCCTTCACCGCCGCGGTCGCCGATGGGCACTCGACGCTTCTCGTGCTGGCCACCAGCGCTTACAGCTCCTACTCCAGCGATCGTCAGTATCGCGAGGACATCGCGCGTGTCATGACCGAGAACGACCTCGGTTCGGTCGCCACCGCCGACAAGGTGCGTCTCTTCTTCGACCACCCCGGATTCGTGCAGCCCTTCCAGGAAGGCGTCGACGAAGCGGTGAGCCGCTTCGTCGAGCAGGGGATCGCAGCATCCGACATCCACGTCCTCTTCACCACGCACTCCATCCCGACGGCCGACGCAGAGCGCTCCGGCCCGCGCGACGTCGACTGGGGCGAGGGCGGCGCCTATGCCGCGCAGCACCGCGCCGTCGCCGAGCACATCATCGAGAACCTCGGCGTCGTCACCGGCGGAGCGACCGTTCCGTGGCAGCTCGTCTTCCAATCGCGCTCGGGCCCGCCGAGCCAGCCGTGGCTGGAACCCGACATCAACGATGTGATCGCGACCCTGCCCGAAGCCGGTGCCAAGGCCGTCGTCATCGTTCCGCTCGGCTTCATCAGCGACCACATGGAGGTGCTGTGGGACCTCGACACCGAGGCGCTCGACAGCGCCAAGGCCGTCGGGCTCCCCGCCGTGCGCACGGCGACGCCGGGCACGCACCCGGCGTTCGTCGCCGGACTCGTGGACCTGGTCGTCGAACGCCTCGAGGGAACGCCGGCCGCCGAGCGGCCGCACATGACCGCACTGGGGCCATGGCCCGACATCGCGCGTCCTGGCGACTGCGAGAACGTGCGCCTCGGGTTCAAGCCCGCCGCGGCCGGACTCGCTCCCTGATGCACGATGCGCGGGCCTTCTAGGATGGAGGGTATGCGCATCCATATCGCCACCGACCACGCCGGACTCGAGTTCTCCACTCAGCTGCAGGAGCACCTGCGCGGAGCCGGTCATGACGTGGTCGATCATGGACCGATCAAATACGACGCGGTCGACGACTACCCGTCCTTCTGCATCCGTGCAGCGCAGGCCGTCGTCGCAGATCAGGCGTCCGGCGTCGAGGCGCTCGGCGTCGTCTTCGGTGGATCCGGCAACGGTGAGCAGATTGCGGCCAACAAGGTCTCCGGCATCCGAGCCGCACTGGTGTGGAACCTGTCCACGGCCGAGCTCGCCCGCGAGCACAACGACGCCAACGTCATCTCGATCGGTGCGCGCCAGCACAGCTTCGATGAGGTCGTCTCCTTCATCGAGCGCTTCATCGCGACGCCGTTCTCCGGCGATGAGCGCCACGTGCGCCGCATCGGCCAGATCGCCGAGTTCGAGAAGGACGGCACTCTGCTGCCGGACCCCCGCGCCTGATATGCCCGAGGGTCATTCCGTCCACCGCATCGCCCGTCAGTTCGATCGAAACTTCATCGGCAAGGCGCTGAGCGCTTCCAGCCCGCAGGGGCGCTTCGCCGAAGGGGCGGCGCTTCTCGACGGCCGTGAGGCCATCAGCGTGCAGGCGGTCGGCAAACAGATGTTCCTCGAGACCGAGGGCGACCTGTGGCTTCGTGTTCACCTCGGCCTCTACGGCGCCTGGGACTTCGCGGGGGAGATCCTGCTGGATCCGACGATCGCCTCTGCCAATGGACGCATGGGTCAGACGAACCAGCGCGGCACCACGCTGGGCGAAGACGAGACGATCATGGACGACGACGGCGAGAACTCGCTGTCCTCGATCGGAGCGCCGCGCCGCTCCCGCGTGCATGTGCGCATGTCCGAGGACACTCGTGGCCTCGCCGAGGAGAACCTCGAGTGGCCGCCCCCGGCGATCGGGCAGGTGCGACTGCGCCTCATGACCGACATCACCGCCGCCGATCTGCGCGGCCCGACGGCCTGCGTGCTGCAGACGCCGGATGAGATGCTCGCGTCCGTCGCGAAGCTGGGCCCCGACCCGCTCGTGGGCGATCCCGCCGAGAACGAGGAGCGCTTCGTGCGCGCGGTGCGCAAGCGCGGCACGGCGATCGCCCTTCTGCTGATGGATCAGGCCGTCGTCAGCGGCATCGGCAACGTGTACCGTGCCGAGATGCTCTTCCGGGCGCGGCTGAACCCGCATACCAAGGGCAAGGACATCCCCGAGGACATCGTGCGCCAGCTGTGGGCCGACTGGGCCTATCTGCTGCCCATCGGCGTCGAGACCGGGCAGATGATGACCATGGACGGCCTCACGGACGCCGACTACCGCGCGGCGATGGCGCGACGCGATGACCGGCACTGGGTGTACCACCGGGCCGGCCTTCCGTGCCGGTTGTGCGGGACGGAGATCGTGCTCGAGGAGCTCGGCGCGCGCAAGCTCTATTGGTGCCCGCGCTGTCAGGCATGAGCATGGCGGCGACCGGTGACGCCCCGGCGGTGATCAGAGCCGCACGGGTCGTCGGCCCCGGGCGAGAGTTCCTCATGGATGACGAGCCGGTGGACGTGCTGCTGGAATCTGGGCGCATCGTCGATATCGCGCCTGTCGGCGCGCTCGGATCTCGAGGTGATGTCCTCGATGCCGAGGGCGCCTGGCTGATGCCGGGATTGTGGGACAACCACGTGCACACCGTGCAGTGGGCGCTGGCTGCCGAGCGAGAACCGCTGGGCGAGGTCACCTCCGCCGCGGAGGCGGCCCGCCGGATGGCCACGGTGGCTCCGCTCGCCGATGGGCGGAGAATCGGAACGGGTTTCCGAGATGCCCTTTGGCCGGATGCGCCGTCCCTCGGAGTGCTTGATCAGGCGACGGGCGCGGTCCCGACTTATCTGATCAACGCCGACGTGCACAGCGTCTGGCTCAATTCGGCGGCCTTCGCCCGCGAGGGGTTCACCTCGCCGGATGGGATGCTGCGCGAACAGGATGCTTTCGAGATATCCCGACGCGTGAACGCCGCGGATCCGGCCCACGCCGATGAGGCCGTGGCGCGGGCCATGGCCATTGCGGCCTCGCGCGGCGTGACGGGCATCGTCGATTTCGACATGGCCTGGAACGTCGAGGCATGGGAACGTCGAAGCGCCGCGGGGCCGCTGACGCAGCGCGTCGAGTTCGCCGTCTACCCCGAGCACCTCGACCGTGCGATCGGCGCGGGGCTGAGAACGGGCGACATCATGGCGGACTCGGGCGGACTCATCACCGTCGGATCGCTCAAGATCATCACCGACGGGTCGCTCGGTACTCGCACGGCGGCATGTGCGCATCCGTACCCTGACCATGGCGGGCGCGGAGTGCTCACCATTGCCCGGGATGAACTCGTCGATCTGCTGACCCGTGCGACCGGCGCGGGGCTCTCCGCCTCGGTCCATGCGATCGGAGACCGGGCCGTGTCATCGGCGTTGGATGCTGTGACCATCACGGGCGCGACCGGAACCCTGGAACATGCTCAGCTCGTGCGCCACGCGGATCTCGCGCGCATCGCCCGGCTGGGTCTGACCGCCAGCATCCAACCGCAGCACGCCCTCGACGACCGCGACCTGGTGGACGGCTACTGGGCGGCGCAGACTTCGGTCGGCTACCCAATGGCCTCCCTGTTGCGCGTCGGGGCAGGTCTGCGTCTGGGATCGGATGCTCCGGTGGCACCGTTGGATCCCTGGCAGGCCATCGCCGCGGCCGTGCTGCGCACGGATGACGAGCGTGATCCGTGGCATTCGGAGGAGCGACTCACGGTCGATGAGGCGATCGTCGCGAGCGTGCGGGGTGCGGTTCGGCCGGGCGATCGCGCGGACCTCGTGCTCTGCGGCGCTGATCCGCGCACCGCAGACGCCGCAACGCTGCGCAGCATGCCCGTCGCCGCGACTCTGGTCGCCGGCCGCGTGACGCACAGCGCCTGAGGAAACGCGAAAGGGCATCGGGACGAATCCCGATGCCCTTCCCGGAGGTGTTCGCGGATTACTCGGCGATGTGGGCGACGAGGAACCAGCGGTCCTTCTCGAGGCCGCGCATGATCTCGATGGCGACGTCCTGGCTGGTGAGGTCGATCTCGTCGAGTCCCTCGATCGCAGCCTTCGTGTCGACGAGGATCGCGTCGATGTCGGCGATGATGTTGCGGATGAGATCGGTCGACTGGGCGAATCCTGCCGGGACCTCGGTCGAGTTCTTCGCGGCGACCGCGCTCACACGGGCGTCGATCGGAAGACCTAGGGCGACGATGCGCTCGGCGGCCTCATCGGCGAATGCGCCGGCGTGCTCGACGATCGTGTCGAAGAGCTCGTGGATGCCGACGAAGTTCGCACCGCGAACGTGCCAGTGGGCCTGCTTGCCGTTGACCGTCAGAGCCTGAAGTCCGAGGACGAGGGGCGAGAGGAACTGGGCCGCTGCAGCGGCGACGGTGGGGTCGCTGGCGGTGGTCGAGATGGTGGTTGCCTTGCTCATTTTTTCTCCTCCGAAAGTTCTCAAGTCGTGCCTGATGAATACAACGGTACTCGGCATGAAAGATTCCGCAAGCAAGCTGAGGCTCGGCTTAATGCCCCGAATATCCGCGTAATCACGCGGAAGTGAGGGTAGTCTCACCTCATGAGCATCTCGCCGTCAGCATCCGTTCTCGCCCTTGCCCAGTCGGCTCCGAGCATCGCGGAAGACGCGTTCGTGGCCGACGGTGCACGCATCGTCGGCGCCGTCACCCTCGAGGCCGGATCCAGCGTCTGGTACAACGCGGTCCTGCGGGGCGACTCCGCGCCGATCACTGTCGGTCGCGGCAGTAACGTGCAGGACAACGTCTCGGTCCACGTCGACAGCGGTCACGGCGTGACGATCGGGGAGAACGTCTCGATCGGCCACAACGCGGTCGTGCACGGCTGCACGATCGGCGACGGATCACTCATCGGGATGGGGGCCGTCGTGCTCAGTGGCGCCGTCATCGGCCGGGGATGCCTCATCGCCGGGGGAGCCGTGATCCTGGGCGGCACAGTCATCCCCGACGGTTCGTTGGTCGCCGGCGTCCCGGCAAAGGTCCGGCGCGAGCTGAGCGACGAGGAGCGGGCAGGGATCATCGGCAACGCCGAGATCTATCACGTGCACAGCGGCACGCATCAGAAGGCGTCACCGCTCCAGTAAAGTGAGTAGTCGCGGGGCCGTAGCCAAGCTGGTCAAGGCAGCGAGCTCATAACTCGACGATCCGTGGGTTCAAGTCCCACCGGCCCCACCGTTTAGCCGCTTCAGAGCGGTCGAGCCGTGATGGCCTCGGCGCCGAGGTCCTTGCGCGCCGTCTTCAGACACTTCGTGCACAGCAGCTCGACGGTGCGCGGATGGTCCTCACCGCACGTGCAATCGATCGTGACGCGCCACTTCGCACGGCGTCCGCAGGGGGCGTACCCCTCGTCATCGCCATGGTCGCACTCGCAGATCTGGGGTGCGTCGTCTTCCCAGCCGAGCGACATGTCGGCGAACGCCTGGTCGAACGGATCCGCCGTGAGTTCGGGCAGTACCGGCAGGTGCATGGGACTGTTCTTGGCCATCACATCACGTTCCCGATGTAGGAGTACTTCACGAACACCTCGGCGCCGATGCCCGACTCCTCGAGGACGCCCTGGAGAGCGTTCATCATGTAGTTGGAGTCCCAGCCCATGTAGAGGAAATTTGTGTCGTCGAGACGGTCCCACTGCCCCTTCCACGCCATGCGGTCGTAGATCGGACCGCCGTGGGCGGCGCAGTATGCGAGGGCCGCCGCGCGGTCATCCGTCCAAGCCCGCCGGAAGATGCGGTTGAACAGGGCGCGGACGTCCTTGATCTCCCAGTGCTCGCCCCGGTACTCGACGTAGTCGAACTCGCGATCCCATCCCGCCGGCCAGCCGCGACGGCGGACCGCGTCGAGCACCGGGGTCAGGCCGTCATCGTCGATCTCAGGGAGCGCCGGGCGGGCCCAGATCTCCAGGAGGGGCCGAGTGAGATCGCGGGTCCGTTGCGCGATTGCGGCGGTTCCCCAGGCCTCCTGGTCTATCAGGGCGCGCGTGGCGGGCACGGAGCTTCGCGCATATGCCGTGTCGCGCTTCTCCGAGAAGGGTGCTCCGAACGTCCTCTCCGCCAGAGGCTGCTCGAGCAGCGTCAGATTTCCCAGCGTCGGGGCGAGAGCACGGTGACTGTTCTGTTCATCCTCGGTGTAATCGCGCCAGGTGCGGATGCCGTCACCCGACCAGGAATCGCCCGGCGACAGCGGAACGATGTGCTCGACGTCGAAGCCGGTCGCATCGTCGACGTTTTCGACCCGGCTGAGGATGTAGGCGGCATGGGGGAGCTCCACATACTTCAGCACGGCGGCGACGCGCTCATCCGAAGGCGTGATGCGAGCGACGGCCCGCATGAACGCCTCACGACCCTCATCACGGGCACGGCACAGGCGTGCGATCAGGCGCTCCATCGGAAGGCCCACCAGGGCGCGCCGAAGATAGAGCGCCTGAATCCACTCGAGCGACTCGATGAGCTCGGCGCGCATCGTCAGCCCGCGGCGGTACTCGCTGAGACTCCGCAGCACGAGCGGGTAGGCCGAGCGGCCGAAAGTGTTCACACCCTCGAGGTGGCGGCGGATCTCCTCATCGTCCTCGAGAGCGGGCTCGAGCAGCGCGCCGTAGATCTCGGCGAAGTGACGCCAGGTCGCGGCATCCGACTGAAGGTGCTCGGCATCGACACGCGGGAAGGAGCGGCGGAAGGCGCTGTACACTCCATGCTCACCATTCGCCGCGATCTCACGCCCGGTGGTCATGACGAGATAATGGCGCCAGAAGGCGCCGATCATCTCACCCGTGTGCTGCTCGATGGGCAACCAGAACCGATTCTCGACGTCGATCTGCTCGGCGTGCGTCAGACCCATCAGGATGTAGTTGTGGATCAGCTCGTGATCGCGCAGAGGCTCGCCGGTCGAGTTCAGGCTCTCGAAGATCTGCTGCGCGTTGGCCTGCGCGCCGAGGGTGATCGAGACGTGCTCGAGCTTCTGCAGACCGGCCCAGATCTGCGGAACCTCCTCGGCGTGGATCTGGCTGCGGAAGAAGGCGTAGTTGTCGTCGAAGCGGGACTCGCGGTCGATGTCGGAGCGGCGGTCGAGCACGACGGAGTCGTAGAGATCCGCCCAGGCGTCGTGCGGGCGCAGCTTCGTACGCGAGGGATCATCTGCGCGCACGAGCACGCACTCGAGCTCCGCGGCGAGTGCCGGATCGTCATCCTGCACCGAGTGGTGGAGGGCGGCGACCAGGAGCATGAGCGTGGTGATGCGCTGCTGGCCGTCGATGAGGATCAGATCGGTCTCGGAGGAGTCCTGGGCCGAGAGGATCGAACCGATGAAGTGCCGGTGGGCCTGGTTCTCGCCGGCGACGGCCCGAATGTCGGAGAGGAGGCGCTCGCACCCGCCGATGTCCCAGCGGTACTGCCGCTGGTAAACGGGGACGACGATCGATGTTTCGGGTGCGGACAGCCACTGGATGGTTCCGACGGCGTTCGCTTCGACATTCGTGGCGGTGGCCATGGTGTTCGCTTCAGCTCCTCATAGCGGCGGAAACCTGCGCACCGCCCCGAACGAGTCTAGCCGCCGTCGAATTTCCACGGTCGTGTCACACGGCCTGTACAGCACCCCCTGTTAGGCTCGCCTTATCAGGGCTTGTTAAAACGTGCTCGCCCGCGATGAAAGGACATGACCTAACTCATGGGATACATCAAATCTGCAGCGCTTGAAGACAAGGGCTTCGTCATCCTCGACAGCTACGGCGCGGAGATGGACCCGAAGGAATGGCTCGACATCGAGTATGTCGACTGGAAGTCCTCTGGCGACACCCGCTTCGCGCCGCTGGCCAGTGCCAAGGGCGAGATCGAGTGCAACGGCTTCTGGAACCACAAGCCGCCGCGCACCGACAAGGACGGCGTCTGGATCGATTCCCAGACCGCGATCGCTCCGACCCTCACCGCACGCGCGCAGGAGCCGGGGGCGAACGTCGGTCGCTGCCGCATCATCGAGCTGCAGCCCACGCCCTACGGCGAGTGCCTCTACAACCTTCACCAGGACGACAACAACCGGCTGAACCCCGACGGCACCGGCTGGGTCGTCCGCGGATTCTTCAACCTCTCCGACGACAAGGACAGCTACTTCGTCCTGCGCGAGAACCGCACCGACCCGAGCATCGAGTACCGCATCGCGCTTCCCGCCGGTGCGCAGCTCATCGTCGACACGCAGCGCCTGTGGCACGCTGCGACGCACAACGGCACCGAGCCGCGCTACTGCCTCATCACGTCGTGGGAGTCCGGCCCCGAGCTCGACGCCTACATCGAGAAGTACAACGGCACCGACCAGCACGAGCAATTCGAGGTCGCGCAGGATGTCCTCGAGGCGGGGTACGCCGAGCAGGCGCGCAAGGACGCCGCTCGCGCTGCCTATTACGCGGCCAAGGGCCAGCAGGCCAAGCTCGCGATGAGCGAGGCATAAGCGCCGAACTTCATGGCCGAGGAGGGGTCCGCGAGCAATCGCGGGCCCTTTCTGCGTGTGAGAGGATGCTTTCCGTGCAGCATCGCTCTCTCCTCCGTGGCGCCGTGATCACGGCCGTCTGTGCTGTTCTGGCGATCAGTTTGACCGGGTGCCAGCAGAACCAGGCCTCACGCGAGGCGTCGACGATGTTCGATGCGGTGAAGGAGATGCCGGGTGTTATCGACGGCTTCCCCTCTAGCCTGGAGATGGCCTTCGGCAGGTCCGCGCACGCGAGCGTCAATCTCCAGATGAAACCCACGGTCACCGCCACTGAAGTCCTCGACGTCGTGACGACCTGGGGAGAAGCACTCGACGATGACTCGAGTACACTCGCGGATATCGAGATCCGTATCGGAGAGGGGTGCCGACTCGCCGTCGACGGCAACGCGGATGACCCCCGCCTGCCAGACACTGCAGATTTTTTCGTCGCGCTGTGCAATGAGTTCCCGCAGGGAAGGTCGCAGATCGAGCTCATCTGGTACGGCCGCCATGTGACGATCAATACGCAGATGCCTCTCGGCAAGGAAGAACTCGATGCTCTTGCCGAGCACGTTCGTGGGCTGCCGGGAGCACAGGTCGATGACGATAGCTGGCGTATTTTCGGCGAAGATCGTGTGCCGGAGTACTACCGGTGGTGAGTGAATCACCTGCTTGTGATTCCGGGCGTGTTGGGTGAGAATGTCCTCATAACCGCATATCGTCCGCCACTTCGTGGATCAGGTCGTAGGGGAAGACGCACCTGACGAAACGGAGAGATCATGGCGACGGCTTACGCACGCGGAGTGGTGTATGTCCACTCGGCGCCTCGCGCGCTCTGCCCACACCTCGAATGGGCTGTCGGGCGCGCTCTCGGTCGTGCAGTGAATTTCGACTGGACGGATCAGCCCGTCCTCGAAGGCGCCCGACGCACCGAGTTCTATTGGGACGGTCCCGCGGGCACCGGAGCCCAGATGGCCACGGCGATGCGCGGCTGGGAGCATCTGCGCTTCGAGATCACCGAGGATGCCACGGCGCGCAATGACGGCGGCCGGTGGATGCATACTCCGGATCTCGGCATCCACTACGCGCAGACCGACGCGGCCGGCAACGTCGTGATCGGGGAGGATCGCATCCGATATGCGATGGAGATCGCTGCGGGCGATGCTTTCGAACTGCAGCGAGAACTCGGTGTCGCTCTGGGATCTGCCTGGGATGACGAGCTCGAGCCCTTCCGCAACGTCGGTGATGCTGCCAGCGTCGTCTGGCTCCACAAGGTCGGGTGAGTGCGGCCGATAAGACTCGGCGCGGGAGGCACGAGTATCGGAGGCAGGTGACGAGTCCCGGCGTCTGAGAACGTGAATCCCGCTCCAACGCTGAAGGTCCTGTCCCCGAGCGGGGACAGGACCTTCAGCGTTGGACGAGCGACTCAGCCGGCGTAATCGGCGAACGCGACGACGGCGTTGTGCCCGCCGAAGCCGAACGAGTTGCTGATCGCCAGCTGCGGGCCGTCACCGAGCGCCTGGGCGTCGCGTGATACGCGCAGCGGGATCTCGGGGTCCTGCGTGGTGATGTTGATCGTCGGCGGCGCGATGCGGTCGCGGATCGCGAGCACCGCGAAGATCGCTTCGAGCGCTCCTGTGCCGCCCAGCAGGTGTCCGGTGGCGGACTTGGTGGCCGAGACGGGGATCTCGTGCACGCGGTCGCCGATGACGTTCTTCAACGCCGTGTACTCGTTCGGGTCGCCGACCGGGGTCGAGGTCGCGTGCGCGTTGATGTGGGTGATGTCGTCCGGGGTGCGCCCGGCGGATTCGAGAGCGAGCTTGACTGCGCGCTCTGCGCCCTCGGGGGCATTCGCGGTGATGTGGTAGGCGTCTGCCGTCACGCCACCGCCGACGAGCTCGGCGTAGATCTTGGCGCCGCGCGCCTTGGCGTGCTCCTCGGTCTCGAGGATGAGCACGGCCGCGCCCTCGCCCATGACGAAGCCGTCGCGGTCGACGGAGTACGGACGCGATGCGGTCGCGGGGTCATCATTGCGGCGGGACAGCGCCTGCATGGAAGCGAAGGAGGCGATCGTGATGGGGTGGATGGCCGATTCGGTTCCACCGGCGATGACGACGTCGGCCAGGCCCGCCTGGAGGTGCTCGTAGGCGTTCACGAGCGACTCGGTGCTCGACGCGCAGGCCGAGGCCACGGTGCGCGCGAAGGCGCGGGCGGTGAAGTGGAGGGAGAGATTGCCGGCGGCGGAGTTCGGCATGAGCATGGGCACCGTCATCGGCATGACACGGCGCGGGCCCTTTTCGCGGAGGGTGTCCCAGGCGTCGAGCAGCGTCCAGACGCCGCCGATGCCTGTGGCGAAATCGACGCCCAGGCGTTCGGGGTCGACATCAGGCGAGCCCGCATCCTCCCACGCTTCCATGGCGGCGATGAGCGCGAACTGCGATGACGGGTCGAGGCGCTTGGCCACCGGACGGGCAAGGACTTCCTCCGGACGCACGGACGCTTCCGCGGCGAAGGTCACGGGGAGTCCGAGTTCGGCCACCCACTCATGTGCGAGGGACTTGCCGCCGGAAACGCCGGCGAGCAGATTGGTCCAGTTCTCGGGGGCCGTACCGCCGATGGCGGAGGTGGCACCGATGCCGGTGACGACGATGCGCTTGGTCATGGGGTGTGGGTTCCTTGTCGAACGAAAAGCGGGGTGTTCTCGAGTGAAGGGAAAGCGGCGGATGCCACACCCCGCGAAGAGCGGGGGTGGCATCCGTCAGATGTCACTCCTGGCCGGAGACGATGAAGGAGACGGCGTCGTTGACGGTCTTGAGGTTCTTGACCTCGTCGTCGGGGATCGTGACGCCGAACTTCTCCTCGGCGTTGACGACGATCGTCATCATGGAGATCGAGTCGATGTCGAGGTCGTCGGTGAAGGACTTCTCGAGGGCGACCTCCGAGGCGTCGATGCCGGTCTCGTCGGTGATGAGCTCTGCGAGGCCGGCGAGGACCTCATCCTGGGTGAAAGCCATGTGGTTTTCCTCTTTCTTGCGGGTTGTATTCGGAACCGATGAACAGTTTAGGGAACCGGCGGGCCGGATCAGGGGAGGACGACGACCTGCGCTGCGAAAACGAGGCCCGCGCCGAAGCCGATCTGCAGCGCCAGACCCCCGGAAAGCTCCGGGTGCTCCGCCATCAGGCGGTGGCTGGCGAGCGGGATGGACGCCGCGGACGTGTTGCCCGTCGTCTCGATGTCTCGCGCGATGACGGTCGTCTCAGGCAGCTTCAGCTGCTTGGCGAATTCGTCGATGATGCGCATGTTCGCCTGGTGGGGGATGAAGGCGGCCAGGTCGCCGGGTTCGATGCCCGCGGCCTCGATCGCACGGCGGGCGACCTTCGCCATTTCCCAGACGGCCCAGCGGAAAACCGTCTGGCCCTCCTGTCGGAGCGTCGGCCAGGGGATCTCGCCATCGCCGTCGCGGTACTCGGTGAGCGTATGGTTCATGCCGACCGCTCCGGCCTTCGAACCGTCTGAGCCCCAAATCGCGGGTGCGATGCCGGGGGTTTCGCTGGGCCCGATGAGCGCAGCGCCTGCACCGTCACCGAGAAGGAAGGAGATGCTGCGGTCGGTCGGGTCGACGATGTCGGAGAGCTTCTCCGTGCCGATGACGAGGGCGTACCGTGCCGCACCGGCGCGGATCAGCGCATCCGCCTGGGCGATGGCATAGGCGTAACCGGCGCAGGCGGCGTTGACGTCGTATGCCGCGGCGGGGTTCGCGCCGACGCGGTCGGCCACGATCGCAGAGACCGAGGGCGACTGCTTCGGGTTGCTGATCGTCGCGACGATCACCAGATCGACGTCGGATGCCGGGATGCCGGCTGTGGCGATCGCCTCAGCGCCCGCATCCGCGGCGAGGTCGATGGCATTGGTCTCGGCGTTGGCCCGCGTGCGGGTGATGATGCCGGTGCGCTGACGGATCCACTCATCGCTGGAGTCGATCGGTTCGATGAGGTCATCATTCGGGACGGCGTTCTCACCGCGCGCCGCACCGTAGGCGAGGATGCGCGTGTACTGGGGGCCGGTGGCCTGCTTCAGGGTGATGCTCATGCGGCTGCTCCGTTCAGCAGCTCAGCCGCTGCATCGAGATCTTCGGGGGTCTTGACGGCCACGGTCGGCGTGCCGCGGAGTCCGCGCTTGGCGAGACCCGTGAGCGCCCCGGCGGGGGCGAGTTCGATCATGCCGCTGATACCTGCGTCGGTGAAGCTCGACATGCACTGATCCCAGCGGACAGGCGAGGAGATCTGATCGACGATGAGGTCGAGCGCAGCGCTTCCCGATTGCACCACGGAACCATCGCGGTTCGTCCAGAGCGTGATGCTCGGATCGTTCGCAGCGACATCGGCGACCGCCGAGCGGAGTGCGTCTACGGCCGAGGCCATGTAGGCCGTGTGGAAGGCGCCCGCGACCTGGAGCGGGATGACGCGCGTTCCACTGAGCGGGGCTTCGGCGAGTTCTGCGAGGGACGCCAGGGCGCCGGCCACGACGATCTGGCCGCCGCCGTTGTAGTTCGCGGGGGAGAGGTTCAGCTCATCCAAACGTGCCAGAAGTGCATCTTCGTCTCCTCCGAGGACCGCGCTCATGCCCGTCGGCGTCTGTGCCGCGGCATCCGCCATGGCTCGCCCGCGGATGCCGACGAGACGCATTGCGTCCGCCGCGCTGATCACGTCTGCGCCGACGACGGCCGCGAGCTCGCCGACCGAATGGCCGGCGATGCCATCGGCGGTTCGTCCCGCACGTGCCCGAAGCGCGTCTCCGGCGATCAGCGAGGCGGCGACGATCAGAGGCTGGGCGATGCGCGTGTCGCGGATCGTGTCGGCATCGGATTCCGTGCCGTGCCGGATGAGGTCGACCTCAGCGGCCTCGGAGTATGCGGCGAGAGCCTCGCCGACTCCGTCGAGTTCGAGCCAGGGAGCGAGGAAGCCGGGGGTCTGAGAGCCCTGTCCAGGGCAGGCTACGACAATCACCTGTCCAGTCTGCCAAGGATCGCACCCAGACGGTGGATGAACCCTCACAAGATTCGGTGAATCCTTTATGGGTGTCACACAGGGGCGTGGGGGTCAGCGCGAACGACGGCCCGAAGGGCGCCGGCGGACGCTCTCGCTCGTGCCGATGGAGCCCAGAATCAACGCCGTCTGCAGGATCAGCGCCTCGCGCGGACCCGTGGCGTCCCAGCCGATGACCTCGCTGACACGTTTGAGTCGATAGCGGACCGTGTTCGGGTGAACGAATAGCTCCCGCGCAGTTGCTTCGAGCGAGCGGCCGTTGTCGAGGTAGCTCCACAGGGTGGTGACGAGATCCGTCGAGTGCGCCTGAAGCGGACGGTAGATGCGATCGATCAGCGTCTGCTTCGCCAGAGGGTCTCCGGCCAGGGCCCGCTCGGGAAGCAGATCATCAGCTTCGACCGGACGAGGAGCAGTGCGCCATGCGCGGGCGACCGCAAAACCGGCCAGCGCCGCGCGCGCGCTCTGCCCGGCGTCCACGAGCGCGGCCACCGGAGGGCCGAGGACGACGAATCCCGGGCCGAAAGACGACTCGAGGCGTGCTGCGATCTCCTCGAAGGCGAGGTCGTCCTCGGCTTCCTCCCGACCGGCCATCTGGGCCCGGCCGAGGACGAGCACGAGGCGCGAACCCTGAACGCCGATGAGTACATCGACGGCGAGTTTTCGCGCGGTGCGGCGGACATGATCGACGTCGAACTGCGGGGGAGTCGTTCCCACGAGCACGCAGACCTCGCCGTGGCCATGCCAGCCGAGCGCCGCGATGCGACTGGGCAGCTCCTCATCGGCCTCGCCGGTGAGGATCGAGTCGACGACGAGGGCTTCCAGCCGAGCATCCCACAGGCCGCGCGCCTCCGCGGCGCGGGCGTAGACATCGGCAGCGGCGAACGCCACATCACGCGAATAGAGGAGGATCGCTTCCCGCAGGACCTCGTCCTTGTCGGCGATGCGCTCCTCGGTGATCTCGACCGTGACGCGGATCAGCTGCAACGTCTGCGTCAGGCTGACGCTGCGCAGCAGCTCTCGCGGAGCCGCGGCGAAGATATCCGCTGCGATCCACGGGGTCGACGTCGGATCATCGAACCACTGGATGAACGAGGTTATGCCCGCCTGGGCCACCAGCCCGACCGCAGAGCGGCGGGCTGGTGGCATGTCGGCGTACCAGGGCAGCGTCTCTTCCAGACGCTGGATCGTCGCCGTCGCCAGGTCGCCGGAGATCCGGCGGAGCCAGGCGAGGGTGGCGTCCTTGTCCATCGAGGAGGCAGACGACGCGGTCACGCGCCGCTCAGCTCTCGCCGCCGGCGTTTCCGCTCGTACCGGCGTTGACGTTGTGCAGGTCGTACTTCGCGATCGCCTCAGCGATCTTCGAACGCTCGATCTGCCCCTTGTCGGCGAGCCCCTGCAGGGCGCGGACGACCATGGACGGACCATCGATCTTGAAGTAGCGGCGTGCAGCGGCACGCGTGTCGGCGAAGCCGAAGCCGTCAGCGCCGAGCGTGTAGTAATCGCCCGGGATCCACTGGCGAACCTGGTCCTGGACCGCGTGCATGAAGTCGCTCGTCGCGATGAACGGGCCCTCGGCGCCCTGCAGCTTCTGCGTCAGGTACGCGACCTTCGGCTCGGCCTCGGGGTGGAGGAAGTTGTGCTCGTCGGCGGCGAGGCCGTCGCGGCGCAGCTCATTCCAGCTGGTGACGGACCAGACGTCGGCGGTCACGCCCCAATCCTTGGCCAACAGTTCCTGGGCCTCGATGGCCCACGGCACGCCGACGCCCGAGGCGAGCAGCTGCACGCGGGGCCCGGTGCCCTCGCCGACAGAGACGCGGTGGATGCCCTTGAGGATTCCCTCGACATCGACGTCTTCCGGCTCAGCCGGCTGCTTCAACGGCTCGTTGTAGACCGTCAGGTAGTACATGACATCGGGGTCGGGGTGGTTGCCGCCGTACATGCGCTCGATGCCGGCCTGGACGATGTGCGAGACCTCGTAGCCGTAGGCCGGGTCGTAGGACAACGTCGACGGGTTGGTCGATGCCAGCAACGGCGAGTGGCCGTCGGCGTGCTGCGTGCCCTCACCGGTCAGCGTCGTGCGGCCGGCGGTCGCGCCGATGACGAAACCGCGCGCCATCTGGTCGGCTGCCGCCCAGAAGGCGTCACCGGTGCGCTGGTAGCCGAACATCGAGTAGAAGATGTAGATCGGGATCAGCGGCTCGCCGTGCGTCGAGTACGCCGTGCCGGTGGTGGTGAACGCCGCGGTGGCGCCCGCCTCGTTGATGCCGACGTGCATGATCTGGCCCTGCGGGCTCTCCTTGTAGGCAAGGAGCAGCTCGCGGTCGACGGCCGTGTAGTTCTGGCCGTTGGGGTTGTAGATCTTCGCGGTCGGGAAGTAGGCGTCCATGCCGAAGGTGCGCGCCTCGTCCGGGATGATCGGCACGACGCGCTCTCCGAAGCCCTTGACCTTCATGAGGTCCTTGAGCATGCGGACGAACGCCATGGTCGTCGCGACTTCCTGGTTGCCCGAGCCCTTCTTGGGGAAGGCGTAGTCCTTGTCCTCGGGGAGCGTGAGCCCGACGTGGGTCGAGCGGCGCTCGGGGAGGAAGCCGCCGAGGTCGCGACGGCGGTCCAGCATGTACTGGATCGTCTCGTCCTGCGCGCCCGGGTGGTAGTACGGCGGGCGGTACGGGTCGGCCTCGAGCTGAGCGTCGGTGACCGGGATCTGCATGGTGTCGCGGAAGAGCTTCAGATCATCCAGCGTCATCTTCTTCATCTGGTGGGTCGCGTTGCGGCCCTCGAAGTGCGGACCGAGGCCGTAGCCCTTGACGGTCTTGGCGAGGATGACGGTCGGCTGACCCTTGTGCTCCATGGCCGCCTTGTAGGCTGCGTACACCTTGCGGTAGTCGTGGCCGCCGCGGCGCAGCTTCCAGATCTGGTCGTCGGTGTAGTCCTTGACCAGGGCCGCAGTGCGCTCATCGCGACCGAAGAAGTGGTCACGGACGAAGGCGCCGCTCTCGGCCTTGTAGGTCTGGTAGTCGCCGTCGGGCGTGGCGTTCATCAGGTTGAGCAGCGCACCGTCGGTGTCTCGGGAGAGCAGGTCGTCCCACTCGCGGCCCCAGACGACCTTGATGACGTTCCAGCCGGCGCCGCGGAAGTACGACTCCAGCTCCTGAATGATCTTGCCGTTGCCGCGGACCGGGCCGTCGAGGCGCTGCAGGTTGCAGTTGATCACGAAGGTGAGGTTGTCGAGGCCCTCGTTCGCTGCGACCTGCAGCTGCCCGCGGGATTCGACCTCATCCATCTCGCCGTCGCCGAGGAACGCCCACACGTGGGAGTCGGAGACGTCCTTGATGCCGCGGTTAGCGAGGTACTTGTTCGTCATCGCCTGGTAGATGGCGTTGATCGGGCCGAGGCCCATCGAGACGGTGGGGAACTGCCAGAAGTCGCGCATCATGCGCGGGTGCGGGTACGACGGGATGCCGTTCGGCGCGCCGGACTTCTCCTGACGGAACGCGTCGAGCTGGTTCTCGCTCAGACGGCCCTCGAGGAACGCGCGAGCGTACATGCCGGGAGAGGCGTGGCCCTGGTAGAAGATCTGGTCGCCACCGGAGGGGTGATCCTGACCGCGGAAGAAGTGGTTGTGGCCGACTTCGTACAGCGAAGCTGCCGAGGCGTAGGTCGAGATGTGACCGCCGACCCCGATGCCGGGGCGCTGTGCACGGTGCACCGTGACCGCGGCGTTCCAGCGGATCCAGTGGCGGTAACGGCGCTCGAGCTCTTCATCGCCGGGGAATTCCGGCTCGCTCTCGGACGCGATGGTGTTGATGTAGTCGGTGGTCGGAACCATCGGCACGTTGAGGTGCAGCTCCTTCGAGCGCTTGAGCATGCTGAGCATGATCTCGCGGCCGCGACCGGGGCCCTTGACGTCGACGAGCTCGTCAAGAGACTGCTGCCATTCGCCGGTCTCCTCCGGATCGCTGTCGAGGGGGCCCTGGGAGTACGGATCCTGGTCGTGAACGGTCACGTGGAGCCTTTCGTCAAGCTGGCAGGTCTTGCCAAGGAAACGGGAAGCGACGCGGGAAGCCTTGTCGGCACAGCACAACGCGCGCTTGGTTCAGCCTAACCCCCATTGAGGTGTGCGGCGCGCAACTGTGACATGGATATGATGGAAAGCACCAGGGCCTTTAGCTCAGCTGGTAGAGCGCCACGTTTACACCGTGGATGTCGTCGGTTCGATCCCGGCAGGGCCCACATCGGGGCGTTTGCGAAACTCCGCGATTCGGTTTGCGAAACTCGCGGCAGCGTCTGAATCGGGCGCTGAACGGGCGTTGGTTGCGTAGTTTTCGGCTGTCAGCGCGTCGGTATCATCTTTGGCCCGCAGCCTGAGCGTATCGATGGACTCCAGCCGTCAGATCGGCGGCTGTTCAGCCTCGGTTCTCGAGATTTCACCGTGCGCGTGACCGTTTTCGGGTACGCCAATGGCCCCGAGGCGTCTCTCGGGGCGTTGTCCGCGATTCTCACTAGCTGACCTTCGGCCTGCCTGGTGTCCAAGCTGGCTTGTCGAGGTCCGGCAGGTGGTCCTGAAGGCTGCTGTTCAGTCGGCGTGCGCGGCGTGCCGGCTGGGTGATGTCGATCGCCTGTTCAACGGCTCGCGCTGCGCGCTTTTCGAGGTAGTTGCGCACGGCGCGGATGTTTGCGGCTGAGACCATTAGCGCGATGGCGATGAGCTGCTTGCCGTAGCCGCGCATGCGGCGCAGGCCCGGCTGGTCGAGGCGGTTGTAGATGTCCTCTTTGACATGGCCGTTCGCCCCTTCGACGCAGTTGCGTGGACCGTTGTAGTGAGCGATCCATTCAGGACTCATGTACTGGTACTTCTGCCAGTACCGAGCGATGTCGTCGTCGGCAAAGTCGATCGTCACTGACGCCTGTTCACAGATCGCCCCTGCGGGCTGGTCGCCGGTCTGGGTGATGGGCAGGTTCCAACGGACGTTCGGAGCCGCAGAGGTCTTGGCGAGTTCACGAATGGGGCAGCGCACGGACGGATACTTGCCCAGCGCTGGGCACGAGAACCGCATGCGACCATGCTCGTCGGCCGACTGCTTGAGCTTGACGAGGTACGGGGTTCGTTTTGCGATGAGCGCCTGGTACTCGGCGTCGCTGATCTCGCGTTTGGCGTGACGGATCGAGATGTCATAGAGGTGCTTCGGCATCCCCGGCGAATACAAGTTGCCGTCGATGAACAGCATGCCTTTGTAATTGCCGCGCAGCCCAAGCTGTGCGCGCGGGATGGAATGTACCGGTTCGTAACCGAGGGCGCGCGCGGGGCGCTGGAGCACGTCGGGTTTCGCCATCGGGAAGTAGAGCCGGTCGGAGACGACTTCTCCGGCGGGGTGGCCGCGGTCGGCCAGGCTCGCAAGTAGCGTCGCTGCGGCCTCACCGGGCGAGTAGCCGGGAGCGTTGAGCGTCATCGAGGCGACGAGCTTCGGAAAATCTTCACTGGTGCGGCCGTTCGCGAGCACGGGTCCTGCTTGAACGGCGAAGTGGGCTTCGCCACCGAACTTCGATTGCGGGTCCATGGGGCGCTTGCCGTCAGAGGGTTCACCGTGGTCGCCGTCCCGGTAGTACCAATAGGCCCAGGATTCTGGCGAAAGCGTTAGATCCCGGTCGAATCCGGGCTTATTCAGGCCACGCGGGCTCCCGCGCTTGCCGTACACCCGCAGCGCGGTCGCGTCGATGCATACGGTCCCGTCCCACGCAGCCCGGTACTGCTCGGGCAGCACACGCAGCGACGCTTCGATGAGCAAGTTCGACAAGCGCAGCCCGCGGGCGACTCGTCGCTGGGCTTCTTCGGGGTTGGTGGCGTCGACGATGTCGAAATACTCCTGCGCGGGACGACGATGCCCCGATAGGCCGAGGAACGGGCTGGTGAGGTTCGACAGACGCTGGAAGCTGCGCTGCACCTGCATATACCGCGACGTGTCCCGGACGGGCTCTTGCTCGGGAAGTTTCATGTATCGGCGCACCGCTACCGGCAGGCGCTTCGCGATCGCCTTCGAGATCGTGGTAATTAGGGCGTTCTCTTCACCCACGAGCAACGTATGGGCGACCAGCAGCACGTCGACAGGGTCGAGCACGACCCGGCGCCCACCCTGCACCGGCTTCAGCCCCCGCTCGACGCGAGCGGCGTCACGAGCGGCAGCGTCCTCCGCGAACCACTCGCCAACAAGATCACGAATACCCAGCTGCTTGTAAAGACGGGCGAGCTCGTAGAACACGCCCTCGTCGAGGTCGGGCTTGCGGCCCTTCAGAATCGCTGGGAACTCGACTTCTGCCACCTGCACCGCCGTCACTGCGCACCCCCGTCGGGGACAGCGCGAAGGCGGCGGTCGAGGAATGTCTGCGCGCGCAGCATATGCCGCACCGCCACGAACTCCGCCTCGGGCACGAGCGGCAGGTACGAGTACAACGACGCCGCTTCCTGCAGCCCCGCGGCCCGCACGAGCACATCGAACGGCACCCGCGCGACCAGGTGACCGACAATCCACGTCGCCCGCAACCGGTACGCGTTCGGCGCGTTCTCACGCTGGTGCGTCGTCGCGAGGAAGTCGCTGCCGGCATTGGTGAGCGAGCGTTTCGTGGCGATGCGGCCGGGGCGGAACAGGAACTCGCCCTCGTCGAGCGGTTCGGCGGCGGTCTCGATGATTTCTTCCCACTCGGCCCGCACCGGCACCTGCCGGCCATCAGCGGGCGAGGTCACCACGACGCCCTCGTTGTCGACGTGGATGTGCCGGGTGGTGAGTGCGTTGATCTCGCGCATCTTGAACCCCGCCCCGAGCCCGAGCGCGAGGATCACGTTCGCGTTGCGCCGCAGGTGCTGCGTGGGCTGCCCGTTCGCCCACCGATACAGGGCCTCGACCTCGTCGTTCGTGTACGGGGTGGTGGCCTTGCGCTGCTGGATCGGCTCGATCGGCGACGGCGTCATCGACGCCGGCAACAGCGCCGCACTCGCCGCGAACAACTGCGACCGGTACGAGGCCCGCGTTTTCTCTGTCACGTGCGGGATCGCGGTCGCGATGTAGAACGACACCATGTCCCGTCCAAACAGCAGCACCCGGTCGAGCTCGTAGCCTTCGGCGAAGCGGGCCCAGGCGACGTATCGGGCGACGAGGTTGTAGTAGCCCGGGTCACGCCGGCCCCGGTTCGCGGGATGCGCCCATAGGTCATCGCAGACCTGGTCGACGAAGTCCCGGATCTGCGCCCACTGCGCATCCGTCACTGCAACCGGTCTACCAACCAGACTTCTCACGCCCGCGCGCCTCCCATCGGCGCTCGTTCGGGCGCCTACTTCGGCTATGCGCGGTCGCACGAACGAGGCACCCAGACGGTGAAGGTGGTGGCCGGTACGGGAGCGGCGGCCCCGTTCACGCCCTGTGCGGGGGACGTCGTGCCGCGCGGTGCGGGTCCGGGCTTAGTGAACCCCGACAGCTCGAGCACTGCGTAGCGCCGTTCCGAGGCGCCTCGCAGCAACAGCCGGTCAGCCGGCGTGAAGGGGAGACAAGGCTCAATGGCGGCAGCTGGCGACTGGGCGGAGGTGGTGTCTGTCATGCCGGCCCCTATGCCCGGACCGACCTATACGGTGACGGACACCCGCGATACGGGGCCCGATATGCCAGATCAGGGCGTGATTTGAGCGGGATAGTGCCGGGCGTGTCGCGAGCCTTCCTTGCGGGCGGCTTTGGCGCACGAAGCACCCTCATGGGTGCGTCTTTGCTTCGATGTCCGACCGCACGACTATGTTGAGCTACAACATTTTGCGTTCAAGTCGAGACATGTTCTCGGCGCGAAGGAGTACGACCCGATGACCCCCCAGATCGGCCCATCTCTCTCTCCGCGACGGCCTCATAGCCGTCGCGGAACTCTGGTCATGCCCCAGAGCCAGTGGGAGTCAGATCGATGAGCCGCCCACTCACGAGCTACCAGGCGAAGTATTACGCGCACGAGTTGCAGCGCAGCTACGCGAACGACCACGTCGGCAAGCTGGCCGGCCTGTTGTTCGACGCGCAGGTGGAGCCCAAGCCCCACCAGATCGATGCTGCGCTGTTCGCCCTGCAGACGCCATTCCTGCCGGGCGTGATCCTCGCCGACGAGGTGGGACTTGGAAAGACGATCGAAGCGGGCATCGTCATTTCGCAATACTGGGCCGAACGGCGCCGCAGCATTCTGATCATCGCTCCGTCGAGCCTTCGCCAGCAGTGGCAGCAGGAGCTGCAAGAGAAGTTCCTGATCCCTTCCACGATCCTCGACCCGAAATCGAAGGAGGCGCTGCTTGCCGAGGTGGGGAGGCGCTCGGCCCAGGTGCTGATCTGTTCTTACGAGTTCGCGCTCAGGCACGAGACCTCACTGCTTAAGTCCTGGGATCTTGTGGTCGCCGATGAAGCCCACAGGCTACGGAACTACTGGACGGGGAAGACAAAGGCTCCTGAAGCGGTAGCTCACATAGTGCAGGGCGCGCACAAGACGGTATTGCTCACGGCAACGCCGCTGCAGAACAAGCTCGAGGAACTGTACGGCCTCGTCTCGATATTCGACCCTGACTACTTCTACTCGCTCGACGCATTCCGCGAGCGCTACATCAAGAGCCGTGACCTGACCGGCGATAATGACCTGGTCGAACGCGTCGCGATGATCTCGAAGCGCACCCTGCGCCGCGACGCCGACAAGTACATCCACTTCACCAAGCGTCTGCCGCTGACGGTCGAGTTCACGCCGTCCCCGGACGAAGTCCGGCTCTACGACCTCGTGAACGATTATCTGCAGCGCGATGAGCTCTTCGCATTCGCCGGCAGCCAACGCCACCTGTCTGCTCTGATCATCCGCAAACGCCTCGGCTCGTCAACCTACGCCGTGGCAAGCACCCTGGAGAACATCGCTAACCGCCTGGCCGATGAGGTTGCCACTGGACAGCGCCGCGACCGACGCGGTGGCCTCGTAACCATGGACTTCGGCGTCGATGACGAGATCACGAACGAAGAACTCGAAGAGGCCGAAGAAATCACGGGAGCAGGCGCCACCTCACGCTCGTCACCCACGCCCTTCGACGCTTCGACGCTGGAGGCGATGCGCGCCGAAGTCGCCGAGTTGCGAGAGTACGCGGCATTAGCGCGCTCCATCACAGAGAATCAAAAGGCCGTCAAGCTCAGTGAAGCGCTCGACCTCGGCTTCGAACGGCTGCGCGAGCTTGGCGCACCCGAGAAAGCCATCATCTTCACCGACTCCACCAAGACGCAGGACTACATCGCACGCTCGCTCAACGAAACAGGCCGCGGAGAGGGTCTCGTCCTGTTCAACGGCTCGAACAACAGCCCGGAACAGACCACGATCTACCAGGCATGGCTCAAGAAGAACCGCGACGGTGACCTCATCACGGGAATTGCCGCCGTGGACCGGCGTAAAGCGCTCGTCGACTACTTCCGCACCGAGGGCACGATCATGATCGCCACCGAGGCCGCGGCCGAGGGCATCAACCTGCAGTTCTGCTCAATGCTCGTCAACTACGACCTGCCCTGGAACCCACAGCGCGTCGAACAGCGCATCGGCCGCGTGCACCGCTTCGGGCAAAAGCACAACGTCGTCGTCGTGAACTTCTCAAACAAGGGCAACATCGCCGAACAGCGCATCCTCGAGCTCCTGACCAACAAATTTCAGCTGTTCTCGAGCGTGTTCGGTGCCAGTGACGAAGTGCTCGGCGCGATCGAAGACGGACTCGACTTCGAGAAGACCATCAGCGACATCCTCACGCGCTGCAAGACCGCCGACGAGCTGGACGACGCCTTCAAAGAACTGGAATCTCAATACGCAAGTGAGATCTCCAAAGAGATGGCCAGCGCCAAAGCGAAAGTCTTCGACAACCTCGACCCCCACGTCCAGGATCGCCTCAAAGCCTATGACGATCAATCTGGCGAGGTCCTCAACAAATTCGAGCGCCTGCTGCTCGCGGTAACTCGACACGAACTGGCCGAGCACGCCACCTTCGAGGGCGACGGGCGCACCTTCGTGCTGAACGAGTCGCCCGTGAGGGATGCGTCGACCGGGCGCTACTTCTTCAAGTCCCAGCCGCTGGAGAACGCCCACCAGTACCGATACGCGAGCCCGCTGGCTCAGCACGTCGTCGAGACCGCCAAGATCCACGACACCCCGGCACGCGAGCTGACCTTCTCGCTAAGCCAGTCGAAGCGCGTGAGCAGCGCGATCCGGGCGCTAGAAGGCGCGAGTGGCGAGCTGACCGTGAGCGTTGCGACCTTCCGCATGAAAGCACGCGATGAGGACATCTCCGAGTCCTATATGCTCGCCGGCGCCCTGACCGATGACGGCCACTGGCTCGACGAAGAATACGTCGCAGACATCTTGGACCTCACCTGCATCGAGATCGGCGAGACGCCGGTGGCGATCGACGCGGCACGCTTCACGCCGCACCTGGACACTCGACGGGCTGAGCTGGAGAAGGAAGTCCAGGGCCGCAACTCCCGCTACTACGACCAGCAGGAGGAACTGCTTTACCGCAACCAGCAGGATCGCAAGGCCGAACACGAAGGCAAGATCCGTGAGTACCGCGCCAAGGAGAAGGAAGCTCGCAAGCTCGCCCGGCAGGCTGACGATCCGATGGAGCAGCTACGTCTCAAGAAAGAGGCCCGGAAGTGGGAGCAGCGTGCCGAGGAGGCCGACGAGGACTTCCGGGACGCGCGCAAGAAGCTCCGCGCTGAAGCCGACAAATACCTGGAGCTGATCGAGCAGTCGCTCCAGGGAACCCAGGAGACCGAGCACCTATTCACGATCCGCTGGCGGATCGCCACATAAACCGGCTCATCGCAATCGAGGGTGTAGGTGGGGTCTGAATCCTCCGGCTTCGAGTAGCGATCTGGCAACATAGTTCGTCA